>JBOIDB010000043.1:0-17871 GCA_050740235.1 Gammaproteobacteria bacterium
CTTCGAGCAATATGCGGTGGCGCCGGGACAGAAATTGTTGCCGGATCTGTTTCTGTAAATGGGGACATGCCTGATTTCGAAGACGAAATCAGGCATGTCCCCATTTAACCATTTACAACAACGTCGCCCAGGGCGGCACGTCGCGCCAGGCTTCGGCGAGGCGCCGGTCGAGCGCGCGCGCATTCGGCTGATGGCGCTCGACGAGCGCCCAGTAGCGGGCCGAGTGGTCGAGATGGCGCGTGTGGCACAACTCGTGAACGAGCAGGTAGCGCACGAGGTCCGGCGACAGGAACAGCAGGCAACAGTTGAGGCTGATGGTGCCGGTGGCCGAGCAGCTGCCCCAGCGCGTGCGCTGATTGCGGATCTGCACCCGCTTGTACTCGAGCCCGGCGCGCTCGGCAATGCGCGCGAGCCGAGGCGAGAGATAGTCGCGCCCCTGTTCAGCAAGCCAGTGTCGCAAGGCCGTGCGGCCGCCTTCACCCTGCGCATCCGCGCCGCGCACCTCGAGGCGGCCGGGTAACTCGATCAGCTTCGCGCCATCGGTTCCGCGGGAGACATAGCGTACCGTCCAGCACCGCTTCAGGGCGGCCAGCTCGATGCGGGTCGGCGCATCGAGATCGGGGCGCTGGAAGCGGCCCTGCATCTCGCGCGAGGTGCGGTCGATCCATTCCCGGTTGCCGCTGATGAAGCGCTGCACCGTGTGCGGCCGCGTGCGCCGGGGCACGACCACTTCGACGCGTCCGTATGGAAAAACCCGGATCGACATGCGCTTCGCGCGGGGACTGACGCGGACGCGCAACTCGGGCGCAACGCCCCCGGTCGAGAACAGTTGTAACTGTGCGCCGCCGCGTGAGGAGGAATCCGCCTGCGCCTTCGAACGGGCACTTCTCGTGGACGCCGACCTTTTCATGGGCGTGAACTGAGTCTCCAGGTAGTGCGGAACCGGCAGCTCGGGGGCCGCCGGGACCCGGCCTCGGCGGTGCACGCCGCTGCTCGCCGCGGCCCGCCGTTTTGACCAGATGTTACAGTATTCCATTCCCGTTTCGCGAGGCTTTCGGGGCGCCATGGAGCCCATTTTGAGGGTTGACAAACTCGTCAAAAGCTATCCCGGCGTCGAGGCCGTGCGGGGGGTCAGCTTCAGCGTTCGCGAGGGCGCCTGTTTCGGCCTGCTCGGCCCCAACGGCGCCGGAAAAACCACGACCGTGGAGATCATGGAGGGCATCCTGCCGCCGACTTCGGGCGAGGTGCGATATCGCGGCCAGCCGATCGGCGCCGGCTTTCGCGAGGAGGCCGGCATTCAGTTCCAGTCCACGGCGCTGCAGGACTTTCTCACCGTGCGCGAGACCCTGGATCTGTTCGGCCGGCTCTACTCGACGCGCGTCGATTTCGATGAGCTGATCGCGATCTGCTCACTCGGGCCCGTGAAGGATCGCGACGTGCGCAAGATCTCCGGTGGCCAGCGGCAGCGCCTGCTGCTGGCAGTCGCGCTGGTCAACGATCCAGCCATCCTGTTCCTCGACGAGCCGACGACGGGACTCGATCCACAGGCGCGGCGCAACTTCTGGGATCTCGTGCGCGCCATCAAGGCGCGCAACAAGACGGTCATCCTGACGACGCATTACATGGACGAGGCCTATCACCTCTGCGATGAGATCATCATCATGGATCACGGACGGATCATCGCGCAGGGGCCGCCCGCGCAGCTTCTGGAGGACCATTTTCGCGATACCGTGCTCGAGCTGCCGCGCGAGGAATTCACCGCCGACCCCGCCGAGCTGCCTTACCAGGTGCTCATGCTCGGCGATCGCGTCGAGATGTCCGTCCCCGATGTCGACGAGGCGATCCGAGCTTTGGCCGGGCTCCGCGTGCCGCTGGGCCGGCTGCGCATCCGGCCACGCAACCTCGAAGACCTGTTTCTCGAGCTGACCGGACGGGAGCTGCGCGCGTGATCCGGCGCATGCTTGCCGTGCTGCATGCCCGAAACCTGGAGTTCGTACGCGACCGCTCCTCGCTGGGCTGGAACATTCTCCTTCCGGTGTTGCTGGTATTCGGCCTCGCGTTCGTCTTCCCCGGCGAAGAGAAGCCGCTCTACCAGGTGGGCGTGCTGACCGGCGGAGCGCCGCTCGAGACGACTGCGCATCCGTTCCTCGAGACGAAATACATCGATTTCTTCGCCGCCGGCAGCGAAGAAAAAGCCGTGTGGAAGCTCGAGCATCATCGCATGGAGATGCTGCTCGATCTGCGCGAGCCGGCACGCTACTGGATCAACGAGGACTCGCCGCAAGGCTACATTCTCGAAAGACTGCTTCTGCAGGCCGATCCCGACGGTTTCGGCAGGGCGACGGTCACCGGCCCGCGCATCCGTTATGTCGACTGGCTCCTGCCCGGCATCCTCGGCATGAACATGATGTTCAGCTGCTTGTTCGGTGTCGGTTACGTGGTGGTGCGCTATCGCAAGAGCGGCTTTCTCAAGCGGCTGCGGGCCACGCCGTTGCGCGCGCTCGAATTCATCGTCGCCCAGGTGCTGTCGCGCATTCTGTTGATCATGGTCATCACGAGCTTCGTCTTTTTCGGCACGACAAGCCTCCTGCACACGCCGGTGGCCGGCAGCTATTTCGACCTGTTCGTGGTCGCCACGCTCGGCGCCGTCTCGATGATCGCGCTCGGGCTCGTCGTCGCCGCTCGCGTCAGCAGCGAGGAGCTGGCGGGCGGCATCCTCAACATGATTTCCTGGCCGATGATGCTGATTTCCGGCGTGTGGTTCTCGATGGAAGGCGCGCATCCGTTCATGCAGAAGGCGGCCGAAGCGCTGCCGCTTACGCAGATTCTCGAAGCGGCGCGCGCCATCATGCTCGACGGCGCGGCCCTCGGCGACGTGCGCGCCGAGCTGGCCGTGCTCGCCGTCATGAGCGCCATTTTTCTGGCGCTCGGCGCGGCGCTATTCAAGTGGCGTCTGGATTGAAGAGACCAGCTCGAGCACCCAGGCATAGTCCGGCGCGATGAGCAGCGCCCGCTCGAGCTCGTTGCGCGCGCGCATGATGTCGCCGTTCGCCAGGTACACGCTGCCCAGATAGGCGTGCGCCTCCGCGAGCCCCCAGTCGGGCCAGCCGGCGCGCGGGCCGTCCTCCCGGGCAAACAGTTGCAGTGCCCGCTCGAACCCGGCCGCGACCTGCGGGTCGCCTTCGGCCGCATGGCGGTAAAGCTCCATCGCCGCCAGCAACTCGATGCGCGGATTGTCCGGCGCGAGCTCGCGCGCCTCACGGAGATGACTCGCCGCGCTGCGCGAGGCGAGCACGCCGGCGATCGGCGAGAAATCGGCCTGCAGGCCATGGCACGCAGCGCTCAGCGCGTGCGCCTCGGCAAGCTCGGGATCGCGCTCGAGCGCGGCATCGGCGTGCTCGATGCAGTCGTCGAGGTGGCCGTTCGCCTCAGCCTCTTCCTCGTGCAGCGCGAGCTGCGCCAGCCGGAAGTCGACGTGTCCGAGGTAGTAGAACGCGAGCGGCGCGACGTTTCCGTCGCCGACCAGTGTCCGCAAGTCCGCCCGCGTCGCCCGCAATGCGCCGGCATCACGCGTGTATACCGCATACTGGATGCGCCCCTGGGCATCGGCGAGCGTTTCGACCTGGTCCGCCGCCGGCGCCGCGAAGGCGACCAGCGCAATTGCGATCCCTGCAGGGAGCAGCCGCGCGCGCAACGGCGTCAAGCCTCGCGCAGTGCCGTTGCTACGGGCAGACGAGCCGCCCGCACCGCCGGAAACAAGCCGCCGATGAAACCGATCGCGAGCGCCCACTTGAGCCCGTTCCAGAGCAGGCCCGGCGATACGCGGAAGTCGAATACGACCTGGCTGAAATTGGCGCCCAACGTGGACACGGTATAGCCATTGAAAACAGCCCAGGCGGCGAACGCGCCGAGTGCTCCGCCGAGCAGTGCCAACAGCATGGTTTCCAGCATCACCGAGACGACCACCGGCACCCCGCGAAAGCCGATCGCCCGCAAGGTGGCAATTTCGCGCGTGCGGGCCGCCACTGCGGCAAACATCGTGTTCAGCGCGCCGAAAACGGCGCCGATGGCCATGATGCTGCCGACTGTAATACCCAGAATCCGGATGACGGTCGTCAACCCCTCCGACTGCTCGCTGTAATACTCCAGGGTCGTGGATACGTCCAGCTTCAGCCGCGGATCCGATGAGATCGCCGCCTTGAATGTGTCGAATGCATCTGGATCGCTCAAGCGCACCGATACCGACTGGAAGCCCTGACGACGATAGGCCGAAGCCAGAGTTTCCGTGTCGCCCCACATTTCCGATGCGTGGGCGTCGCCCGAAGCGAAAACGCCCACGATCGTCCATTGCTGATTGTTGAGCTCGATCTGCTGCCCCGGATCGAGACCGGCGAATTGTTCCTGCGCGCCCTCGCCGACGATCAATTCGCGCAGACCGGGCTTGAACCGGCGGCCATCGACGATCTGCACGTTGCTGCGCAGATCGAATGCCTCCGTGCCGACGCCGCGAATTTCGACATTGGCGTCGGTGCCGCTGCTTTTCTTCGGCAGATTGGCGATCAGCACCAGCTCCGCCGAGGCGATCGGCTCGTCGTGATCGTCCCTGGCCACGCCCGGCGCCTGCTCGATCAACGTCGCCTGTTCACGCGTGATGGTTGAATTCAGCTCCGTTTGCGAGCCGCCGCGCAGAACGATCGCCGTGTCGTTGCTGCCGGTCCGGGTAAGCATCGCGCGAAAGCCCTCGCCCATTGCCAGCAGCGCTACCAGCACGGCGACCACGCCGGCGATCCCCACTACGATCACGAGGGTCGCGCCCCAGCGTTGCGGAATGCTGGCCACGCCGATCCGCGCTACGGACAAGGTACGCCGGCCGCTGCGGGTCAGTAACAGCCAGGCTGCGAGCGCGATGCCGAAAGCCAATGCGCCGATCCACGGCAACAGCGTCCAGGCCGCCAGAGCGGCGATCACCGCCAGCATAACCCCCAGCCCGCGCAGAATCGTCTTGAGCCTGCTCACGACACGTCCTCAACGTCCTGCAATAGCATCGACAATCTTCAGGCGCATGGCCCGCATCGCCGGGAGCATGCCGACGACCAGCCCTATTGCGAATATCAGGGCAATCCCTATCCCCCAGGTCTGCACCGGCACGGTCGGCAGGCTGATCATGCCGTTGCTGCTGGCGCTCACGCCCGGCATCAATACCGCCGCCAACGCCAGTCCGATCAATCCGCCGATCAGCACGAGCAGAATCGACTCGGCCAGCACCAGCCCGAGGACCGAGCGGTTGGAGAAACCGATCGTCTTCAGCACCGCCAGTTCCGGTATGCGCTCGCGCACCGCCTGCGCCATCGTGTTGCCGGTCACCAGCAACAGCGTGAAGAATACGGCCGCCATGATCGCGGTGACGATCAGGCCGACGTCGGCGAACTGCTTGAGGAACGCCTGATTGAACGCCTGCTCGGTCTGGGTTTTGGTTTCGTGATCCGAATTGACCGAGATCTCGTCGATGGCCTGCGCCACCGTGCCGGCATCGGCGCCGTCGGCGAGCTTGACGATGTACCAGCCGACCGTGCCGCTGCCGAAGGCGTTCGCCTCGTCGAAATACTTCCAGTGGAACACCAGCTGGTTCTCTTCGCCGCGGCGAGTGCTCTCGGTCACATGGAAGATGCCGGCCAGCTCGAACGTCCAGGCGTTGCCAGTGGTCTCGTTCGGGAAGATCGTGGCCTGCAACGGTACCTGAGCGCCGACTTTCCAGCCGAATCGCTCCGCCAGCGCGGCACCGGCAATGGCGCCGGTGCGCGTATCCTGGAAATTCCGCAGTTGCTCCGGCGCTATCGAATACTCGGGATAAAGATCGAAGAAGCCCGGCCCGACGGCAAAATTCGGGAAGAAGTTCTTGCGGTCCTGGTAGATGCCGCCGAACCAGCTCGCGTACACGACCTGTTGAACCCCCGGCACGGCCTCGATGCGGGCGTTGAGGCTGTAGGGCAACGGCTGGATGATCGAGAACCGGGAAGCCACGACCATCCGGTTGGCGCCGGCCACATCGCCGCCCGAGGCGAATGCGACCCGCACCGAATCGAGCATGCCGAACAGCAGGAACGCCGCCACGACCGACAACAGTGTCAGGATCGTGCGGGTCTTGCTGCGGAACAGTGCCGACCAGATCAGGTGCAGATATTTCATATCGGCCGCGTCAGGCCACTTTCGCCGCCGCCTGCTCGACCAGTGTGCCCTTGTCGAGGTGGAGAATCTGGCGGGCGTGATCGGCCGCCTTCGGATCGTGGGTCACCATGATGATGGTCTTGCCGTGCTCGCGATTGAGCCGCTGCAGCAGGTTCAACACTTCCTCCGCGGAAGCACGATCGAGGTCGCCGGTTGGCTCGTCGCACACCAGCAGCGTGGGGTCGGAGACGATGGCCCTGGCGATTGCGACGCGCTGCTGCTGGCCGCCGGACAGCTCGCCGGGTTTGTGGCTGGCGCGATCTTCCAATCCGACCAGCTTCAGCGCCACTGCCGCATTGCGCTTGCGCTGCGATCCCGACAGCCGGGTCAGCAACAACGGCAGCTCGACGTTCTTCTGCGCGCTCAAGGTCGGCATCAGGTTGTAGAACTGGAACACAAAGCCGACATTGGCCGCGCGCCATCTGGCGAGCTCGCCGCCGCTCATCTCGTCAATGCGCTTGCCGCCCACCGCGATGCTGCCGCCGCTCGGACTGTCGAGCCCGCCGATGAGATTCAGCAGGGTGGTCTTGCCCGAGCCGGACGGCCCCATCAGCGCCAGAAAGTCGCCCTCGGCGACCTCGAGATCGATGTGGTGCAGAACCTCGAGCTTTTCGCGGCCGCGCTGGTAAACCTTGCTGAGATCGTGGATTTCGATCAGGGTCGCCATGGTCTCATCCTTACGGTCACTGGTTTGTCTTGACGGTCGAACCGTCCTGCAGATCGGCCGCCGGCTCATCGACCACCTTGTCGCCGGCTGCCACCCCGGCGGGAAGCAGGCGCAGATCCCCGTAGCTTTGCGGCGCCGGCGTGATTCTGCGCAGGCGCACCGTATCGCCCTCGACGACGAAGACAATGCTGTCGCCGCCGCGCTCGACGATCGCCGAGTCCGGCACCAGGACGCCTTTCGGCGCTTCGTTCGGCTGCTGTTGGTGCCGTTCTTCGAGAAACGATACGCGCACGCCCATGTCCGGAACGATGCGCGGATCCTTCTCGTCGATGCCGATACGCACCTGAACCGTCGCCTTGCTGCGGTCGGCGGTGGGAATGATAGCAATCACGTGGCCGGGAATCTCCCGGTCGGGATAGGCGTCCAGCATCGCGCGCACCGGCATATTCGGCTCGACCCGATTGATGTACGCCTCGTTCACATCGACTTCGATCTCCAGAGAGTCCATATCGACGATCGTGCCGACGCCGGTGCGCGTGAATCCACCGCCGGCGGACAGCGGCGATATGATCTCGCCGATCTGCGCGGCCTTGGCGACGACGACGCCCGTAAACGGGGCGCGCACCACCGTGTAATCGTACTGGACCTGCGCTACTTGAACCTCGGCCTGTGCCGCCGCGGCCTGACGCCGCTCCGCGTTGACCTGTGCCTCCAGCGTCGCCACCTCTGTGCGCGCCTGCTCGACGGTCTGCTCCGATACCAGACCGCGGTCGACGAGGTCCTGCTGCCTTACCAGGTCGCGCTTCGCCTGCACCAGTTGCGCTTCGCTCTGGGCGACCAGCGCCAGCGCCGCCGCGGCTTGCGCCTGCGCGACGTTCAACTGAGCTTTGTATGCGCTGTCCTCGAGGCGCGCCAGAATCTGACCTTTCTCGACACGCTCGCCTTCTTCGATCAGGACATCGGTCAGGGTGCCGGTGATCTGCGCCGAGACGGTGGCCTGTCTGCGCGCGGTGATATAGCCGGTCGCTTCCAGTACCGCCGCCTGGCCGCTCGCCGCACTGCTCGCCACCGCGGTTACGGTTCGTACCTCGAATGCTTTGCCCGGCCAAAGTCGCCATGCGAGAACGGCACCCACGGCCAGCGCCACGAGGATCCCGCCGACGATCCACCACCACCGCCGGGGGCCACGGTGATCTTCCCGCTGCCCGCGATCGATGCGCAGCTCCTTGAGCAAATCGTCATTGTCCACTTTTCGCGCCGACACTGCGTCCATAGAGCTGCCAAGTTTCTCATAGCTGCGCCGCTCGTGTGCAGAGAACCGGGAGGGAATGTAATTGAGACGCGCCGGCCCTCGTAGTGTCATTTGTCACATGGCGGCGTGACATGGGATACGCTTCGCTTCCATGGCATTCGAGCTAATCGACATCGGCGCCAATCTCACGCACGACAGCTTCGATTCCGATCGCGAGGAGGTGATTGCGCGCGCCCGGGAAGCA
Source organism: Gammaproteobacteria bacterium (assembly GCA_050740235.1). Taxonomy (GTDB): domain Bacteria; phylum Pseudomonadota; class Gammaproteobacteria; order Steroidobacterales; family JACDCP01; genus JACDCP01. Next base: position 8,389 of record JBOIDB010000043.1, read on the forward strand.
GGCGTCGGCAACATGGTCGTGACCGGCAGCACGGTCGAAGTCAGTCGCCGGGCCCTTGCGCTCGCCCGCGAGCATCCGGGCGTGTTGTACGCAACGGCCGGCATACACCCCCATCACGCGGGACAGGCTCCGGCGGACGCCTGCGACGCGTTCCGCGATCTCTATCTGAATCCGGAAGTGGTCGCGATCGGCGAATGCGGGCTCGATTTCTTTCGCAATTTCAGTACGCCGAACGACCAGGAGCGCGTCTTCCGCAGCCAGCTCGAGCTGGCCTGCGAGCTGGGTGCGCCCGTTTTCCTGCATCAGCGCGATGCTCACGATCGTTTCATCGGCATCGTGCGCGAGTATCTGCCGCGCCTCGCGCACGCCGTGGCTCATTGCTTCACGGGTGACGGCACGGAGCTCGACGAGTGCCTCGAGGCCGGGATGCACATCGGCATTACCGGCTGGATCTGCGACGAGCGCCGCGGCGCGCACCTCAAGACGCTGATCGGCCGGATTCCACGCGACCGCCTCATGGTCGAGACCGACGCGCCGTATTTGCTGCCGCGCGACCTCGAGCCGAAGCCGAAGTCGCGACGCAACGAGCCGGCGAACCTTCCGCACATACTTGCCACGGTCGCAGCGGCCACCGGTCGGCAGGCGAACGAGCTGGCTGCGGAAACGACAAGCAATGCGCGCAGGTTCTTCGGCCTGGACGGTTTGTCTGATCGAGGGCAGGAATAGGCCGCTGCCAACACCGCCAAAAGCAGCCAATCACGCATGTCCCCGGCGACTCCAAAAAGCCATCGAGTTCGGGTAAGGTAATTGGTTCAATCGATGGTCCAAATGAGGTAACGCCATGGATGCCGGCAAGGTGAGCAAGTTCGTCGATGAGGTCTGGGACGATTCCATCGTGCCCGAGCTTTCCGAATACGTGCGGATTCCGAACAAATCACCGCTGTTCGATCCGGACTGGGAGCAGCACGGTTATATGGACGACGCCGCGCGCCTCATGGAGAAGTGGTGCAAGGCCCAGAATCTGAAGGGCCTGTCGGTGGAAGTCGTGCGCCTGCCCGGCCGCACGCCGCTGTTGCTCGCGGAGATTCCCGGCCCATCCGACGACACCGTGCTGCTCTACGGCCACATGGACAAACAGCCCGAATTCACCGGCTGGGCGGAAGGCCTGTCGCCGTGGCAGCCCGTGATCCGCGACGGCAAGCTCTACGGCCGCGGCGGCGCCGACGACGGCTATGCCGTTTTCGGCTCCCTGACGGCAATCCGCGCGCTGCAGGAACAGAAGATCCCCCACGCGCGATGCGTGGTCGTGATCGAAGGCTGCGAAGAAAGCGGCAGCTATGATCTGCCTTTTTATATGGATGCTCTGAAAGAGCGCATCGGCACGCCGAGCCTGGTCATCTGTCTCGACGCGGAATGCGGCAATTACGATCAGCTCTGGTGCACTACCTCGCTGCGCGGCAACCTGGTCGGCACCTTGCGCGCGAAAGTGCTGACGGAAGGCGTCCACTCCGGCGCCGCGAGCGGCATCGTGCCGTCGAGCTTCCGCGTCATCCGGCGCGCGCTCGAGCGCATCGAGGACGCCGAAACGGGCCGCATCTGCCTGGAGGTGCTGCACGACGACATTCCCGAAGCGCGGCAGGCGCAAGCGCGCGCGGCGGCCGAAGTGCTGGGCGACATGGTGTTCGAGAAATTTCCCTGGGCCGGAGGCACACAGCCGATCGCGCGCGACCCGCTGGAGCTTCTGCTCAACAATACCTGGCGGCCCTCGCTGTCCGTCACCGGCGCCGACGGCATCCCCGCGCTGGGCAGCGCCGGCAACGTGCAGCGGCCCGAGACCGTTCTCAAGCTGTCTTTCCGGCTGCCTCCGACGTGCAAGCCGAAGGATGCCGCCGCCGCCGTCAAGGCTGCCCTGGAGAAGGAGCCCGTGGCGAGCGCGGAGATCGGGTTCAAGGTCGATTCGGCGATGGTCGGCTGGAACGCGCCGCCGGTTGCAGCCTGGCTGGAGCACTCGATGCAGGCTGCCTCGCGCGCGTTTTTCGGCGCCGATGCGATGTACATGGGCACCGGCGGGAGCATCCCGTTCATGGGCATGCTCGGCGAGAAGTTTCCGGGCGTGCAGTTCCTCGTGACGGGCGTGCTCGGCCCGCACTCGAACGCCCATGGACCGAACGAGTTCCTGCATATCGCCAAGGGCAAGAAGGTCACCGCCTGCGTCGCGCAAGTGCTCGCGGATCACTGCGTGCGCAAGGAGAAGAAAGCGGCCTGACGGCGCGCAGCCGGCGAGCAGTGAGGTGGACCTGGACGCGCTTCTGCTCTCCCGAGTGCAGTTCGCGTTCACGATCGCCTTTCACATCCTCTTTCCGACGCTGACCATCGGGCTGGCGGCGTTCATCGCCCTGCTCGAAGGGCTCTGGCTCAAGACCGGCGATCCGATCTACCGGCGCGAGTGCATCTTCTGGGGCCGCATCTTCGCGCTTGGCTTCGGCATGGGCGTCGTCACTGGCGTCGTGCTTTCCTACGAGGTCGGCACGAACTGGAGCGGGTTCTCCGAGGTGGCCGGCAACGTGGTCGGTCCGCTCATGATGTACGAGGTGCTCGCGGCTTTCTTCCTCGAAGCCGGTTTCCTCGGCGTCATGCTGTTCGGCTGGAATCGCGTCGGCCCGCGATTGCATTTTCTCGCCACGCTGATGGTGATGACCGGCACGTTCTTCTCGGCATTCTGGATACTGTCGGCGAATTCATGGATGCAGACGCCGGCGGGTTTCGAGCTTCGCGACGGCGTGTTCCATGCGGCCGACTGGCTGGAAGCGATCTTCAACCCGTCGTTCCCGTATCGTCTCACGCACATGCTGCTCGCTGCGTACATCACGACCGGATTCGTGGTCGCCGCCGTGTCGGCCCGCTACCTGCGAGACGGTTCTCATCCGCGCACCGGCCGCCGCGGCCTGAGGGTCGCAATTGCCGGTCTCGCCGTGCTCGTGCCGCTGCAGGTCGTGGTCGGCGATCTGCACGGGCTCGCCGCTTACGAGCATCAGCCGACAAAGGTCGCGGCCATCGAAGCCAACTGGGAAACGATGCGCGGCGCGCCGCTGCTGTTGTTCGCCTGGCCTGACGCCGCCGCCGAGCGCAATCGCTTCGAAATTGCCATTCCCTACGGCTTGAGCCTGTTGCTCGAGCACAGCCTCGACGGCAAGGTTCCGGGCCTGAAGGAAGTCGCCCCGACGGACCGCCCGAACGTCCCGATCGTGTTCTTCGCGTTCCGCATCATGGTCGGCGCCGGGCTCATCATGCTCGCGCTAGCATGGATCGGCGCCTGGCTGATGGCGCGCGGACGGCTGGAGACTTCTCCGCGCTTCCTGCGCGCTCTGACCCTGGCATGGCCGCTCGGCTTCATCGCCACGGTGGCCGGCTGGTGCGTGAACGAGGTCGGCCGGCAGCCCTGGATCGTCTACGGCCACCTGCGCACTGCCGACGCTGTTTCGCCCGTGTCGGCCGGCCAGGTCGGCACTTCGCTCGGCGTTTTCTTCTGCGTCTACACCGTGCTGATGGCGGCGTTCCTCTATTACCTGTTCAAGCTCATCCGGCACGGTCCCGGAGACGAGAAGCAGGAATCGCCGAAGCTCGAGGACCAGGCGCCGGCCCGGCCGGCATTCATGCCGGCGGCGGACGAGTAGTTATGGATCTCGCGCTCGTCTGGGCCGCCATCATCGCGCTGGGCGTGGTCGTGTACGTGATCCTGGACGGCTTCGTGCTCGGCATCGCCATCCTGTTTCCGTTCGCGCGCGAGCGTTCCGACCGCGACGTTATGATGAACAGCGTCGCTCCCGTCTGGGACGGCAACCAGACCTGGCTCGTGCTAGGCGGCGCCGCCCTGTTCGCTGTGTTCCCGCAGGCGTATTCGATCCTTTTGCCGGCGCTGTACATGCCGATCCTGCTCATGCTGATCGCTCTCGTGTGGCGCGGCGTCTCCTTCGAATTCCGCTTCAAGGCAAATCGAAGCCGGCGACTCTGGGATGTCTCGTTCTGCTTCGGTGGCCTGGTCGCCGCGCTGTGCCAGGGCCTCGTTCTCGGTACGGTGGTGCAGGGATTCGACGTGCGTAACGGCGAGTATGCCGGCGGCGCGTTCGGCTGGCTGTCGCCGTTCACGCTGTTGACCGGCATCTCGGTCGTCATCGGCTATGCCCTGCTCGGCTCGACCTGGGTCGTCATGAAGACCGTCGGCGAGCTGCAGGACTGGAGCTATCGCGTCTCGCGCCGCCTGCTGCCGCTGCTGGTCCTCTGCATCGGCGCGGTCAGCCTGTATACCCCGCTCGATCAGCCGGAGATCGCCGAGCGGTGGTTCGCGCTGCCGGACTTCTATTTTCTCTCGCAGGTGCCGCTCGTTACGTTCATCCTGTCGGTATCGTGCTGGTACGTGCTGAAGCGGCAACGCCGGGCGCAGCAGTCGCTGCCGTTCTATTTCAGCATCGGGCTGTTTCTGCTTTCTTACGCGGGGCTCACGATCAGCATCTGGCCGTATATCGTGCCGCGCGCCGTGACGTTGTGGGAGGCGGCTGCGCCGCCCGAGACGCAGATCTTCGCCCTGATCGGCTACGTCGTGTTCCTGCCGCTGGTGATCGGCTACACGGTCATGGCATACCGCGTGTTTCGCGGCAAGGTGCGGCCCGGCGAAGGCTATCACTGATTCTGTCCGGACCGTCGGCGAAACTGTTTTCACTCCGCTGAACGAGATTTCTCGATACGGAGATGGCGGAGCATAATGGTGGTGGCTGACCTCGTCAGAATGTGGCGCGACTTGAAGCCATGAACGAATCTCATCTCGAGGCCGGTGGTCCTGGCGCAGGTCCGATCCCCCGCCGGCTGGAATCCTGGAAGCGCATCGCGCAGTACCTCAATCGCGACGTGCGTACGGTCCAGCGCTGGGAGGCCGCGGAGGGCCTGCCCGTCCACCGGCTCCAGCACCGCAGCCAGGGTTCGGTGTTCGCTTACGTCGAGGAGCTGGACGCCTGGCTCAATGCGCGTGCGTCCGATGGCGCCGTCTCCCATGCACCGTCCGCGAGACGCCGCACTATAGTCGCCGGTCTCATTGTGGCGATGGCGCTCGCAACCGCCGCGGCCCTCTGGTTCGGCAGTATTTCCTCCGACTCGGGCGTGCCCGGTGACAGGCTCATGCTGGCCGTGCTGCCCTTCGAAAACCTCAGCGGCGAAACGGCGCGGAGCTACTTCAGCGACGGCCTGACGGAAGATGTGATTACCGAGCTGGGACATGTGAATCCCGAGCGGCTGGGCGTGATCGCGCGCACCTCGGTAATGCAGTACCGAGGCTCGACCAAAGACATCGCTGAAATCGGCCGCGAACTGGGCGTCGACTATATTCTCGAGGGCAGCGTCCGTCGCGACGGCGAGCGGCTGCGTCTCGCCGCCCAGCTGATCGACGCCAGCGATCAGAGCCATCGCTGGGCGCAGACCTACGATCGCTCCCTGCATTCCGTGCTCGACCTGCAGACGGAACTCGCCAGACAAGTCGCGCGAGCCATTCGCATCGAGCTCGGTACTGCGTACGCCGCGACCGGCAAACCCGCCGCGACGAATCTCGAGGCCTACGAGCTCCTGTTGCTCGGCAAGCACCACCTGTATCGCTGGATGCCCGACGGATTCGTCCTGGCTCGCCGCTATCTGAGTCAGGCAATCGAGCGCGATCCCGGCCTGGCTGCCGCGCACGCGTGGCTCGCGATGGCCCATCTCGCCATCGCGTTCTACGAAATCGAGCCCCGCGCGGAAGCCTATGCCGGCGCAGTGCAGGCCGCGCGCCGGGCACTGGAGCTCAACCCCCGGGAGGGGCAGGCGCTGGTCGTTCTGGCATTCAAGGCGCATAAATATGACTGGGACTGGCATCGCGCGGAGCAGCTGTTCCAGCGTGCGCTCGAGGTCGGCCCGAACTCCCCCTGGCCGCACTGGGGCTACGCCCATCTGCTCAACAGCCAGGGACGCCACGAGGAAGCTATTGCCGAAGCCCGCCTGGCTTTACGCCTGGATCCGGCATCCCTGTTCATGCACTTCGTCGTACAGTCCACACTCTGGGATGCGCGCCGTTATGACGAGGCATTTGCCGCATGTCAGGCAGCGCAAGAGCGGCTGCCCGAGCGGCCCAGGGCGTACTTTCAATGCGCCAAGGAAGTGTATGAGCGCATGGGGCAGTACGAGCGGGCCATAGGCATGCGCGCACGGCTCAGTGAGCTGGGCGCGGCGGCCGGCTACTACTATAAGATCGAAGCAGGGAACCGCGATATCGGCCCCCTGCGGCGCCTGTATAGCGAACATGGACCGTCCGGATACTGGGCCTGGGTGAAGGAGCTCCGCGATGAGCTCGGCGACTATCACGCAGTCAATCGGGCGATCGCGCGCGCCCAGCGCGGCGAGCTGGACGAGGCCATCGCCGTGCTGAACAACGGCTTCCGGCGCCGCGATCATTCCATGACCCAGATCAAGGTGGAACCTTTGCTGGATCCGCTGCGGGGCGACCCGCGTTTCCGGGATCTGCTGCGACAGATGCATTTGCAGGATTAGTCACGACAAAGCATGACATTGCACCGGCCGGCACCCTTTGTCGCTTGCGGTGCGATCCGTGAGGCGCGAGGCTCGAGGCGTCATCCGGAGGAGACAGCAAACTAAAGATCGAGTCCCTCCGAATGCCCGGAGGCCTGAAATGAACATCGGAATCAGCTGGCTGGCCGCGGGAATCCTTTTCGCGGGGCCACTGCACGCCGCGCCGGAGCCGGGCTACGACTTCCTGCCGCTGGCATTGAACCCGGCTACCGGGGAGTTTCCCGAAGGCATAGCACTGGATCGCCGCGGCAATCTGTACTACAGCCTCGCACCTCGCGGCGAGATCTGGCAGGCAACGCCGGAGGGCGAACTGACGTTATTCGCGGCGCTGGATCCGGACCTGCCGGAAGGATCCAACGGCGCGCTCGGCCTCGCAACGGGACGAGGCGGAGTGTACGCGGCACTGATGGCTTGCAACGCGACCGAGTGCAACGACACGCACGGTGTCTGGCGCATGCCCAACTCGAGACACCAGGTTCGGCTGACCGGTACGGAGCACATCGCCTTTCCGAACGCCCTGGCGTTCGGCCGCCACGGGGAGTTGTACGTGAGCGACACGCTCACCGGCGCTGTCTGGGTGCTGCACCGGCAACGGCATCGGCATGGGGGGACATGCCGCAACGGCCATGGTGGTCCGTTTTCCCTGCCCGAGATCTGGGTACAGGATGACGTCCTGCTCGGAACCGGGGCATTGGGGCTCGGAGCGCCGATCGGAGCCAACGGGCTCGTTTACACACGGGGCGCGACGGCCGGCGATGACGAGGTCCTGGTCGCCAACACCGAACGCGGCGCGCTGGTCGCGATTCCGGTTGAGAGCGACGGCGGGGCGGGCATGGTCGAAGTGGTTGCAGAGGATCCCGCGCTGCTAACGATCGACGGTATCGCGGGCGACGATTACGGCGACGTCCTGGCGCTGACCGTCGCGCGCGTGGGGGCGGCCGGACTGGAGCCGGTGAGTCAGCTCCTGCACGTACACCGCGATTCGGGGGAGATACGGCTGCTCCTGGCCGGCCCGCCGCTGCATTTCTCGACCTCGCTCACGTTCGGTAGCCGCGGCGGGACGGAAGAAAGCCTTTTCGTGACCAACTGGGCGCTGCTCGCGCCGCTGTTCGGACTGACCCCCGAGCCGGGTGTCCTGCGAATCAATCTGGAGCACACCTGGTTCGTTGCCGCCGAGTAGGTCTGCTCGCTCGAACGGCCTGGCACGAACGAACCCGTCGTAGGCTCAGATGCTCAGGCCTGCCTGGCCCTTGCCCCCAGCTCCTCGGGATCGCGCATTGCCAGAAACTTCTCCGGCGGCAGCGGCTTCGGCAGCGCCAGGATGTAGACCACCCGTTCCTTCACGGCGCCCTCTGCGTGCAACGTGCCCGCCGGAACAACTACCTTGTCGCCCGCACGAACAGGCGTCCTGTGCCCGCTATCGGCGTCCAGGAAATCCGTTTCTCCCTCCATGATATAGGCGTGGACCTCGTCTTCGTGCCAATGAATATGCAATCCATCGGACGGACCGGAAACGAATGTCGTCGGCCAGGTTCCGTTTTTCGTGACATCCTCCAGCACCTCGGCGAGTGAAGCGAAAAATCCCGTACGGAATTCAAGCCCCATCGTCGTACCTCCTTGGACCGCCGCAGCGGCCGATATGAGTTCTCTGCTCATCATAGGGGGCGGGACTAATGTGAAAAACCCTCATATAATCACGAATTTCATGCGCAGCCCACACGAATGGACATCGAAACCGTTCGAATCTTCGTGGACGTGATGAAGTACCGCAGCTTTGCAGCAGCCGCGCGGCAGCGAGATATCGACCCTTCTTCCGTCTCGCGGTCCATATCGGCTCTGGAATCGGAACTCGGCGTGCGCCTGCTGCAGCGCACGACCCGCAAGCTGGCACCGACGGAAGCGGGCGCTCAATACTTTGCCCGTATCGAAGGCCTTGTTCGGGAATTCGACCGTGCCGGCCAACAGGCGCTGGATGTCGTCGGACAACCGACCGGCACCCTGCGTGTTACAGCATGCACGTCATTCGGACAGCGGATACTCGCACCCCTGCTCCCGAAACTTCGTGTTCGCTGTCCGGAACTGACGATCGATCTCGTGCTCGCCGATCATCAGGTCGACATCGTCGAGGAACAGATTGATCTCGCGGTTCGCTTCGGTGAAAAGCCGTCAGGCGGATTCATGGCATCCCGGCTGGTGCCTCGAAGATTCCATGTATGCGCGAGCCCCTCTTACATCGAGGCGCATGGCATGCCAACCCATCCGCGGGAGCTGGAAAACCTGGATTGCCTGCTGTTCCCGTTTCAGGGCTACCGGAGAGTGTGGAAGTTTCGCAAGGGAACCGACAGTCGATTTGACGTCCCGGTCAGTGGTCATCTGATTATTTCCCACGGAATGACCATGACCGCCTGCGCGGTGCAGGGGCTCGGACCGGCTCTCCTGCCCGACTGGCTGTGTCGCGAGGAGATCGCAGCCGGAACCTTGATCAACGTGTTTCACGAGTATGAATGTACGGCCACCAGCTTCGATACGGCTGCCTGGCTCGTCTATCCAAGCCGGAACTACACTCCGCTGAAGCTTCGGGTATTCATCGACTTTCTGCGGTCGGAGGTCACCGGATTCGCCTGAGCGGTTCGCTCGATGCCGTACAACGCGCTGCCGTCCTTCATGCCAGGAGCACACGTGGTTCGTTTCCGCCGAACGAGTCCCCACGCTCGACCGGCCGTAACGAACGAGCCGGCCCTACAGTTTCGCCTGTACCGTCCGCTCGGGCCAGCCGCCGGCGAGCGCCTTGTAAAGCGCGATCAGCGCCGTTGCGGCGCGCGTGCGGCTTTGCGCCAGCTCGTCCTCGGCCAGGAGCTGCGTGCGCTCGGCGTCGAG
>JBOIDB010000044.1:0-3870 GCA_050740235.1 Gammaproteobacteria bacterium
GTTCTGCGGCGTCGCGCGCTTCAGATACACGGTGTAGATCACCGCGTAGCCGATCAGCGAGCAGAAAGTCAGCATCGCCGTCAGCGGATTGACGAGCAACGCCAGAATGAGCATGGACGCCAGCCCGAGCGCGAACGCGAACACCACCGCGCGTGTCTCGCTGATGCGCCCGGTCGGCAGCGGGCGGCGCCGCGTGCGGCGCATCTGCGCGTCGATGCGCGCGTCGAGCACGTGGTTCAGCGCCGCGGCCGACGACGCGGCGAGCGCGATGCCGAGCGTGCCGAAGAGCAGCGCATCGAGCGGCGGCAGGCCCGGAACGCTGAGCAGCATGCCGACCACGGCGGTGAACACGATCAGCGCGACGACGCGCGGCTTGCACAGCGCATACAGACTCGCGAGCTGCGCGCCGATGGATCGATCGCTCAAAGGCCGGCTGTCGGCTGCATGCGCCATGACTTGTAGATGAGGTAGACGAGGGTAAGGACGAGGGCCGCCGCCGTGGCATTGTGGGCCGTGGCGAGCACGACCGGCAAGCCTCGGGCGAGCATGGTCAGCGCGATCGCCCATTGCAGGAGCACCAGTGCGACCAGCGCCGCGCCGGCCAGGCGCGCGCCGCGCATGCGCGCGCGGGCCATCGCGGCAACGCCGATGGCCAGCAGCACGAGCGCCGTCAAGACCGCGCCGATGCGGTGCGTCATATGCACGGCGACGCGCGCCGGATTGTCGAGCACGCCGCCTTCGTAATCTATCCCCAAGCCACGCCAGAGCAAGAACGCGTCGGCGAAATCCATCTCCGGCCACCATTCGGCCTGGCAGGTCGGGAAATCCGGGCAGGCCAGCGCGGCGTAGTTGGCGCTGGTCCAGCCGCCGAGCGCGATCTGCGCGGCGAGCACGGCGAGACCCGCAGCGGCCGCGATACCGAGCGGCGGCCTCGTCCACGTGCGAGGCGGGCGTTCCGGTTCGGTCGAGAGGAACAGCCACCAGAGCAGCGCGAGCGTGGTCATGCCGCCCAGCAGGTGCAGGACGACAAAGAGCGGCTTCAGCAGCAGCGTGACCGTCCACATGCCGAGCAGCGCCTGAAACAGCACGAGAACCACCAGGACGATCGGCAGAACGACCGGTTGCTCCGGGTCCTTGCGCCGCCGCCGGGCGAGGACGGCCAGCGCGAGAACCATCAGGCCGAGCAGCCCGGCGAAATAGCGATGCGTCATCTCGAGCCACGCCTTGCCGGCATCCGGCGGCCGCTCGGGATACGCGGACTGCGCGGCCTCGAGCTCGGCCGCCGTCTGCGGCACCGTCGCCCGGCCGTAGCAGCCGGGCCAGTCGGGACAGCCGAGCCCGGCGTCGTTCGATCGCACCCACGCACCCAGCACGACCACGCCGAGCGTCAACACGGCGGCAGCAAGCGCGAGACGGCGAAACCAAATCACTTGGCTATCCGATGTGCGACAGCCGCAGCAGCCGCTCGAGATCGTCGAGCAGCCCGCTCGGGTCCGCATCCGGCGAATAGAACATCATGAGATTGCCGAGCGGGTCGACGATGTAGATGCGGCGCGCGTTCAAGGGGGTGCCATCCGTGCTCGGGAAGGCCTCGAGCAGAGCGGAGTCTTGTGCATCGATCCGCATGACGGTCAGGTCGGGATGTTGTGCGCGCAGAGCGGATGGAATCTCGTCCGAGCCGGCCTGCAGATAGAGCCGGCCCACGCGGTCGTACCGCCGTCCGAGCGCCCGGTGCACCTGGCGCGTGTCATGGAGCGCCTTGCGGCAGGGGTCCCCGCAGGGCGACGCGCCGATGTAGACGAGCGTCCAGACATCGCGCAGCAGCGGGCCGTCCGGCCCTTCCAGCGCCGTCAGGGGCACGGGCGGCTGGACGAGCGTCCCGTGGCTGACCGACTCTTGCGGTCGCAGATCCGGCGTGCCGAAGTAGAGATACCAGGCGAGCGCGAGCGGGCCGAGGAAAAGCAACGCCAGCACGAGCGGAATGACGTACCGGGGTTGCTTGCCTATGGGATCAGGCCGGTCCGCGGTCATCGGGCGCCTCCAGATTCACGACGATATAGATAATGAGTAGCACGAGCGCCATCGCGAACCACTGCACCGCGTAGGCGATGTGGCGCTCCGGGCCCGGGACGTTGCGCTGCCACTCGCGCACGAAACCGTCCGGTTCGTTCGGCGCAAGCAGCAGGAAGTAATTCTCCAGCGGGTAACCCAGCCGCGCCTCCAGCGTTTCGATGGTGGGGTACAGCACGACCTGGGGCCAGTCGCCGCCTGATTCCGCGGGCGTCTGCTCGAGCCGAATGCCGGGCCGCGGCGGCAGGTCGATGCGCCCGCTCAACTCGCGCATGTCGTCATCGATCGGGACAGCGGGTAGCTCCTGTCGGGTCGCGCCCGCCGGTACCCAGCCGCGGTCTACGATCACGGCGCGGTTCCCCCCCGTCAGCCGCAACGGCGTGAGCACGTGATAACCGGCGAGGCCCGCGTGCGTCATGCTGTCGAGCAGGAACTGATGCGCGGCGTCGTAGCGGCCGCTCACGGTTGCTTTTGCGTAGCGCTGCGCATGCGGATCGATCTCATAAACGCGGTCGAGCGATACGGCGGCCTGGTCGCCGGATTCGAACGGCTCGAGCAGCGCGCGCTTCTGCGCCGCCCGGTCGAGCTGCCAGAAACCGAGCGCGATCAGCAACGGAAACAACAGCAGGAAACCGATCGTCGGCAACCGGGTGGGCCGGAACACGCGCGCGCCGAAGTAAAGAGGCAAGCTATACTCCAAGTTACAAGTTATGCGGAGCGCGCCACAGTGGCCGAGCTGCTCGTCATTGCCATCCTGATTGGAATCCTCATCAGTCTCGGCTCGGGATTGTTCTACCTGGTCAAGGGCGAGGGCGATTCGCAACGCATGGTCAAGGCGCTGACCTGGCGCATCGGCCTGTCGGTCGCGCTGTTCCTGCTCCTGATGCTCATGTGGGCGACCGGCGTCATCCAGCCGCACGCCGTGATGCCAGCCGGCTAGTGTAACGCGCCGCGGTCGGTTCGCAAGGCCGGCGGCTCGCTGCGTGCGATGTGGCGAGCGTCAGCGGTCGAGCGGACTGCGCACGCCGCGTCCGCCGCGATTCAGCACGTGCGTGTAGATCATGGTCGTGCTCACATCCTTGTGGCCGAGCAGCTCCTGCACGGTGCGGATATCGTAGCCCGATTCGAGCAGGTGCGTGGCGAACGAGTGGCGCAGCGTGTGCGGCGTGGCGGGCTTGGCGATGCTGGCTTCGCGCCGGGCGGCTTCCATCGCACGGCGCAATCCTTTCTCGTCGACGTGATGTCGGCGTCGAGCGCCGCTTCTCGGATCGACGGACAAACGATCCGCCGGAAATACGTACTGCCAACCCCACTCGCGGCCCGCCTTTGGATACTTCCGCGCCAACGCATGAGGCAACTGGACTTCGCCGAAGCCGCGCTCAAGATCCTGCTCGTGCAGCGTCCGGACCCCACCCAGATGCAATTGCAGACGCTCGACCAGGCTTCTCGGCAAGACCGTTACGCGATCCTTTGCGCCCTTGCCCTCGCGGACGACAATCTCGTTCCGGGCGAACTCGATGTCCTTGACGCGCAGCCTCGCGCATTCCAACACCCGCAGACCCGCGCCATAGAGAAGGCGCGCCATCAAGCCGCTGGTACCGTCCATACAGGTCAAGAGCTTTGCGACCTCCGCGACCGTAAGGACGACCGGCAGACGTGCAGGCCGTTTGGCGCGCGTGATGTTCTCGAGCCACGGCAGATCTACCTCCAGCACCTCGCGGTAGAGAAAAAGGATCGCGGACAAGGCCTGGTTCTGCGTGCTGGCCGCGACATTGCGCTTCGTCGCAAGGTGAGTCAGGA
>JBOIDB010000045.1:0-1649 GCA_050740235.1 Gammaproteobacteria bacterium
TCCTCGGACAGCAATGATTTCACCTCGGCAAGCTCGGTCTCGTAGTAGCGCGTGTAGAAGTCATCGCCGGCCAGGGTGCCGATGAGGCACATCGCGTCGTACTTGGGCGATGTCTCGATGCGCCAATCCGTGTCGCCGTATGCCGCATCCGTACTCACAAATGCGGTGGCCAGAGCTGCAAGAATGAATATGCGCATGCATTCATTATGTCGCCGCTGCGCTGGCAGCGGATTGAACGGAATTAGCGTAGCTGGCAGCGCCGTCGCCACGCCCCCGGCGCGCAACCGGCCACGCGGTGAAACTCCCGCGTCATGTGGGCTTGATCGGCGTACCCGTGAGCCTGCGCGAGGTCAGCGAGCGATTTCCGGGTGCAGCGTAGGCTCAAAGCCAGTTCGACCAGTCGACGCCGGCGCCTGTACTCGCCAATCGAAACGCCTGTTGCCTCGCGAAACACGCGCGCCAGATGCGTCGGATGGCGGCCGGCCAGGAACGCGAGATCGGTGAGCGTCCAGGCACGCTGCGGGTCGTCATCGAGCGCTTCCAGGACCCGGCTGACGGGCGCCCCGGTATCCGCAGATTTCGCATTGAACAGGACGTCCAGTATCTCCGCGAGCGCCGTTTCCGCGGTCAGACGGTCTCCGGCATGTCCCAGGGCAGACTGCACTGACAATTCCCCGGCAGCGGCCCTGGTACCGGCCGTTGCGCGCCGCACCTCCGGCCGCGCGATCAGATCGGCTGAGACGTGCAGGTTCAGGCAGCGGCCACCGTCTCCCTCGAACCGATCCGCGTGACGTGCGCCGGCCGGATGCAAAACGATGTCCCCGGTACGCCGCCTTGCGTCACGTGAGCCCGCTGATTCAAGAAAAGCCCCGGACATGACGACGCAGACGTAGGCACCCGAATGCTCGTGCCACGGCAGCGTTTCCCCCGGTGCATGGAGACTCAAGATCGCGCCGTCGCACGGCGCGGTGACCTGGACGCCATAGGTGCTGCCTTGTTGCAGAATGCTCACATCTTTTCGTTTATCGTCGCCCTCACCACGCGCTTTACGCCGGCAGGGTCTCCTCGATAGAGGATATTCGCGCCGGCGACGCCGGGGATCGTCGCAACACGCTTCAGGGCTTCGATGCAGAGCGCTTCTCCTTCGGCCGCGACGTCGCCGGTCTGCTCGAGACGCGCGACCTCGGCGACGGCGACCAGCAATGGCCGTCGCGCCTGGCGCAGGTTGTGCAGCATATCCAGCGAATCCAGCAGCGGCACCTGGACGATGACGGAAATACGTTCCAGCGCCTTTTTCGCGATCAGCGCGGCCATGTACTTCTGCAGGACGTCGGTATCGACGCATGCCTGGGTCTGCACGAACTTGATGCCCGCCCCGGTCTTGAAATCGACACCATCGGCGGTCCAGCCGACTGGCGGATCGATGACGGTGACGTTGGAGCCGAGAAAAAATCCGGGCGGCGCAATCAGGCGCTCGTTCGCGGCGATCGCCTGCGCGGTGGCGAGCAGGCGTTGCGCACCAATGTCGAACACGCCCTGCACGCGCTGTTTGAGCGATGCCGGCAGCTTTTCGCCGCGCGTCAGGATCAAGCTCGTGACCCCGAGCGCCGCGGCGCCCATCAGATCGCTCTGCAAAGCGATGCGATTAC
>JBOIDB010000046.1:0-19767 GCA_050740235.1 Gammaproteobacteria bacterium
CGTGCCCGTGTGCATCTTTCCGGCCATCATGCCCGACGTCGTCGCAATGCCGATCGGCCAGGGTCACGGCGAATACGGCCGTTACGCGAAGAACCGGGGCGTCAACCCGATTCAGATCCTCGCGCCACTGATGGAGCCGATGACGGGCAGCCTCGCCTGGAGCGCCACGCGGGTCAAGCTCGTTCCAACGGGGCGCAGCGTCTCGCTGCTCAAGACCGGCGGGCACTCGCGCGAGCTCGGTCGCGGTATCGTCCAGACGACGACGGGTGCAGGCAGCGGTCCGAACGCCAGACTGAACAGCATCCCGATCACGGTGGAGCGAGTATGAGCTTTCTCGATGATTTTTCTGCCAGTTGGCGTGAATATCGCAAACCCGGCTATTACGGGCGCTTCGACTACGCCTGGACTATGACGATCGACCTCGACCGATGCACGGGCTGTGAAGCCTGTGTCACGGCCTGCCAGGCCGAGAACAATCTTCCGATCGTCGGGGAGGACGAACTCGCCAAGGGCAGGGAGATGCAGTGGATCCGGATAGAGCGTTATTGGGAAGGGGAGTATCCAAACGCAAAGCTGCGCTTCATCCCGATGCTTTGCCAACACTGCGACGCGGCTCCCTGTGAGACCGTGTGTCCCGTGAGCGCGACTTATCACAACCAGGACGGCCTCAACGCCCAGGTCTACAACCGCTGCATCGGCACGCGCTCGTGTGCGGTGTATTGCCCGTATGAAGTCCGCTACTTCAATTACAACGACCATCACTGGGATGCGCCGCTCGACCAGCAGCTGAACCCCGATGTCACCGTGCGTGAAAAGGGGGTCATGGAGAAGTGTACGTTCTGCATTCAGCGTATTCGTCAGGCCAAGGACCACGCCAAGGACGACGGCCGCAGGCGCGTGCGCGACGGCGAGGTTCAACCGGCCTGCGTGCAGGGCTGTCCGTCCGAGGCCCTGGTTTTCGGCGATCGGCAGGACCCGGACAGCCGGGTCTCGAGATCGATGAACAGTGCACGCGCCTACCGTGTCCTGGAGGAGCTGAATACGTCTCCGTCTGTGATTTACCTGAAGAAAGTAGACACCGATGCCGGCTGAAGCCGTCCAATTGCGCTACGCCGATGTCAACGACGATATCGTCCGCTCCCTCGTGGAGACCGGACCGAGGTATTACATCACGCTGGCCGTCGCCGTCGGCGTTACCCTGCTCTGTTTCTTCTTCCCGTGGTTTTACCAGCTCTATTACGGTATCGGCGCGTCCGGGATGAACCATCCCGCGGTCTGGGGGACGTACCTCTCGAGCTTCATCTTCTGGATCGGGCTCAGTCACTCCGGGACACTGTTGTCCTGTGTTCTGCTCCTCACGCAGAGCGAGTGGCGCAAGGCCATGTATCGCAGCGCCGAGGCGATGACGCTGTTCTCCTTGGTGGTCGCAGCCACGATGGTGGCAGTGCATCTCGGACGGCCGTGGTTCATTCACTGGGCGTTGCCGTATCCGAATCAGATGGAGCTGTGGCCCAATTTCAGATCGCCGCTGCTGTTCGACGTCATGGCCATCGGCACCTATCTGACCGGCAGCTCGATTTTCATTTACATGGGCTCGATCCCGGATTTCGCCGCGGCCCGGGATCGCACCAGCGGCTGGCGCCACTACATGTACAGGTTGTTCTCGCTCGGCTGGCGCGGTACCGACACCGAATGGCATCGCCTGCGCTGGGCGTACACGTTTCTGGCGGTCCTGATCATTCCGCTGGCTGTCTCCGTGCATAGCATCGTTTCGTGGGACTTTGCATTGTCGATCGTGCCGGCGATGCACCTGACGATCTTCGCTCCGTATTTCGTCGTTGGCGCCATCTATTCCGGAACCGCCGGTATCGTCACCGTGATGTTCCTGCTCAGGAAGTACATGAATTTCGGCAAGTACATCACCGAGCTGCATTTCGACAATCTGGGCAAGCTGCTACTGGTGTTGTCGTTGCTCTGGAGCTACATCAACGTGCTCGAGCTGTTTACCGGCTGGTATGGTGGCGCGTCGGCCGAGGTCGAGGCCCTGCGGTACAAGCTGTTTGGCTACTACGCGCCCTTATATTGGGAGATGATTCTGTTCTGTGCAGTGGCGCCGCTGCTGTGCATTTCCAGGCGCTTCAGAACCTCGTTCGTGCCGATGTTGATCCTGTCGATCGCCATCAACATCGGCATGTACACCGAGCGCTTCCTCATCGTCTGCACCTCCCTGTCGCGCAAGTACCTGCCCGATGCCTGGAACCTCTTCGTACCGAGCGTATTGGAGCTGTCTATCCTGGTCGGATCTCTCAGTCTCTTCTGCACGTTGTTCCTGTTGTTCGTCAAGATCTTCCCGAGCGTGTCGATGTACGAAGTCAAGGAGACCTTACCGGCGCCTCGAAAAGGATCCGCTCAATGGCAAACAATACCTTAGGACTGTTCCTCGACCCCGCCGCAGCGCTGGCCGCGGCCGGCAGGCTGAAGGACGAAGGCTTCGCGGCACTGGAGTTGATGTCACCCATACCTGTCGAGGGTATCGAGAAAACGCTCGGCCGAAAGAAGTCCGTGATCAAGCGATTCACGTTCTTCGGGGCGCTTATCGGCGGCCTCTCGGGATTCGCGCTGGCCGCGGGCACCGCCGTGCTCTACCTGCATCCGACCGGCGGCAGGCCGATCATTACGATGCCGCCGTTCCTGGTCATTGCTTACGAGACGACGATCCTGTGCGGCATCCTGGCGACGGTGCTCGGGTTTCTGATCAGCGCGCGACTGCCCGTCATCCGCGAGCGCGTCTACGTGCCCGAGGCGGCCGTCGACAGGTTCGCAGTGACTGTAGCCTGCGATGACGAGGCCCACGCGAGGCGGGCCGCAGCGATTCTGCGACAAGCTGGCGCCGAGGAGGTCCGCGAGATGGGGGAGGCCTGAGCTGATGAGGCGCATGCAAGACACGGCAGTGATGCTGCTGCTGCTCGGCCAGGCGGCCGCCGGATGGGGGTTCCCGTGGGACCAGGATATGGTCGATCAGCCATCGGCCGAGCCGCAGGAATCACTGATCCCGCCGGCGCCCGACGCCGTTCCGGTCGAGGGGGGCGAGACCTTACCGGCGCCCACGACTGAAGACGGCATGTTCGCGGCAAAAGAGGAAGCCGCGAGCGTGCCCAACCCGATCCCGGCAACCTCCGAGTCAGTCGCTCGCGGAAGAGCTCTGTACGAGACGAACTGCATGATTTGTCACGGCCCTGAAGGCCGGGGCGACGGTCCGGTCGGACGAGTGTTCGACCCCGCGCCGGTGGACCTGCACGACGCGTACACCCAGGACCAGGCCGACGGGCAGATATTCTTCACCCTCACTCGGGGGCGGGGGGCCATGCCGTTTTACCGTGATGCTTTGAGCCACCAGGAGCGGTGGGACGTGATCAACTACATCAAACGGGAATTCGCCCCGGAATGAACGCTGCTGAACGGGCCGAGGCCGTTGCACAGCCGGGCCCGCGGCCCAAAGGGGGCGGCACGGCGGTGGCGGGACTCATCGCGGTATTCGTTATCGGCGCGGCCAGCTTCGTCTATGCGCTCGCAAGCGAGGCCTCGCGGCTCGATTTCCCGTTGCTGACCGTTACGTTTCTCTATCTCATGGGTATCAGCCAGGCAGGCGTCACGTTCTCGGCGATCATGCGCCTGGTCGGGGCGCAGTGGAGCAAGCCTTACTACCGGCTCGGAGAGCTCGCCACTCTGGCATTTTTCCCGTTCGCGATGCTGGGATTTCTGCTGATCTATACCTACGCCCGGGAGGAACTGTTTTACTGGCTCTCTCCGGGTGCCGACGAACACCTGAGCCCGTGGCTGAATATCGACTGGCTGCTGATCAGGAACATCTTCGGGCTGTTGCTGTTCTATGGCCTGAGCGCGGTTTATGTGCTCAAGGCACTGCGTCCCGATTTACCCGGCCAGGCGAAGCCGGACCATCGCACAGTGGAGCGCGAGCTCCGCAGCATGTCATCCTACGTCCTGCTCGCCTTCGTGGTATGCAATACGTTGTTATCATGGGATTTCGGCATGATGCTGATCGAGCACTGGCACAGCACGGTGTTTCCGATCCACTTCTTTTTCGGCAACGTGTTCGCCGGTTGTGCTGCCTTGATTCTGTTCCCCGCCGTGCTGGGACGTTCGAGCATGGATTCGCCTTTCGGGCCGGACCAGGTTCGCAACCTGGGTATGCTGATTACCGCGTACACACTGCTGTGGATGTATTTTTACTGGGCACAGTTCTTCGTCATCTGGTTTGGCAACCTGCCTCACGAGAGCGATCCCTTATGGCGGCAAATGTACGGTCATTACGCAGCTTACTACTGGACGATGATGTCGGCCTGTTTCTTCATCCCCTTCGTGGCGTCCATCTTCGCCGTCGTCAAGCGATCCCTGCTCCTCATGAGCATTCTCGCGCTCGTTATCAACGCAGGCGTCTGGCTCAACAAGTATTTGATGGTGGTGCCGGTCTTCTCCCCGGACGACCGGCCGTTCGATAGCTGGCTGGACGCCAGCGTGGCTCTGGGGCTGTTGGCCGGCTTCCTGGCAGTGCTGGTCTTGCTCGCCAGGCGGCTGCCGGTGTATTCGTACTGGGAGATGAACCTGAAGCCCGAGCCTCGGCGTTGACTATCGCTCTACCGGCAGACGGAAGGGTTTTCGGCAGGAAAGCCGTCGACACTGGGCAGTTCAGGACTCGTCGTCAGCGATGAGCGATCCTGCTCCCGGTAACGGCCGATCGATGAGTCGAAAACCTGACATCCAACCGCTGCTTATCGTATTGATCTTCCTCGGTCCCATACTCTTGGCCGTGATCGCTTACTATGGTCCGCTGGACTGGGCGCCCCGCGCGGCTCATGGGGAGCTCATCGAACCGCCCGTTCCCTTGCCGCCCGAAGCGTTTGCGACGCTGTTTCGCAACGGGATGCCGACAGAGCGGCTTCGCAACCGCTGGTCGTTCATTTACGCGCGGATCGCCCCCTGCAGCGATGAATGCCTGGCACACTTGATTCGACTGTATCAGGTGCGCCTGGCGCTCCCGGAGGACCGCCGCCATCGGGTGCAAATGGTGTTGTTGTTCGGTGGCCCGAGACCATCGCTCCCGGCTGACGCGGGCTGGACTACGGCTCGGCTGGATGATGCGGCCGGCAACACCATAGTCGAGCTGCTCGGTGAACAGAACATCCGCGACGGGCGCGTTTATATCGCGGACCCGCTCGGGAATCTCGTCATGAGCTACCCGCCGGACGCAGCGCAGAAAGGCATGCTCGAAGATCTGAAACGACTCTTGAAACTGTCCCCGGCGAGCTGTGCGGCCGATGCTGATTGTAGTCGATCCGTCACGCCTGAAGCTTCGATCGTGCATCGAAGCAGCGAAAGGAACGGGTTGACGTTCGAATTCTGTCGCGCGGATTGCCGTCAGGACTCCATGTGCCCGTTATCGTAGCAGTCGCCTCAGCGAGCCCCGTGCCTCTCATACACCTCCAACCGGCATGTATGTGTGCTCTTCTCGCCATTTTCTGGCCGCAATGTAAATCCGCAGGCTTTCCGACGCGTATGCCAGCTCGCTCATGCGGGCCTTGACCACGTCGCCGATACTGACGATACCGACCACTTTGTCGCCTTCCAGGACCGGCAGGTGCCGGACCCGCCGTTCGGTCATGATATTCATCAGCTCGTCAATGTCGGTATCCATCGAACAGACGTGCAACTCGCGCACCATCACCTTTTCAACCGGCCATTGCCGGACAGGTCCGGCGTGCTTGGCAATGCAGTGCACGATATCCCGTTCGGATACCAGCCCCACGAGGCGCTTGCCCCCTTCCATGACCAATACGGCGCCGATCCTGTTCTCGGTAAGAATCTGCGAGGCCCGCTCGAGCGTGACATCCGGGGTTATATTGACGACCTCGAATCCCTTTCCGCTCAGTATCTTCTTCACGGTAAGGTGGTATTTCGCCTCCCTGGCGCCGACTTCGTCTTCCATGCTCTCCATCAGTTTTTTGCAATAATGCTCGATCTTCCATTTGTAATAGAACCAATCGAGCACATGGCCCAGAGGGCCGAATTTCGGCGTGTATTCATACTGAATGAATATCAGCACCTTGTCATTGCCCAGATCCTTCAGTCCCCAGGTTCCTTTCATCTCCTTGAACGGATACGGAAATTCTTCAACGTCCGTTTCCATCGTGTAACTGCGGCCTTCGTCCCAGGCGGTGCAATGCTCGAACCAGAAGCGTCCACGCACGTCATGACAACAACGCCGCATGCCGACACCACGGCCCTCGACGATTTCCACATTGCTGAGTATTGGCGCGCGCCGGGAAAACACATGGGGGTCGGTGATGACCTCCCAGACCAATCGCACGGGCGCCGAGAGGCTGTGCTCCAATCGTACGACAGCCATTTGCGTGACCTCTTTTTTTCAGTCCGCCTGATCTTATCGCAGGTTCTCGATATAGGCGACCACGTCAATTATCTCCTCGTCAATCGCCTGAGTCATTGCCATGGCATCTGGCCGGCTCGTCGGCTGGATTTGCTGCGTTATGCGGGGCGGCAGCGATGCCGGCTCGGCCTGTACTCCATCGCGCCGCATTATTCGAAGCCGCCGGCCCGGCAGGGCTCATTGCTCGGCTGTGCCGCATTGCCGGTGGACGACATCGAGGCGGCAATGCAACTGTTCGGCCGCTGCCTCGACGAGATACCGGCGGACGGACGACCCTGACCGGCCCGCTCCCGGTTCCCGCGGCGCGCCCGTCGCCGGCTGCCGGGCCGGCGCGACGTCCTGTCAGGCGGTCACCGCGCCGCGGCGCTTCCGGCTCGCCTCGATGAACGGATTCATGTCTTCCGCAGGGCGTATCTCGAAAGGCCCGACGCGCACGCCCGGATGCTTCGACATGAGCTGGACGGCGTGATCGAGATCCTTTGCCTCGAGCACGAGGATGCCGCCCAGTTGCTCCTTGGTTTCCGCGAAAGGTCCGTCGGTAATGGAAATTTTGCCGTTGCGATGCTGCAACGTGACGCCCTTCCTGGCGCTCTGCAGGCCTTCCCCGCCCGCGAAATGGCCTTTCTCGCGCAGCTCGTCGTCGAACGCGAAGCATTCATCCATGACCGCGGCCTGCTCCCGTTCGGACAGGCCGTCCCACTTCTCCTCGTCCAGATAACCCAGGCATATGAATTTCATGGCTCCTCCGAATTACAGATCCTGTGCACTCCTGGTCGTCTGGCCGCGCACCGGATCGACAATCTTGCCGTCCCTCTGGCTCTTTCACCCTCGAGCGCGGCGCGACTCAGTCATCGGCAGAGGCCTCTTCAGTCAATCGAAACGCGCGCAGCACGCGGATTTTCCAGCCTCCGGCGGTCTTCACCATGACCGCCGAGAGGGAGAAGCTGCGGAAAATCGTCGGAGGTACATCGCCGTCCCGGCTGCGCAGGATATCCACGGTGCCGTCGACCGCGACCACATCCGCCGCGATCTCGTGGATCTCGCGCACCTGCGTCGAGTGGCTGTATTCCGGCGCGGTGCGGGGAAACTGCTCCTCGAACTGCCGCCGGATAGCGGCACGACTGTCGAAATACAGACCGCGCTCGACGAATCCCAGGCTCGTTTCGTCGGTGAAAAGGCGGCTGAACCGCTCCGCATCGCGCGCATTCCAGGCCGCGTCGAGCGCCGACCAGACTGAACGCACCGCCGTGCCGTCTGCCGACTCCGCACCTGCGTCGGCGGCCACGGCCGTTGCCATGAAGGCAGCGGCAATCAGCGCGCTTTGCCGTAGACGCCGTGTGTATGGCAGTAACCAGCAAAAGAGCATATACTGGTTATCATGGGTGTAGCGGCCGTCACGGCCGCTACGGGGCGATTCAATGGAGCGAGGTGAGAAGATGGCCATCGTGAGAACCTGGAGAGGGGTTGTTCGAAAAGCGCATGAATCGGCTTACATGGATTTCCTGCGCGAAAGCGGCTTGCGCGATTACGCCGCGACCGAAGGCAATCTCGGCTGGATGTGCATGACACGAGACACCGCCGAGGGCGTCGAGTTCACACTCGTCACCTTCTGGCGCTCTGTCGACGCCATCAAGCGCTTCGCCGGCGAGGACTACACGAAGGCGCGCTATTACCCGGAGGATGACGGGTTTCTGCTCTCGAAGCCGGAGCGTGTCGAGCACTTCGAGCTGGTCGAGGCTATCCTGAGGCCGGAATTGTCGAACGGGCGGCTTGCGGCAGGGCATCCGGCTGAAAGTCGCGCTCGTTCATCTGGCTGACAGCTCAACTGGCTGAAGCCTTCATCCCTGAATCCGGGGCAACAGAAAGGCGAAAGCGGCTCCCAGCACGAACATTCCCGCGCTGACAGCATAGAGCGTCATGCTCGCCCTGCGCAGTCGCATGCAACTTCGCGCCAGCCTGGGGTCAGCCGGGCAGGGAAGCCTGCGTGCCCACCAAAACATCGCGCCGCTCACCGCGAGCAAAGCCGCCGCGATGCCGAACACGACGAGCTTGTGCTCGCTGAAGACGACCAACTGCGGCACGGCATTCACCAGGCTGACGACAGCGGCGCCTGCGCCCAGCGAGACGAGTGCCGCGGGCAGCACGCAGCATACGAGCGTCGTGGCGCTCGCGAGCAGTGAGCCCGCAGCCACGCCGAAATTTCGCACCTCCGTAGCTCTCATCGATCCTGTTCCTTCAGGCGTTCGCGGATGGCCGCCAGCGGCGTTTGCGTACGGTCGATCGACTTGACGTCGTAGCCGGAATCGGTGAGGGCTTTCATGAGCTCCTCATCGCTGATATCGAGTCCGTCTTTCGTTTCGACGGCGACCAGCCTGTCCTCGAGGCTCACGAGCACGTCAGCCGTCGCCGGATTCTGCCGCAGGATTTTCTCGATACCCTGCGCGCAGAACGCACACACGAGCCCGTTGACCTTCATCTCGATCGTGCCTGCCTGGACGGCCGTCATCGCCGACAACAGGACTCCTAGAAGGAGTAATGACCTGAACATTTTGATTCACTCCGAATTCAGAAATTGACCATGAACATGGCTTGCAGCTTGCCGTCGGCGGTTGCACCCGCTTCGACCCATGCGCCGCCCTTGAAAAGACGCAGCAGTAACGCCCATTCCGTGCCGTCGAAGATTTCACCCGTATATCGCCGGCCCTGTACGACGAGCCAGGTTGCGAGGTCTTCGTAGTCGTGCTCGTAGGGCGCGAGGCCGAGTTGCAGGGTATCTATGCGATGCGAAAACACCGAGGACTCATGGAGCTCGCTCTTGAAGGAGCCGTACACCCGCCGGGTTTCGTAGTCCGTCTGGAGGCCGGCGTGCCAGGCAAACCGATTGTCGGACGTCTCGCCGATGTGAGCGTTGCCGACACCTCCCCAGACAAATACATTCGCCTGGGCCGCCTCCAGGTTCCAGCGCTTGATCAGATAGTTGAGCCGCGCATACGTGATGTCGCGCGTGCGTCCGTCGAGCTCGCTTTGCAAGGCGAGATACCCGACGCCGGCCGAGTAGAAATAGCGAGGGGCATAGAAGAGCTGCAACTCATTCATCGTGCCCGCGCCGTACTCGCCCATCACCGTGGTCCCATTCGCATAGGCGATGGGTTTCCCGTGTGCGATGCACGGGGCGATGAGGGTGGCCAGTGCAAAGGCACCGGCCGCCCCGAGCCGGGTTGAGAAACCCATAGCAGAATCCTCCAGTACGATCGAAGACGACCAACCCGTCGCGACGTAGCCGGACGAGGATTACCGAACGAGATCGATCAGCGGATCGGAGGAGGGTTGACGGGCGGGTAGGTTTGACTCGCGAAAGGGAACTTCACCATCCCCGGTGGTGCAAACAGCCCTGCGTGAAGGGACGGCGGCACATCGGCCGGCAGAGCGAAGGCGGCCAGGCAGAATGTGGCGCAACCTGCCGGCGACGAGAGGACCTCAGGGCAGCACTGGCAATCGCTCGCGCTGCCGTCATGACCCTGGCAATCTGCAGATGCCGGCGAGGATGCCGCCGCGCCCATAGCCATGGCGAGCGGCGCGGCGCCAACCTGTAGCACGAGGAGAGCTATCAGGATCACACGCGGAAATGGCTGCCGCTTCATGGGCTGATCTTAAGTCGAACAGGTTGCAGGGACCAGTGGGCAAGACGCACAGCCGAGCCGGCCCTGCCATAATCGTGAGGCATGATGCCCCGGGTTTGCTTGCGGCTGACCGGCCGCTTGCGTAAAATACGACCGTTTTCGGCCGCGGCCGGAAGATTTTGACAGCGGAGCGGGATCGGCGCCAAAGGATGGGTTCCGGCCCCCGCTACCAACTCGCCTTGGTAGTCTTTGCAAAAAAGCCCCGCTCGGGGCTTTTTCGGTTTTTGGGCCATCGGGGCGAGGGTACCGCAGCAATGCGGTGTCGGTTTCAATCGAGTGGCGAAGAATAAAGTGGGCGTCGGGCCCACTTTTTGTTTGCCGGGATGGCTGGCGATGACGCATCAGGAGCTCGTCGATCTGCTGGAGCCGCCGGTGGCGGCCCTGGGCTTCGAGCTCGTCGACTTGGAGGCGCGGACGGGCGGGCCGAATGGCTTGTTGCGCCTGTTCATCGACAAGACGGGCGGCGTGAACCTGGGAGATTGCGAACGGGTGAGCCGCCAGATCGGCGCGCTGCTCGACGTCGAGGCCCCGATACCGGGCCATTACGCGCTCGAGGTGTCGTCGCCGGGTCTCGATCGCCGGCTTACGCGGCGAGCGGATTTCGAGCGATTCGCCGGGTGCCTGGTGCGGGTACGCGCGCGCACGCCTGTCGGCGGGCAGCGGCGATTCAAGGGCAGATTGCAGGGCATGGCGGGCGAGGACATCGTCATCGAGAGCGATGGCGAGGAGATTCACCTGCCGTTCAATGACATTGACCAGGCGCGTCTGGTGCCTGAGGTTTGAGTGACCTGAACTTATGACCAAAGAAATTCTCATGGTGGCCGAGGCCGTCTCCAACGAGAAGGGCGTCGACAAGGACATCATCTTCGAGGCGATCGAAGCAGCGCTGGCGTCGGCCACGCGCAAGCGGCACGGCGACGACATCGACGTGCGGGTCGCTATCGACCGCCGGTCCGGGGACTACGAAACGTTCCGGCGCTGGCTCGTGTTCGCCGACGACTCCACGGAGCTCGAGTTCCCGGACCGCGAGCTGCGGCTCGAGGACGCGTGTGACATCGACCCGGAGGCGGAGCCGGGTGGCTATGTCGAGGTGCCGATGGAGTCGGTGGACTTCGGCCGCATCGCCGCGCAAACCGCCAAGCAGGTCATTGTGCAGAAGGTTCGCGAGGCCGAGCGCGCGCAAGTCGTCGAGGAGTACTCGGATCGTATCGGCGAGCTGGTCGGCGGCAACGTCAAGCGCGTCGACCGCAACGGCGTGTACGTGGATCTCGGCGCCAACGCCGAAGGCTTCATCTCGCGCGAGGATCTCATTCCGCGCGAGCCAGCGCGCCCGCAGGATCGCATCAAGGGCTATCTGCGCGAGGTTCGTTCCGAGCTACGTGGTCCGCAGCTCTTTCTCACGCGCACCTCGCCCGAGTTCCTGGTCGAGCTGTTCAAGCTCGAAGTGCCCGAGGTCGGGCAGGGTCTCATCGAGATCCTTCGCGCGGCCCGCGATCCGGGGCTGCGCGCCAAGATCGCGGTCAAGAGCAACGACCCCCGCATCGATCCGGTCGGCGCCTGCGTCGGCATGCGCGGCTCGCGCGTGCAGGCGGTGTCGAACGAGCTGGCCGGCGAGCGCGTGGACATCATCCTCTGGGACGAGAATCCGGCGCAGTTCGTCATCAACGCGATGTCGCCCGCGGAAGTGATGTCCATCGTCGTCGACGAGGAGTCGCACAGCATGGATATCGCGGTCGCCGAGGACAAGCTGTCGCAGGCGATCGGCCGCGGCGGCCAGAACATCCGGCTGGCCAGCGAGCTGACCGGCTGGGAGCTCAACGTGATGACCGAGTCGGACGCGGACGAGAAGAGCGAGGGCGAGGCGAAGCAGGTGCTCGAGATGTTCCGCAAGCAGCTCGACGTGGATGAGGAAGTGGCCATGATCCTCGTGCAGGAAGGCTTCTCGACCGTCGAGGAAGTGGCGTACGTGCCGGCGGGCGAGCTCGTTGCGATCGAGGAATTCGACGAGGAGATCGTCAACGAGCTGCGCAATCGCGCCCGCGACGTGCTACTGACCCAGGCCATCGTCCGCGAGGAGAAGATCGACGAGGCCGAGCCGGCCGAGGATCTGCTGTCGCTGGAGGGCATGGATCGCGAGCTGGCCTTCGAGCTGGCGAACCTGGGCGTCCTCACGCGCGAGGATCTCGCCGAGCAGGCCGTGGATGACCTGGCAGCGATCGAAAATCTCGATGCGGCGCGCGCCGCCGAACTGATCATGGCCGCTCGCGCCCATTGGTTCGAAGAAGCGGAGCAGGCCAATGGCTGACGTTACCGTTTCACAATTCGCGGAAGTCCTCAAGGTGCCCGTCGACCGGCTCTTGAGCCAGCTCGACAAGGCCGGCATCAAGGTCGGCAGCGCCAACGACACCATCAGCGAGGACGCCAAGCTCGAGCTGCTCACGCATCTGCGCCGCAGCCACGGCCGGCAGAGCGATGCGCTGGCCGCCGCGCCCCGGAAAATCACGCTCAAGCGCAAGTCACTGAGCGAGCTGCGCCTCTCGGGAGGGCAGGGCCGCGCGCGTACCGTCAACGTCGAGGTACGGCGCAAGCGCACGTATATCAAGCGCGACGTCCTGAAGGAAGAAGCGCGCCAGCAACAGGAAGCCCTGGACCAGCAGCGCGCGGCCGAGGATGAGAAGCGGCTCGCCGGCGAGCGCGAGGAGCAGGACCTTCGCGAACGCGAGCGCGCGGCATTGGAAAGCCAGCGCAAGGCGGAGGAAGAGCAACAGCGTCTGCGTGCCGATGAGGAAGCGCGGCAGCGCGCCGAGGTCGAGGCGCGTGAGCGCGCCGAACGCGAACGCCGTCAGCAAGAAGAAACGCGCGCCGCGCGCGAGAAGCAAGAGCGGGAAAAGAAAGAGCGCGATGCCAAGCGCACGCGCTATGGGCGCACGGAACTGCACGTCGCCGGCGACAAAAGCGGCCGGCGACGCAAGAAGAAGGCGCGTCGGCGGGCGGTTCCGGTCAGCGTCGATCCCCGTCACGGCTTCGAGAAGCCCACGGCGCCCGTGGTGCGCGAAGTGACCATTCCTGAAACCCTCTCGGTCGCCGAGCTCGCGGCGAAAATGGCGGTCAAGGCCACCGAGGTCATCAAAACCATGATGAACATGGGCGCCATGGTCACCATCAACCAGGTCATCGACCAGGATACCGCGGTCATCGTCGTCGAGGAGATGGGCCACACGGCCCGGCCGCTCAAGGAGCGCGCGCTCGAGGACGAGATGCAGATGGCGTCCGAGGTGGAAGGCAATACCGTGCCGCGTCCGCCGGTTGTGACCATCATGGGTCACGTCGATCACGGCAAGACCTCGCTGCTCGACTACATCCGGCGCACGCAGGTCACCGCCGGTGAAGCGGGCGGAATCACGCAGCATATCGGCGCGTACCGGGTAGCGACGGAGAAGGGCAACATCACGTTCCTCGACACGCCGGGCCACGCGGCCTTCACCGCGATGCGCGCGCGCGGCGCGCAGGTCACCGACATCGTCGTGCTCGTCGTGGGCGCGGACGACGGCGTCATGCCGCAGACCGTAGAGGCGATTCAGCATGCGCGGGCGGCCGAAGTGCCGATCATCGTCGCGGTGAACAAGATCGACAAGGAAGATGCGGACCCCGAACGGGTGCGCAACGGCCTCGCGCAACACGAGGTCATCTCCGAGGACTGGGGCGGCGATACGCTGTTCGTGAACGTCTCGGCAAAGACCGGGCAGGGCGTCGACGCGCTGCTCGACGCGATCCTGTTGCAGGCCGACGTGCTCGAGCTCGCGGCGGTCGCGGAGGGCCCGGCGGCCGGCGTCGTCATCGAGTCGAGCCTCGAGACGGGACGCGGCGCCGTGGCAACCGTGCTGGTCAGCCGCGGTCAACTCAAGCTCGGCGACCCGATCCTGGCCGGCCAGGAGTTCGGCCGCGTGCGCGCGATGTTCGACGAAGCGGGGCAGCTGCTCTCGGAAGCCGGACCGTCCGTCCCGGCGGTCGTGCTCGGCCTCTCCGGCACGCCCAATGCCGGCGACGACATGCTCGTGCCGGAGAGCGAGAAGAAAGCGCGTGAAGTGGCAGCGTGGCGCAGCGGCAAGCAGCGCGACGTGAAGCTCGCCAAGCAACAGGCGGCCAGCCTCGAGGACGTTTTCTCGCAAATGCAGGCCGGCCGGGCCGATGCCGTGCAACTCCTGATCAAGGCCGACGTCCAGGGCAGCGCCGAGGCGCTGCAGGATGCCCTGACCGCGATCTCGACGGAGGAAATCAAGGTCAAGGTCGTGTCCGCCGGCGTCGGCGGCATCACCGAGTCGGATGTCAATCTCGCCGCGGCATCGCACGCCCGGATCATCGGCTTCAACGTGCGCGCGGACAGCGCCGCGCGCAACGCAATCAAGGAAAGCGGCGTCGAGGTGCGCTACTACAGCGTCATTTACGAGGCGATCGACGACGTGAAGGCCGCGCTGAGCGGCATGCTGGCGCCGGAGATCCGCGAGAAGATCGTCGGCCTGGCCGAGGTCCGCGAAGTGTTCCGCTCGCCGAAACTCGGCGCCGTGGCGGGCTGCATGGTCACGGAGGGCTACGTGCGCCGCGCCAGCCCGATCCGCGTGCTGCGCGACAACGTCGTCATCTACGAAGGCGAGCTCGAATCGCTGCGCCGCTTCAAGGACGACGTCAACGAGGTGCGCGCGGGCACCGAGTGCGGCATCGGCGTGCGCAACTACAACGACGTCCAGATCGGCGACCAGATCGAGTGCTACGAGCGCGTCGAGGTCGCACGCACGGTGTAAGAGGATCTTGCACCCGCGTTCAACTAACGACGTGGCAGGCAACCGCGCACCGGCCGTTCTCTCGTCACTATTGTGTTTGGGCGCGGTTGGTTTCAACTGGCCATCTGCAGACAGGCATGGCCGTTTTCAGCCGGGCAAATTAATGGGAATTCGCGAATTCACGCGCAGCCAGCGCCTCGCCGGCCAGATCCTGCGTAACCTGAGCGAGCTGATCCGCGCCGAGGTCGACGACCCGCGCCTCAAGTCCGTCACGCTCACGGAAGTGAAAGTGTCGCGCGACTTGAGTCACGCGCGCGTGTATTTCAGCCTGTTCGATCCGGAGCAGGATACGCCGGCGGCCCAGACGGCCCTGAGCCGCGCAGCCGGCTTCCTGCGTGGCCGTCTGGCGCAGTCGCTGACCGTCCGGCACATGCCCGAGCTGCATTTCGAGCACGACGAGAGCGCGGCTCGGGGCGCGCGCCTGGATGCGCTCATAGCCGAGGCGGTCAGCAGGGATTCGCGCGGCGATGGCGACCAATGACTGACGCGCGGCGGGATATCGACGGCATCGTGCTGCTCGACAAGCCGGGCGGCCTGACTTCCAATCGCGCGATGCAGGCGGTCAAGCGGCTGTTCCGCGCGTGCAAGGCCGGCCATACGGGCAGCCTCGACCCGCTGGCGACCGGCCTGCTGCCGATTTGCCTCGGCCAGGCGACGAAGGTGTCCGGCTACCTGCTCGATGCCGACAAACGCTACCGCGTTACGGCATCTCTGGGCGCACGGACGGACACTGGCGACGCCGACGGCGAGATTGTGGAAACCGCTCCGGCCGGCCATGTCACGGCCGACCGCCTCGAGTCGGCGCTGGTGAAGTTTCGCGGCGAAATCCGGCAGGTGCCGCCGATGTACTCGGCCCTCAAGCATGCGGGCAAGCGCATGTACGAGCTGGCGCGGCAGAACATCGAGGTCGAGCGCAAGGCGCGTTCGGTGCGCATACATTGCCTCGAGCTCGATAGCTGCGCAGACAGCGTCATGGTGCTCGAGGTGACCTGTTCCAAAGGTACGTACATACGCAGCCTGGTCGAGGATATCGCCGCCGAAACGGACACGCTGGCGCACGTGACCGGGTTGCGCCGCCTGGGCGCGGGACCTTACGACGCTGAGCAGATGGTGACCCTGGAGACGCTCCGCTCGCTTGCCGCACAGGGCGACGAGGCGCTGGATGGCGTCCTGCTGGCCGCGGACAGCGCGTTGCAGCGATGGCCAGCGGTGTGTATCGACGCGGATCGCGCCCATCGACTCATGCAGGGCGGCACCGTGGCGGTCGATGATGAGCGTGCCGGGCTGGTGCGCGTCTACGCCGATGAGCGGCAGTTTCTCGGCATAGGGGAGCTGGCCGCCGGCGGACGCCTGGCGCCGAGGCGCCTTTTCGTCGACAGCGGCGCGGGCAGCTTGTTCCGCGGTTCGCCGAACAGGTAAAATGGCTCGCTTTTCGAGAACTGATTGAGAGCGGACCGAGGAGATGTATCGCATGCCGTTGTCGACCCAGGAAAAAACGGACCTGATTGCCAGGCACGGACGTGCCGATGGCGACACCGGCTCGCCCGAGGTTCAGATCGCCCTGCTTTCCGCCAGGATCAACGAGCTCGGCACGCACTTCGTCGATCACAAGCGCGACCATCACTCGCGCCGCGGGTTGCTGAGAATGGTCAAT
Source organism: Gammaproteobacteria bacterium (assembly GCA_050740235.1). Taxonomy (GTDB): domain Bacteria; phylum Pseudomonadota; class Gammaproteobacteria; order Steroidobacterales; family JACDCP01; genus JACDCP01. The sequence continues at coordinate 16,636 of JBOIDB010000046.1, forward strand.
CGCCGGCGCAAGCTGCTCGACTATCTGAAGAACAAGGACTACGAGCGCTATCAGGCGCTCATTTCCGAGCTCGGCCTGCGTCGCTGAGCGCCCGCCGCCGGCGCCCGGGCGCCGCCGTTATTCATTATCGACCCGCAAGGTAACAGCGTGACTTCCACCAAGAAAACGTTTCAGTACGGCGCCCACTCCGTGACGCTCGAGACCGGCGAGATCGCCCGTCAATCCGACGGCGCGGTGCTCGTCAACATGTCGGATACCGTCGTGCTCGTCACGGCCGTCGGCCGCAAGGAGCCCGAGCCGGGCCGCGATTTCTTCCCCCTGACGGTCAACTATCAGGAAAAGACCTACGCGGCTGGTCGCATTCCGGGCGGCTTCTTCAAGCGGGAGGGTCGCCCCAGCGAAAAGGAGACGCTCGTCTCGCGGCTCATCGACCGCCCCCTGCGGCCGTCGTTTCCGAAGGGCTTCCGCAACGAGGTGCAGGTCATCGCGACCGTCATCTCCATGAACCCCGACGTGGACTCGGACATTCCGGCCATGCTCGGCGCGTCGGCCGCGCTCGCGCTGTCCGGCATGCCCTTCAACGGGCCGATCGGCGCCGCGAGGGTCGGGTATCGCGACGGTACATATGTTTTGAATCCGCGCAACGCCGAGCTCGAGAAATCGAGCCTGAACCTGGTCGTCGCCGGCACGCGCAATGCCGTGCTGATGGTCGAGTCCGAGGCGAACCGGCTGTCCGAGGAGGTCATGCTGGGCGCCGTCATGTACGGCCACGAGCAGATGCAGCGGGCCATCCAGGTCATCGAGGAGCTGGCGCAGGAAGCCGGTAAGCCGGCGTGGACCTGGCAGGCCCCCGAAGAGAGCGCCGAGCTGGCAAGCGCCGTAGCCGAAATTGCAGCGAAGCCGCTCGCCGAGGCCTACCGCATCACCGAGAAGCTCGAGCGGCGCAACCGAATCGAAGAGATTCGCGCCGAAACGGCTGCGAAGCTGGTCGGTAACGGCGAGGGGCCGGCATGGACCGCCGACGCCGTTGCCCAGGAGTTCGGCCGCGTCGAGAAACGCATCGTTCGCGAGCGCGTGCTCAACGAAGAGCCGCGCATCGACGGCCGCGACATGCGCACCGTGCGTCCGATATCGGTTCGCACCGGCGTGCTGCCGCGCACGCACGGCTCGGCGCTGTTCACTCGCGGCGAGACGCAGGCGCTCGTCGTGACGACTCTGGGTACGGGGCGCGACGCGCAGATCATCGACGCGCTGGAGGGCGAGCACAAAGAGCCCTTCATGCTGCACTACAATTTTCCGCCGTATTCGGTCGGCGAGACCGGCTTCATGGGCTCGCCCAAGCGCCGCGAGATCGGCCACGGCAAGCTGGCCCGGCGCGGCATCCGGGCCGTGATGCCGGACATGTCCACGTTCCCGTACGTGATCCGCGTTGTCTCGGAGATCACCGAGTCGAACGGCTCGAGCTCCATGGCCTCGGTCTGCGGCTCCAGCCTGTCGCTGATGGATGCCGGCGTGCCGATCAAGGCTGCTGTGGCCGGCGTAGCGATGGGTCTGGTCAAGGAAGCCGACCGGTATCAGGTGCTGACCGACATTCTCGGCGACGAGGATCACCTGGGCGACATGGACTTCAAGGTCGCCGGCACCGACGACGGCGTCACCGCGCTGCAGATGGACATCAAGATCGACGGCATCACGCGCGAGATCATGAGCGACGCGCTCGATCAGGCGCGCGAAGCCCGGCTGTACATCCTCGGCGAGATGAACCGCGTGATCAGCAAGCCGCGCGAGCAGATGTCCGACTGGGCGCCGACCATCATGACCTTCAAGATCGACCCGGAGAAGATCCGCGAGGTCATCGGCAAGGGCGGCTCGGTAATCCGCGCGATCACCGAGGAAACCGGCGCCACCATCGACATCGAGAACGACGGCACGGTCAAGATTGCGTCAGTGGACGGCGAGTCCGGCAAGGAAGCGCGCCGCCGCATCGATCTGATCACGGCCGATGTCGAGGTCGGGCAGATCTACGAGGGTCGCGTCGCGCGGCTCATGGACTTCGGCGCGTTCGTCACCATCCTGCCGGGCAAGGACGGCCTGGTGCACATCTCGCAGATCTCGGAGGAACGCGTGGAGCGCGTCAGCGACAAGCTCAAGGAAGGCGACGTGATCAAGGTCAAGGTGCTGGAGGTCGACCGGCAAGGGCGGATCCGACTCAGCATGCGGAACCTGGATGCGGCTTGAATATAGCTCTCGTCTTACCGATATTCGTACTGTTGTTTCGAGGGTCTTTCGGCTGGCTGGCTCATCGGCCAATCACATTGAGGGGCGGCAACGTGGAGCCAGTTTAGCGTCAGTGGCGATAGTCGCGAGGCGGTTCTGGATAGATAACATGGATCAACGCCAGCGTCCACCAGCTCTGAGAGCACCAACTCGCCGTGGCTGCTGCATGATCGTTCAAGACGCGCAACTGCCACATCAAGCGGTGTTCGGCCATTGACCTCCTTTGACGGCGACGCACCTGCTTCTATGAGGTCATGCACCAGCCCTGGCCCGGAGGAGTTGACTGCCGCGTGCAGCAGCCCTGGTGCGGCGGGATCCAGGCCAGCCTTGAGCAGAACGCGCGCGATGTCTTCATAGTTGGCGGCCGATTGAAATGCGATAGCCAGGCGGTTTCCCCAGTTCAAATTTAGCCGTTCTGCCCGCCCCAACATTTTAAGGACCGCGTCATAGCGGCCGTTTCTGGCCGCATCGACCAGCGGTGATTCGGCGGGATTCCCTTCTACGAGCTCCCTTGGATTGGCATCTAGAAGTCGGGCCAGAAGCTCGTCCATCCCCTGCTCGAGTGCCAGTTTGGTAAGCGATGAGGACAGCGATTCCTCTGCCAGCGCGGTATCTGCGCCGGCTGCAAGAAGTGCTGTCGCAATGGCATCGCGCCGCCCTCGCACGGCAACTTCCAGCAACGAACCCGACCATTCGCCCTTGGTTGCCCAAGCATTCGGATCGCCACCCGCTTCCAGATAGTCGCCTATCATTTCCTGCTGGTTATTGACTATTGCTTCGTAGAGGCGGTCTGAACTCACCGCCTCTGCACGTACCACGCAGCAAAGTGCAAGCAGAAGTCCTGAAAATGTCAAA
>JBOIDB010000047.1:0-13627 GCA_050740235.1 Gammaproteobacteria bacterium
TGGATGCGCGCGACTTCCTCGACGAGATCCTCCTCGATCGTCACGTCGAAACGGAACGAGGGCGGCGTCACCTTCCAGCCCTGCCCCGTCGCTTCAACGCGCATGTCGAGCCGCTGCAGGATGTCGCCCACGCGCTCGTCCTCGATATGCAGCCCCAGCACGCGCTCGAGGCGATCCCGCCGCAGGCCGACTGCATTCCGTCGTGGCAAGGCGTCCGGCGTGCTGACTTCGATCAGCGGCCCCGGCTGCCCGCCGCAGATGACTGTCAGCAGCGCCGTCGCGCGTTCGACGGCGCGAGCCTGCAGCTCGGGGTCGACGCCTCGCTCGAAGCGCTGCGAAGCATCGGTGGCCAGGCCGTAACGGCGCGCGCGCCCGGCGATGGCTGCCGGCGCAAAGAATGCGCTTTCGAGAAAGACGTCGCGTGTACTGCTCGACACGCCCGTGGGCTCGCCGCCCATGATGCCGGCCATGCCGATGGCGCCCGAGCCGTCGGCGATGACGAGCACGTCGGGGTCGAGCGCGATGGCGCGGCCGTCGAGCAGCTCGAGCTTTTCGCCCCGCCGCGCGAGGCGCACGATGATGCGATCGTCGAGCCGGGCGAGATCGTAGCCGTGCATCGGCTGTCCGAGCTCGAGCATGACATAGTTCGTCACGTCGACGACGGGGTGGATGGGCCGGATGCCGCTACGGCGCAGCCTTTCCGCCATCCAGAGGGGCGCAGTTGCAGTCGCATCGATATCGCGAATCACACGGCCGACGAATCTCGGGCAGGCTTGCGCGGCTCCGATTTCGACGGTGAACCGGGCATCGTCAGCCGCGGCGACAGCATCCGCGGCAGCGGGAATCAGTTTCGCGCCATAAATGGCAGCGAGCTCGCGGGCGACGCCGGCGACGCTCAGGCAATCGCCCCGGTTCGGCGTCAGCTCGAGGTCGAGCACGCTGTCGTCGAGCGCAAGCGCATCGCGGAGGTCACTGCCTGCGGCGAGGTCATCCGGCAACGGCAGAATGCCGCTCGCATCCGGGCTCAGCTCCAGTTCCCGGCCTGAGCAGAGCATGCCCTGCGATTCGATGCCACGCAGCCGCGCGGCGCGAATCTGCATGCCGCCGGGCAGGCTTGCGCCGACTTTCGCCAGGGGCGCGGTCATTCCCGCATGAACGTTCGGCGCGCCGCAGACGATAGTGAGCCTTTCCCCGGATCCCGCATCGACCTGGCAGACGGTCAGCTTGTCGGCATCGGGATGGCGCGCGACGTCGAGCACCTTGCCGACCACGACGCCGGAGAATTCCGGCGCCGCGGGCTCCACGCCGCCGACTTCGAGACCGGCCAGCGTCAGCCGCGAAGCGATCTCCTGCACGTCGGGCAGCGGATCGACCCACTCGCGCAACCAAGCGACGCTGAGTTTCATGTCAGTTGAATTGCCGGAGAAAACGCAGATCGTTCTCGAAGAACAATCTAAGGTCGTCGATGCCGTAGCGAAGCATCGCGAGGCGGTCGATGCCGAGCCCGAACGCATAACCGGTGTATTTTTCCGGATCGATACCGCAGTTGCGCAGCACATCCGGATGCACCATGCCGCAGCCGAGGATCTCGAGCCAGCCGGTCCGCGAGCAGACGCGGCAGCCGACCCCGTCGCAGATCACGCACTGCATGTCGACTTCGGCGGAGGGCTCAGTGAACGGGAAGTAGGACGCCCTGAAGCGGAGCGCGAGCTTGCGCTCGAAGTAAGCCTGCAGAAACCCGTGCAGCATGGCCTTGAGATTCGCGAAACTGATATCGGTGTCGACCGCGAGCCCTTCGAGCTGATGGAACATCGGCGTGTGCGTGACATCCGAATCGCAGCGGTAGACGCGGCCCGGCGCGACGATGCGCAGCGGCGGCTTGCCCTCGCGCATGGCGCGAATCTGCACCGGCGAGGTATGCGTGCGCAGCAGCCTGCCGTCGCGCAGATAGAAGGTATCGTGCTCGGCGCGGGCCGGATGCAGCTCAGGTATATTCAGCGCCTCGAAGTTGTGAAACTCGTCCTCGATCTCGGGACCTTCCGCAACAGTGAACCCGGCGCGCTCGAACAGCGTCCGCAGGCGCTCCAGCGTGCGGGTGACGGGATGCAGCCCGCCACTGACTTGTCCGCGGCCGGGCAGCGTTACATCGAGGGAGACCGCGCCGATACGTGCTTCGACGCTCGAACGCTCGAGCTCGACGCGCCGGGCTTCGAGGGCCTCCTGAAGCGCCTGCTTGACGCGATTGATCGCCTGGCCGGCCGCGGGCCGTTCCCCTGCCGGCAACCTGCCGAGTGCCTTGAGACGTTCGGTGACGCTGCCCTTTTTGCCGAGCAGGCGTACGCGTATCTCGTCCAGCGCCTTGAGGTCGGGGCTTGCGGCGATTTCGCCGCGGGCGCGTTCCAGAAGCTGTGGGAGATCGTGCACCGGTTGCCCCACCTTTTGGAAATGGGGACATTCCTGATTTCCGGCCGGAAATCAGGAATGTCCCCATTTCCCCGTATCAAGTCTTGATGAGCTGGGCCTTGGCCGCTTCCGCGATGACGGCAAAGCCCTCCGGATCCTGCACGGCGATATCCGCGAGCAGCTTGCGGTCGAGATCGATGTCGGCCTGCTTCAAGCCGTTGATGAGCCGGCTGTAGGACAGTCCGTGCATGCGCGCCGCAGCGTTGATACGCGTGATCCACAGCGCGCGGAACTGCCGCTTGCGCTGGCGCCGGTCGCGATACGCGTACTGCCCCGCCTTGATGACGGCCTGCTTGGCGACGCGGTAGACCTTGCGGCGAGCGCCGTAATAGCCCTTCGCCTTGCCCAGCATTTTCTTGTGCCGCGCCCGAGCGACGACACCCCGTTTGACTCTGGCCATGTCTCAGCTCCTGCCTTTCACGAGTACGGCAGCATGCGCCGCACGCCCTTGACGTCACTCTCCGACACCTGCGCCGTCGCGCGCAGGTTGCGCTTACGCTTCGGGCTCTTCTTCGTCAGGATGTGATTGAGATGAGACTGGGCGCGCTTGAAGCCGCCCTTGCCGGTGCGGCGAAAACGCTTCGCCGCGCCGCGATTGCTTTTCAGTTTAGGCACCTTTGTACTCCGTCAATGGCCCGGCCGGAACGCGCTCGCGCGCGCCCGATACGGGCGGATTGCCGTCCGGTCAGTCCGGCCGGCATTCACTTGCACGATCGGCGGGTTCAAAACCGCCGTGCTTCCGCTTCTTATCTCCGCTTCGGGGCGATCACCATGACCATCTGCCGCCCCTCCAGCTGCGGGAACTGCTCCACGGCGCCGTAGTCCTGCAGATCCTTGCGCACGCGCTCGAGCAGTTTTGCGCCCAGCTCCTGATGCGCCATCTCGCGCCCGCGGAAGCGCAGCGTGACCTTCGTCTTGTCGCCGCCGGTCAGGAAGCGGATCAGGTTCCGCAGCTTGACCTGGTAGTCGCCCTCGTCCGTGCCGGGGCGAAACTTGATTTCCTTGACGTGGATCTGCTTCTGCTTCTTGCGTGCGCCCTGGGCTTTCTTGTTCTGCTCGAACAGATACTTGCCGTAATCCATGATGCGGCAGACGGGCGGCTCCGCATTCGGCGAAACCTCGACCAGGTCGAGGCCCGCTTCCGAGGCCATTTCGAGCGCCGCGTCCCGCGACATCACTCCGGCCTGTTCGCCGTCAACGCCGATCACCCGCAGCTCGGGCGCTATGATGTCGTCGTTGCGTCGGATCCGTTTTGTCGCCGCGATATGTCAGTCCTCCAAAATAGAGCGGCCGCGGCTCGCGATCTCCGCGGCAAGGCGCTCAGCAAACGCGTCCAGATGCAGGCTGCCGAGGTTCTCGCCGCTGCGCGTGCGCACGGCCACCGTTTTTGACTCGAGCTCCCGATCCCCGACTACGAGGAGGTAGGGTACTCTTGCAATCGTGTGCTGGCGGATTTTATAGCCGATCTTCTCGTTTCTCAAGTCCGTTTCCACGCGAAACCCCTGATTTTTCAGGGTTTCAGCCGCCTCCCGAGCGAAATCGGCCTGCCGGTCCGTGATGCTGAGCACGACCGCCTGCACGGGCGCGAGCCAGGCCGGCAGGCTGCCAGCATGATGTTCGATCAGTATTCCGATGAAGCGCTCCAGCGAGCCGAGGATGGCACGGTGCAGCATGGCGGGCGTGCGCCGGCTGCTGTCCTCCGCTACATACTCGGCGCCGAGCCGCGCGGGCATCGAGAAATCCAGCTGCAGCGTGCCGAGCTGCCAGACGCGGCCGATGCTGTCCTTGAGCGAGAAATCGATCTTCGGCCCGTAGAAGGCGCCCTCTCCCGGCTGCAGCTCGAACTCCAGGCCCTTCTTGCGCAGCGCCTGTTCGAGCACTTTCTCCGCCTTGTCCCACTGCGCATCGTCGCCGACCCTCTGCTCGGGACGCGTCGACAGGCCGATCGCCACGTCTTCGAAGCCGAAATCCCGGTAGACGCTGAACAGCAGATCGACGAAGCGCAGGGCTTCGTCTTCGACCTGCTCGTCGGTACAGAAAATATGCGCATCATCCTGCACGAAGTTGCGCACGCGCATGAGGCCGTGCAGCGTGCCGCTCGGCTCGTTGCGGTGGCAGGAGCCGAACTCGGCCATGCGCAGCGGCAGGTCGCGGTAGCTGTGCAGCGTCTGATTGTAGATCTGCACGTGTCCGGGGCAGTTCATCGGCTTGATGGCGAACTGGCGGTTCTCCGAGCCGGTCATGAACATCCCGCCGCTGCCGAACTTGGTGAGGTGGCCCGATTTCTCCCAAAGGCTGCAATCCATGATCTGCGGCGTGCTCACTTCCTGATAATCGTGCTCTGCGAGACGGCCGCGGATGTAGTTGCGCACGGTCCGGTACAGGCGCCAGCCCTTGTCGTGCCAGAAAACCATGCCGGGTGCCTCTTCCTGGGTATGGAAGAGATCGAGCTGCCGGCCGAAGCGCCGATGGTCGCGCTTCTCCGCCTCTTCGAGCCGTGCGAGATAAGCCTGCAGCAACTTCTTGTCCGGCCACGCGGTGCCGTAGATCCGCTGCAGCATTTCGTTGCGTGAATCGCCGCGCCAGTAGGCGCCGGCGAGCTTCATGAGCTTGAAGGCCTTCAGATGCCCGGTCCTCGGCACGTGCGGGCCGCGGCACAGGTCCCTGAAATCTCCCTGTCCATACAGGGAGATCTCCTCGTTCGCGGGAATGGCCTCGATGATCTCGGCCTTGTAGTGCTCCCCCTGCTCGCGAAACCACGCGACTGCTTCGTCGCGCGGCATCACTGTGCGTTCGATCTGCAAATCCGCCGCACTGAGCTCGCGCATTCGCTGCTCGATGGCCTCGAGATCGGCCGGTGTGAAGCCCGGCGCATAGGCGAAGTCGTAGTAAAAGCCGTCCTCGATGACCGGCCCGATGGTCACCTGCGCAGCGGGATAGAGCTGCTTGACGGCTTGTGCCAGCAGGTGCGCAGTCGAGTGCCTGATGACCTCGAGCCCCTTGTCGTCGCGAGCCGTGACGATCGCCACGCGCGCATCGTTCTCGATGCGCGTGGAGACATCGACGATCCGGCCGTCGACCTCGCCGGCTACCGCGGCTTTGGCGAGGCCGGGACCGATGTCCGCGGCGATTTCGGCGACCGTGACCGGCCTGGGAAAGCTGCGCTGACTGCCGTCAGGCAGTGTGATAACGGGCATGAACGGATTATGCAGTCTTTGTCGTGAGCGTCGCGGCTGCCCGGGATTCGCCGGTCGAGAAAATGGTAGGCGCGAGTGGGATCGAACCACCGACCACCACGATGTCAACGTGGTGCTCTACCACTGAGCTACGCGCCTTCGGGACCGGTAAAGATACGGAACGATCGCGGCCGAGGCAAGCCGGTTCATGCGGCGATCAGGCGGGCAATGGCCGGTTGAAACCGGCCCTGCAGCGGATACGTCAACCCGTAGGGCCGAATTCATTCACCGCCACGGCAAGCAGGGCCGAATTCATTCGGCCGACAGCGCTCATCCGGCCAATGTGTCCGGCAAGCCCAGCCCGGCGCGGCGGATTTCCGCGATCTCGTCGCGCAACCGCGCGGCTTCCTCGAATTCCAGGTCGCGCGCGTGCCGAAACATGCGCTGCTCGAGTTGCTTGATTTTCTTCATGAGCTGCTCCGGCGTCATGGCGGCATAGATCGAAGGCTGATCGGCCACCTTCTCGATCCGGCGTCCGCGCGCCCGACCCCGTGCGTGCGCGCCCTCCATGATGTCGGCCACCGCCTTGATAATCGTCTGCGGGCTGATGCCGTGCGCCTCGTTGAAAGCAATCTGCTTGTTGCGGCGGCGCTCGGTCTCTTCGATCGCGCGCTGCATGGATCCGGTGACCGTGTCCGCATACATGATGGCGCGCCCGTTCAGATTGCGCGCCGCCCGTCCGATCGTCTGGATCAGCGAGCCTTCCGAACGCAGGAAGCCCTCCTTGTCGGCATCGAGGATCGCGACCAGCGCAACCTCCGGCATGTCGAGCCCCTCGCGCAGCAGATTGATGCCGACCAGCACGTCGAACTCACCGAGGCGCAGGTCGCGGATGATTTCCGTGCGCTCGACGGTTTCGATATCGGAATGCAGATAGCGCACGCGCACGCCGTGCTCGTGCAGATACTCCGTCAGGTCTTCGGCCATGCGCTTGGTCAGCGTCGTGACCAGCACGCGCTCGTTGCGGTCCGTGCAGCGCGCGATCTCGGACAGCAGGTCGTCCACCTGCGTGGTCACCGGCCGCACTTCGACCTGCGGATCGACGAGGCCCGTCGGGCGCACGAGCTGCTCGACGAACTGCCCCGATTGCTCATACTCGTATTGCCGGGGCGTTGCCGACACGTAGATCGTCTGTGGTGCAAGCTGCTCGAACTCGTCGAAGCGCAGCGGCCGGTTGTCGAGCGCCGAGGGCAGCCGGAAGCCGTACTCGACCAGCGTTTCCTTGCGCGAGCGATCGCCGCGATACATCCCGCCGAGCTGCGGGATCGTCGCGTGGCTTTCGTCCACCACCAGCAAAGCGTCCGCCGGCAGGTAGTCGAACAGGCAGGGCGGTGGCTCGCCCGGCGCGCGGCCCGACAGGAACCGCGAATAGTTCTCGATGCCCGCACAATAGCCCAGCTCGTTGATCATCTCGAGATCGAACAGCGTGCGCTGCTCGAGCCGCTGCGCCTCGACGAGCTGGTTCGCGTGACGGAGCGCCTCGAGCCGGATCTTCAGCTCGTCCTTGATCTGGTCGAGGGCGTTCAGCAGCACTTCGCGAGGCGTCACGTAGTGGGTCTTCGGGTATACCGTGAAGCGCGGCATGTGACGCAGCACCTCGCCGGTCAGCGGATCGAAGCAGGTCAGGGACTCGATCGCGTCGTCGAACAGCTCGATGCGGATCGCTTCCCGCTCGGATTCGGCCGGAAACACGTCGATGATTTCGCCGCGCACGCGATAGGTTCCGGGCCCCAGGTCGATCTCGTTGCGCGTGTATTGCATTTCAGCCAGCCGGCGGAGGATGCGCCGCTGGTCGATGCGATCGCCGCGCACGAGGTGCAGCACCATCTTGAGATAGGCTTCCGGATCGCCGAGGCCGTAGATTGCCGAAACCGTCGCGACGATGATCGTGTCGCGGCGCTCGAGCAGCGCCTTGGTCGCCGACAGGCGCATCTGCTCGATGTGCGCGTTGACGGACGCGTCTTTCTCGATATAGGTGTCCGACGACGGGACATACGCTTCCGGTTGGTAGTAGTCGTAATAGGAAACGAAGTACTCGACGGCGTTGTTCGGGAAGAACTCCCGAAACTCGCCGTAGAGTTGCGCCGCCAGCGTCTTGTTGTGCGCGAGCACCAGAGTGGGACGCTGCACGGCGTGAATCACGTTTGCAATGGAGAACGTCTTTCCGGACCCGGTGACACCGAGCAGCGTCTGCCGGGACAGCCCGTCCTCGATACCCGCGGTCAGGCGCGCGATGGCCACCGGCTGATCGCCGGCGGGCGCATAGGGCGAGACGAGCTCGAAACGATCTGTCATTGTCGGTCGGTCCTGTAGTGTCCAGTATCGGGAGCGGAACGGGATGCCTTAAGATATCGGCACCGCTGAGCCAGCCTTCAAGGGAAACCGCGTGATTCTATCAACTTCGGCCCGCGTCGAGCGCATCCGGCCGTCGCCGACGCTTGCCGTGACCGACCGGGCCCGGGCGTTGCGGGCCGAAGGCGTCGACGTCATCGGGCTGGGCGCCGGCGAGCCCGATTTCGATACCCCCGCGCATATAAAGGAAGCGGCGATCCGGGCGATTCGCGACGGCGCCACCAAGTACACGGCGGTCGGCGGCATTCCGGAGCTCAAGGACGCGATCAGCGAGAAGTTCCGCCGCGACAACGGCCTCGAATACGGACGCGAACAGATCCTGGTTTCCTGCGGCGCCAAGCAGACGCTCTATAACCTCTGCCAGGCGGTCCTGAATCCGGGCGACGAAGTTCTGATACCGGCGCCTTACTGGGTGTCTTACCCGGACATGGTTCTGCTGGCCGACGCCCGGCCGGTGATTATCGAGGCGGGTCCCGGCCAGGGCTACAAGATCACGCCGGAGCAGCTCGAGGGCGCGCTCAGCGAGCGCAGCCGGTTGTTCATCCTGAACAGCCCGAGCAATCCGACCGGAGCGGCATATTCGCGTGCCGAGCTCGAGGCGCTGGGCCGCGCGCTGGCGTCGCACCCGCGCGTGCTGGTTTCGACCGACGACATGTACGAGCACATTTACTGGAGCAAAGAGCCATTCTGCAGCTTCGCCACCGCGTGCCCGGAGCTGTACGATCGCACGGTCACCGTGAACGGCGTCTCGAAGAGCTACGCCATGACCGGCTGGCGCATCGGCTATGCGGGAGCGCCGGCGCCGATCGTGAAGGCGATGACCAAGGTGCAAAGCCAGAGCACGTCGAATCCGGCATCCGTCTCGCAGGCCGCCGCGGTCGCCGCTCTCAACGGCGATCAGCGCTGCGTATCCGAGATGACAAAGGCGTTCAAGGAGCGGCACGATTTCATCGTGCCCGCGCTCAACGAGCTGCCGGGCGTCTCATGCCGGCCCGGTGACGGGACCTTCTACGCATTCGCCGATTTCACCGAATGCATCCGGGCGCACGACAGCATCGAGGACGACGTCGAGCTGGCCGAATATCTCCTGGCAGCCGCCGGCGTGGCGCTCGTGCCCGGCACTGCCTTCGGCGCGCCGGGCCATTTGCGTGTGTCATTCGCCACGGACATGGAAACGTTGAAGGAAGCGATAAAGCGGCTCGCCGCCTGCCTCGGCTGATCGCTGCTTCGTCGTTCCGCGAAAGCCGGAACTCCGGATGCGATTCCGTTCGTTTGGCGGAACTCGGAAACCGAATGCAATCTCGTCTTTCCGGCAAAAGCCGGAACCCAGTGATCAATTCTTACGCCAGTCGTCGCCTTGACTCGACTGCGCGCCTGGCCGAAAATTCCAAGCCTCTTCCCCGGTAGCTCAGTTGGTAGAGCGATCGGCTGTTAACCGATTGGTCGCTGGTTCGAGTCCGGCCCGGGGAGCCACCTACCCTTCCAGCCTGATCTAGCAACGTCCTTTTAGTATCGACGAATCAGCGAGTTATCAGCTATGCCGTACGCTCGCGCCCCGCGGCCTGAAGCCCTTCACAGGCGCTTGGCTGGAATACGACGAGACCGAGAACTGCCTGCCGCGGCCCGCGCTATTTCTGAGATGCCTTACAACGATAGACGCTGCCTCGGCAAGCAATATTGTCAACCGCCGTCTTTTCCTACTGGCGCTGGATATGGCGAGCATAGTCCAGCGACGATGTATTCGCTCAAAACTGGAAAGGCACTTTGGCAACGTGAGCCAAGCTTGCAAGATCATGGGTTACCTGCGGCACTGTTTGTCAAGGCGGGAGCTGGCGCAGCTACAGACACCCTGTGTAGGGTGCCGCCGGTCCTCGTGTTGCCGACCAGTCGCTACAGCCCTGAACGCTGCAAGCTCGAACACGCACCCAAAGCTTAACTTGAGGTTTGAACCCCAAAGCGGACCCAGCTCCTACATACATCGTTTCCTTGCCGGATGTGAACGTAGAATTCGTGGCACAGTCCGTCTCGTACCACGTAGCGCCCGCCGTGGTGGTCCAGTCGAGGAAATACCCGCCATGGCAGGTTCGTTCCAAATTCAGGATCGTAGGCGGGCGGCGGCGCAGCCGTGCTACCAGGCTGGCGCCGTGGCACAGAAACCGCATCCCACGCCAGCGATACCTGCGCCTTCGTGGCAGGACCGAACTCCGTTAGTGCAAAGTTTTCCATTGCCAGTCGATAATCAATCGCCGTGGCCTTATCAGGCAGACTCGGAAGTGGCTTCAAAAAAATTTCGTACGCGCTAACATGACTGTTCAGCCCAACCACGTCCACCCCCGTAGTTGGGTGTGTGCCGCCAACAGCGAGCAGACGATACGCATAACTGATACAGCATTTTAATGTCTGCCGGAGTCGCAGCGGTAATCCCCCCTTCAGATACTATTATCGTGTCATCGCCTGTCGTTGGAGTACCTTTACCGTTCCATATTTTTCGTACCAAACCAACGGGAAGTGGAAAGCCATGCCCAATGATTGAACCGTCATTGGCATCAACGGCAACCGACTCCCATGACCCAGTTCCATTCGAGAACAGCAATTGAAATGGGAAACGCCAAGCGAGCTTGGCCGTCTGCCCGGTCGCAACAAAAACGAGTTCAGGCTTTTCAAGCAGCTCAAACTCTACAACAGCCAGCCCCTTTTGTTTGGAGGCATATTCAATTGCAGCCTGAACGGCATCGTGGCTAGAGAGGGAGTAAGATTTCTGAATTCCTCTATCAGGAACATATACACCGCTTATGCGTTCCGCTTCGTTGCTTACCGAATCGACTTGGATATGCAACTCTGCACCGAGGATTGGCCTCCCGTCGATTCTCTGCTGAAGCGAATAGACCTTTGTTCCTGAGCGCCGCCACTCTTGTGTGTTCATCAGCCGAAATGATTCGGTTCCGGCAGACTTGTAGACAGGTGCCAGATCACGCAAAAGCTTGTTCAGGTCTTCTTCGGCATTGGAAGCTTGAACTTGACCCAATTGACCTTCGAGGATGCTCGGGATGTGTCGTTCATCGAATTGAACGTTGAGTTCAGGAATCTGAGCTAGCCTTTGCTGCTGGTGAGCACGCAACTCCGCCTCTGGTGGGCTTACGGGTTCGATTGAGGATAAACTCGCATCTGTTTGTAGATCACCGCCCGCGGATGCGCCAACTACGACCGTCGGGACAAACAAGTTCGCCGTGATGACTGCGGTGGCTACGCCAAAGCGCCATTGTTCTTTGGTGTTCAAGCTAAGACTTGAGTATCGCTGAAATAACGCTGCGTTCATTTTGGTGCTCTCCGGACTAAGTAGCTTTTTTTTGGCGGCTGAAAACTGCGAAGTTTGCTTTATCTTGATTAATGGGGACCGCCTACCATCCACGTCCTTATCCCCGTATGAGGCATTTGCCCCATATAAGGCGTTTCTACTCCCAACTGCTGATGAAGCAAGAGATCAATGGTTGCATGGCGCTCGAAGGCGGTTGAGCAGCCTAGCCGTGCTCCGGTAGGCCTGCATGTCCGCAATGTGCGGTCGACATGCGACGCTCGATGCACCACGCGATCGGGAGGCCCGAAACACTAAGCAGCGGGCCGTCTGTGCGGGTACAAATGCGGGTATTTTTCAGGCCAGTCGAAAAGAACCTATGTAACGGCAAGACTTACAGCGTGCTGTGTGGTCCGGCCCGGGGAGCCAAATTTTCAAGGGGTTACGAGTTGGCCCCCCGATAAAGCCCGCATCTGAGTCTCACACCTGATGGATCTATCCGCGACCGACCAGATTGTCGATCGGTGAATCGGCCGGTACAGATCAACCGGAAGATTCAAGACGCGGAACTCGTATCCGTGCCGCAGACTTTGGCGTAAAGCGGCAGGATTCGCCAATGTACCGCGCGAGCTTCCATCCAGCGGGCACCGCCGCTACAGCATACGTGGAATCTGGGACGAGTGATGATGAAGAATTGGCGCTTTCCGCCCGAGGTCGAGCACGAAAGTGAATCTGGCCTCGAAATCCAGCAGCTCGTCGTCGACGGCGAATTGCCAGCGGTATATCCCGGCCAGCGCGTGTATGCCGCCGCCAATCGCGCTCGCCAGCCGCGGCTTCTCGTGAAGCCAGATTGCCAGGCCGTCCCGGTTGTTGAGCCTTTCGAAGTACTCTCTAATCCGTTCTGGCTTGTCCAGCAGCCGATTCGAGAATGTCGGGATGAGCACGGCGGCTTCGTCGTACAGCGCCAGAACCCCTTCGAGATTCCGCTCATTGACCAGACGAGCCCATTCGTCCAGAAACCGATTCGGGTCGCGTGCGGACATGCGCATCATGATGAGTGAGCCGGCGATCGCTGTCGACCCAAATGGGGACGGACATCAGCAGCGTTGATTCGTTAAACCTGACGACTGCAGCCGGGGCTGCAAGCTTCGATGGGAACCGATAGCTACAGCCTTAATCCCTCCCCGCCACACGATTGCGAGACTTTCAGGCGCGCTGCTTGCGAAGCTCGGCGACGACCTGCGTCAGGTAGTCCTCGAACTCCGGTCCGAGTGACGGGTGGGCGATCGCGTATTCGACATTGGCCTGCAGGTAACCCAGCTTGTTGCCACAGTCGTAGCGCACGCCCTCGAACTCATACGCATAAACGGCTTCATCCGCCATCAGGTCGGCGATCGCGTCGGTGAGCTGGATTTCGCCGCCCGCGCCGCGCCCGATGCGCCCAAGCTTGTCGAAAATTCGCGGCGAGAGCAGGTACCGCCCGACCACCGCCAGATTGGACGGCGCTGAGTCGGGCTTCGGCTTCTCGACGATGCGCGACACCCGTTTGCGCCCGCCGGCCTCCGCTTCGACCGCGACGATGCCGTAGCTGCCGGTCTGATCGCGAGGCACGGACTGCACCGCGATCGTGCTCGATCCGTGCTGCTCGAACTGTCTGCGCATCTGCTCCAGGCACGGCGTGTCGGCCTTGATCAGATCGTCGGCGAGGTGCACGTAAAACGGTTCGTTGCCGATTGCGGGCTGTGCGCAGAGCACGGCATGACCCAGCCCGAGCGGGGCCGGCTGTCGGATGTATATGCATGCCGCGCGTGGCGGCACGATACCGGTAATGCTGTCGAGCAACTCCCTCTTACCAGACTGCTCGAGCGCGCGTTCGAGCTCGCGATCGGTATCGAAATGATCCTCGATGGCGCGTTTCGAGCTGCCCGTGATGAAAACGAGCTTCTCCGCCCCGGCTTCGAGCGCCTCCTCGACCGCGTACTGGATCAAGGGCTTGTCGACGACCGGCAGCATTTCCTTAGGGCTCGCCTTCGTCGCCGGCAGGAATCGCGTGCCGCGGCCGGCCACGGGAAAGACGGCCGCGCGAATGGTCTGTTTCAAGTTCCGTTCCCGACTCGAAGAGTGGAGCCGGGATGTTACCCGATGCGATCTCCTTCCCCTACCCCCTCCCCGGCGGGGAGGGGGCCGCTCCGCGCATCACTTTGCCGCTTTGGCATCCGATTCGCTGTTCACGCGAATATTGCCCTTATTGTCGGTGAGCACCTTCGTCCCGATGCCCTTGACC
>JBOIDB010000048.1:0-4801 GCA_050740235.1 Gammaproteobacteria bacterium
GCGCTCGACCTGCCGCCGCTCGCCGAGGCAGTACGGTACGTGCATCGTCCGCCGCCGGATGCCTCACTGGACCAGCTTGCGGCCGGCCGTCATCCGGCGCAGCGCCGGCTCGCGTTCGAGGAGCTGCTCGCCCATCACCTGAGCTTGCGGCTGCTGCGACGCCGGATGCGCAAGGAAAACGCGCCGGCGCTGGCCGGAAACGGGGCGCTTCGCTCCCGGTTTCTCGCCGGGCTCGGTTTCGCGCCGACACGCGCTCAAGCGAGGGTCGCGGACGAGATTCGCGCCGATCTCGCGGGCCGTCACCCGATGATGCGGCTGCTGCAGGGCGACGTCGGCTCGGGCAAGACGCTGGTCGCCGCGCTGGCTGCGATCGAAGCCGTCGAAGCGGGTTATCAGGCAGCCATCATGGCGCCCACGGAGCTGCTGGCCGAGCAGCACTTCCGGACGTTCGACGCATGGCTTGCGCCGCTCGATGTCGGCGTCGCGTGGCTCGCCGGCGCGCAGAAGGGCAAGGCGCGCGCCGCGGCGCTCGGGGCCGTCGAAAGCGGCGCGGCTGCGATGGTCGTCGGCACACATGCGTTGTTTCAGGCCGGCGTGAATTTCGCGAAGCTCGCGCTGGTGATCGTCGACGAGCAGCACCGCTTCGGCGTGCATCAGCGCCTCGCGCTGCGCGACAAGGGCGGCGGTCTCGTGCCGCATCAGCTGATCATGACCGCCACGCCGATCCCGCGGACGCTGGCCATGACCGCCTACGCCGACCTCGACGCCTCGGTGATCGACGAGTTGCCGCCGGGCCGCCGGCCGGTGCGCACGGCCGTCATGCCGGACACGCGCCGCGTCGGCGTGGTCGAACGCGTGCGGCGCGCCTGCGCCGAAGGTCGCCAGGCGTACTGGGTGTGTCCGCTGATCGAGGAATCCGAAGCGCTCGACTGCGAAGCGGCCGAGAAAACCCATGCGGAGCTTGCAGCGGCGCTGCCCGATTTCAGGGTTGCGCTCGCGCACGGCCGGCTATCGTCGCGGGAGAAAGAGCGGGTCATGCGCGCTTTCAAGGCCGGCGAGGTCGATCTGCTCGTGGCGACCACCGTCATCGAGGTGGGGGTCGACGTGCCGAACGCGAGCCTGATGATCATCGAGAACGCCGAGCGCATGGGGCTCGCGCAGCTCCATCAGCTGCGCGGGCGCGTCGGCCGCGGCGCAATGCGCAGTGATTGCGTGCTGCTCTATCGCTCTCCGCTGTCGCAGACCGCGCGTGCGCGGCTCGCCGTGCTGCGCGAGAGCACCGACGGTTTCGCCATCGCCGAGAAGGACCTCGAGCTGCGCGGTCCGGGCGAAGTGCTCGGCACGAGGCAGACAGGCGAGCTGGCCATGCGGGTCGCCGACTTGGTGCGCGATCAGGACCTGCTGCCCCGCGTGCGCAAGGCCGCCGAAATCCTCCTGGCCCACCACCCGCAACGCGTGCGCCCGCTCGTGCGCCGCTGGATCGGCGGCGGCGACCGCTACGCCCGCGTCTAGCCGACCGGTCATCTTGTCAACCGCCTGGCAGCCGATGACCGCCGACAGCCTGTCAGAGGTCGAGCCCGCGCTGCGCGGCTGGATCTCGACAACGGGCCTGCTCACGCACAAGCTCGGATCCGCCACGGGCAGCTATGCCGTCGAAGTCGAGCTCGAGAAGCCATCGGCATTGAGCGCGGAGGAGGCGAAGCTGCTCGGTTGCGCGGTGCAGCCGGCGCTGTTGCGGGAGATCGAGCTGGATACGGAAAAGCGCGCGTGCATCTTTGCGCGCACGCTCATTCCGGACAGCACGCTGCGCGATCATCCCTGGCTTGCCGATCTCGGCGACTCGCCGCTTGGCGAGACGTTGCTGCGCCGGCGCGGCGATGTGACGCGAAGCGGCTTCGAGATAGCGCAGCTCGATCCTGACGATGAGTTGTACGCGAAGGCGGCAAGTCGTCTGGTAGCTGACCCGGAGGCGCTCTGGGCACGCCGCTCTGTGTTCCGGATCGGGCAGGCCGGGTTGCTGGTCTACGAAGTTCTGCTCCCGCCGATCGCTGGATTTGCCGTTCCCGCGGGGATTCCCGGCGAGGACCGGATGTGATGGCAACAGGCTCGCAGCTGCTCGACCGGGTGCGGCAATACGCGTTGCTCATGCGTGTGGACAAGCCGATCGGCACTCTGCTGCTGCTCTGGCCCGCGCTCTGGGCACTGTGGATCGCGGGAGAGGGCCGCCCGGACCCGCACGTGTTCACGGTGTTCGTGCTCGGCGTGATCCTGATGCGCGCGGCCGGCTGCGTCATCAACGACTTCGCCGATCGCAGAATCGATCCGCACGTCGCGCGCACGCGCGACCGGCCGCTGGCCAGCGGCCGCGTGACCCCGCCCGAAGCGCTGGCGTTGTTCGCGGGCCTTTCGCTGATCGCCATCGGGCTCGTGCTGACCTTGAACCGGCTGACGCAACTGCTCGCCATCGCAGGCGCCGTCCTGACCGTCGCCTATCCGTTTCTCAAACGCTTCATTTCGGTGCCCCAGTTCGTGCTCGGCGCGGCATTCGGCTGGTCGGTGCCCATGGTGTTCGCGGCGCAGACCGGAAGCGCGCCGCCGCTCGCCTGGCTGCTGTTCATCGCCGTCGTGCTCTGGGCCACGGCGTACGACACGATCTATGCGATGGTCGACCGCGAGGACGATCTGAAGCTCGGCGTCAAATCCACGGCGATCCTGTTCGCCGACGCCGACCGTTTCGTCATCGGCGTCATTCAGCTCATGCTGCTGCTCGACCTCTACCTCGTCGGGCAGCGGGCGGAGCTCGGCGGCTGGTATCAGTGCGGCGTCATCGCGGCGGCGCTGTCGGCGCTCTATCAGCAGATTCTGATCCGCGGGCGGGAACCCGCCCTTTGTTTCCGCGCGTTCCTGAACAACAATGTTTTCGGCGCGGCCGTGTTCGCCGGTATTCTCCTGGATTACACGTTCGCGCCATGAAACGTTCGCGCCACGCACCACACGTCCACCTGCCGGACGCCGGCTTTTTTCAGCGTGCTGGCAAGCTCGCCGGCGGTGCTGCCGGTCGTCAGCACGTCGTCGATGAT
Organism: Gammaproteobacteria bacterium; assembly: GCA_050740235.1. Lineage (GTDB taxonomy): Bacteria > Pseudomonadota > Gammaproteobacteria > Steroidobacterales > JACDCP01 > JACDCP01. Next base: position 3,081 of record JBOIDB010000048.1, read on the forward strand.
CGCGACGTGCCCGGGCCAATCCTTGCGCCTCGCAGTGAATGCGCCCCGCAGGTTGGTGCGCCGCTCGCGCGCATTCAGATGCGTCTGTTCGAGCGTCGCTCGCGCTCGAAAGACGCCGCCGGTATCCACCGGCAGGCCGAGACGGCGCGACACCGGCCGGGCAATCTCGCACGCCTGATTGAACCCGCGTTCGCCCAGCCGGCTGCGGTGCAGCGGCATCGGCACGATGACGCCCGGCAGGGCCAGCGCCGCGGCGGCGATGCGCGCCGCGAGCAGCTCGCCCAGCACGCGGCCGTAGACGAGCGCGCCGCGAAATTTGAGCGCCTGCAACAGCCGATCCACCGGAAACGCATAATCGAACGCGCAAATCGCCCGGTCGAACGGCGGCGGGCGCCGCTGGCAACGGCCGCATTCGATCGACGCGGCGATGCCCGCCACGGGCGCAGCGCAGCGGGCACAGACCGGTTCGCAACGCGGCAGATCGGCCTCGCAGCCGGCGCAGAGGTCGATCCGTTCGGCGTCCGCGCCGCAGAGCACGCAAGCCGGCGGGCAGAGCGCTCGCCAGACCCGCGCCAGCCACTTGTCGACTTTCGCTCGCCCGTCAGGTTGACAGCCCGCGGTACCCATCGAATACTTCCGAGGCTTCTTCTGTCGGACCTTCGGCCGTCGAAGCGCCTCGCCGCAAGCGGCGTTTCACGCCGGAACATCGGGTAACGCATGACCGCCACGCATTTTCGGAACGAACCGCGCCGGGACTGGACACTGGAGGAAGTCCGCGAGCTTTTCGCGCTGCCGTTCAACGATCTCGTGTTCCGCGCGCAGGGCGTGCACCGCGCCAATTTCGACCCGAACGCCGTGCAGATGAGCACGCTGCTCAGCATCAAGACCGGCGCCTGCCCGGAGGACTGCGCCTACTGCCCGCAGAGCATCCGCTACGACACGGGTCTCGAGCGTGAGGCGTTGATGGAGCCGGCGGCGGTCGTCGCGCGCGCCCGCGCCGCGCGGGAATCCGGCGCCACGCGCTTCTGCATGGGCGCGGCCTGGCGCGGCCCGAAGGACCGCGACATCGAGACGGTCGCCGAGATGGTCGAGGGCGTCGCTGCGCTCGGCCTCGAGACCTGCGCCACGCTCGGCATGCTGACGCCCGCGCAGGCGCGCCGGCTGAAGAACGCCGGCCTCGACTACTACAACCACAACCTCGACACGTCCGAGGCCTACTACGGCGAGGTCATCACGACGCGCAGTTACCAGGATCGCCTCGCGACGCTCGCGGCCGTGCGCGAGGCCGGCATCCGCGTCTGCTGCGGCGGCATCCTCGGCTTGGGCGAGTCGGCGTCCGACCGCGTCGCCTTCCTGCACACGCTCGCGACGCTCGACCCGCATCCCGAGAGCGTGCCGATCAACAACCTCGTCCAGGTCGAGGGCACGCCGCTCGCCGGGACGCCGGCGCTCGACCCGATCGAGTTCGTGCGTATCGTCGCGCTCGCGCGCATCCTGATGCCGCGCTCGCACGTGCGGTTGTCCGCCGGCCGCGCCGACATGAGCGATGAGATGCAGGCGCTCTGCTTTCTGGCCGGCGCCAATTCCATTTTCTACGGCGAAAAGCTGCTGACCACCGGCAACCCGCAGGCCGACCGCGATCGCGCCCTGCTGGCCCGCCTCGACATCCGCGCAGAGGGCTACGCGGGATGACGAGGTAAGGAAGCCCACCGGTAATCAGC
>JBOIDB010000049.1:0-8401 GCA_050740235.1 Gammaproteobacteria bacterium
GCCGGCGATCAACGGCTCGAGCCGATCGACGCTCAAGCCGACCGTATCCGCGAGCTTCTCGAGGAGCAGCTCCTTGTAGACGCCCGGCGGGATGCGATTGATCAACGGGCGCGCCAGCTCGGCGAGCCGCGCGCGGCCGTCGACGGTGGCCATCTCGATGCCGTCCGCCAGGCGGCGGATGAGGAAGTCGGAGAGCGGGACCGCTTCGGCCAGCCGGCCCGCGAACGCCTCGGCGCCTTCTGCATTGACGAGCGAGTCCGGATCCTGCCCCTCGGGCAGGAACAGGAACCTCAGTTGACGCCCCTCGCGCACGATCGGCAGCGCATTGCCGAGCGCGCGCCAGGCGGCCTCGCGGCCGGCGCGGTCGCCGTCGAAGCAGAACACCACTTCGTCGGTGACACGGAAGATGCGCTCGAGGTGCTCGGCGGTCGTGGCGGTGCCGAGAGTGGCCACCGCGTTGTCGATGCCGTGACGGGCCAGCCCCACGACGTCCATGTAGCCTTCGACCACGATGAGCCGGGTGATATCCCGGAGCTGCTTGCGCGCCTCGGAGAGGCCGTACAGCTCACGCCCTTTGTGAAACAGCGGCGTTTCCGGGGAGTTCAGGTACTTCGGCTCGCCCTCACCCGTGATGCGGCCGCCGAATGCGATGGTGCGCCCGCGCGCGTCGCGGATCGGGAACATGATGCGGCCGCGGAAGCGGTCGTAATACCCGCCACCGTCTTTCGCAATGACGAGGCCGGCGGCGGCGAGTCTGCGGCGATCGTCTTCCGATCGGCCGAGACGATCCAGCAACCCGCTCCAGTCGTCGGCTGCGTAGCCCAGGGCGAATCGGGCGGCGACCTCGTCCGTCACTCCGCGCCCGCGCAGATAGGCCTTGGCTGGATCGCTGCGCTTGAGGCAGTCGCGAAAATAATGCGCAGCCGCCTCCAGCATGTCGTACAGGCCTGCTTCCGGACGCTGGTCCGCGCCTTCCTCGCGCGGCACGTCGAGCCCGAGCTGCGCGGCCAGCTCTTCGACCGCCTCGACGAAGCCCATGTGGTCGTAGTCCATCAGGAAGCCGAGTGCCGTGCCGTGCGCGCCGCAGCCGAAGCAGTGATAGAACTGCTTCTGCGTGCTGACGGTGAAAGACGGCGTCTTCTCGTCGTGAAACGGGCAGCACGCCTTGTGCTCCCGACCCGCCTTCTTGAGCGGCACGCGCCGGCCGATCACTTCGACGATGTCGGCTCGGGCGATCAGCTCATCGATGAAGGATTGCGGGATGCGTCCTGCCATGTTTCCGGATCAACGGGGGAAAGAGGAAGCATAGTCGAGCCCGGCGATTTCGCCAGCGGATCGGGGAATCGGGGCCAGACCGATATTTCGTGGATGGTACCTTCGCGGACCACGGCAGTAAGACGAGATATCGGTCTGACCCCGATATCGCGACTCCGATTCCGCTCAGGAAGCGAGCCTCGCCTTGACGCGCGCGCTGACGGCAGCCATGTCGGCGCGCCCCTGTGCCTTCTGCTTGACCTCGGCCATGACCTTGCCCATGTCGCGCATGGAGCTTGCGCCCGTGGCGGCGATAGCCGCCTCGATGACGTCGTCTACCTCGCCGGACGAGAGCTGCTCGGGGAGATACTCCTGCAGCACTTCGATCTCGGCGCGCTCTTTCGCGGCAAGCTCGTCACGCCCTGCTTGCTCGAATTGCGTGACCGATTCACGGCGCTGCTTGACGAGCTTCTCGATGACTGCCGTCGCTTCCGGCTCGTCGAGCGTCGTGCGATCATCGATCTCACGCTGCTGGAGCGCGGCGAGCGCCATGCGCACGACACCGAGGCGCGCCTTGTCGCCGGCACGCATCGCGGCTTTCATGTCGTCCTGGATACGTTCCTTGAGCGACATTTCTCGAATCGGGAGCGCCGGTTTCAACCGGCCGTCAATACAATCGCTTGCGACGGATCACTTCTCTCTGCAGGCGCTTTGCGTGCCGCTTGACGGCTGCGGCCTTCTTGCGTTTGCGTTCCTGCGTGGGCTTTTCATAGAATTCGCGGCGGCGCAGCTCCGTGAGAATGCCGGCTTTTTCGCAGGCACGCTTGAAGCGCCGCAAGGCGGCATCGAAGTATTCGTTTTCTCGCACACGCACGCTGGGCATCGGTTCCTCTGGTTCCGGCTGGCAGAAATCCCGGCCGGAATGCCGTGCGGAGCATCGGAGTTTTCCGCGACGGCCGGGTGGCCGGGTCAAAACCAGATAATTCTACCTGTCTCCCGCAGCCGATGCAAAATGGGGACATTCCTGATTTCCAACGGATCAGGTCGACGCCTGCATCGGAGCAAAGGGGAAATCAGGAATGTCCCCATTTTCGAATTACCATGGGTATGACGGATGACACCATGCGTGTGCTCGGCATAGAAACCTCCTGCGACGAGACCGCGGCGGCGGTGTTCGACACCCGGCGCGGCCTGCTCGCGCATCGTCTCCACAGCCAGCTCGAGCTGCACGAGGCGTACGGCGGCGTCGTGCCGGAGCTCGCCTCGCGCGACCACGTGCGCAAGCTCACGCCCTTGATCCGGGAAGTCCTCGCGGATTCGGGCTCGCATACGGGCGATATCGACGGCGTTGCCTGGACCGCCGGGCCGGGCCTGGTCGGCGCCCTGCTGGTCGGGGCCAGCGTCGCGCGGAGCCTGGCCTACGCCTGGGACGTGCCGGCGGTCGGCGTGCATCACATGGAAGGGCATCTGCTCGCGCCGATGCTGGAAGACGACGCGCCGGATTTCCCGTTCGTCGCGCTGCTCGTCTCGGGCGGGCACACGCTGCTGGTCGAAGTCGACGGCGTGGGCCGCTACAGAACGCTCGGCGAAAGCCTCGACGACGCAGCCGGTGAGGCATTCGACAAGACCGCCAAGCTGCTCGGGCTGCCTTATCCCGGAGGACCCGCGCTGGCGGCGCTGGCGGAACGTGGCAAGCCCGGCCGTTTCGCGCTGCCGAGGCCCATGCTGGGCCGGCCCGGCCTCGACTTCAGCTTCAGCGGCCTGAAGACGGCGGTGATGCTCGAGGTGCGGCGCCGCGAGCTCGATGAGGACGAGCGCGCCGATCTGGCTGCGGAATTTCAGCAGGCCGTGGTCGATACGCTCACGGTCAAGGCGCGCCGGGCGCTCGATCAGACGGGCATCGGCAAGCTCGTCGTGGCGGGCGGCGTCGGCGCGAACCGGGCGCTGCGCGAAAGTCTCGAAGCGGCAGTGGCCGCGCTCGGCGGGCAGGCGTACTTTCCGAGGCCGGAATTCTGCACCGACAATGCGGCCATGATTGCCTACGCCGGCGCGAAGCGGCTGGAGGCGGGTGCTTCCGCCGGCCTGGGCTTCGAGACACGAGCCCGCTGGCGGCTCGACGAGTTGACGCCGCCCCGCAGAATCCGGAGCCATCCATGAGCGACACGATCTTTCTGCGCGAGCTGACCGTGGAAGCGGTCATCGGCATCCAGGAATGGGAGCGGCGAGTGCGCCAGATCGTCAAGATCGATCTGGAGATGTCGGTCGACGCGCGGCGTGCGGCGGCCACGGACAGCATCGCTGACACGCTCAATTACAAGCGGGTAGCCAAGCGCCTGATCGAGTTCGTCAGCGGCAGCGAGTTCCAGCTCGTCGAGACGCTGGCGGAACGCATCGCCGGCATCGTTCTCGACGAGTTTGCGGTCGCCCGTGTCTGCGTGACGGTCAACAAGCCCGGTGCAATCCGCGGCGCCACGGACGTCGGCATCCGCATCGAGCGCCGGCGCGAGGCCTGATCGGTTGCCGGGCACGAAGTCCCCGCGGGGTGCCACGCACCGGGTCCGCGTATTTGTCGGGATCGGCAGCAACGTGGATGCCGAGCGGCATGTCTGCGCCGCACTACACCGGCTGGGGCGGCGTTTCGGCTGTCTGGTCCGCTCGCGGGTCTATCGGAACGCGGCGGTCGGATTCGAAGGGGATCCGTTCCTGAATCTCGTTGCCGGTTTCGAGACGGACGAGCCGGTCGAGATGGTCGTCGCCGCGCTCCATCACATCGAGCAACTGGCACGGCGCCGGCGAAACGCCAAGCGCAACGAACCCCGGACGCTCGACCTGGACCTGCTGCTCTACGGCGGAGGTATCATCGACGTGGGCGGCGTGCGAGTGCCTCGCGCCGAGATCCTGACCCGCGCATACGTGCTCGGACCGCTCGCCGAAATCGCGGGCGACGTCGTGCATCCGGTGACCGGCATGAGAATCGCGGCGTTGTGGGAAGCGTTCGACAGGGGGCGTCATGCGCTCGAGGAAGTGGCACTGGAGTGCGATGAGACCGCAAGCGGGGCTGCCACAGGAGTTTGACATAATGCAGCGCCCGATCGTCGGCAGCTCTTGCCTTTATCGGTGGCATCCCGGCGGACTCTTTCTGTTGTTCGCTGTTCTGGCGAGCGGATGCGGGGGCGGCTCGTCGGACGGCGCGCCTGCAGCATGCAGCCCCGTTGGCCAGAAGCAGACGGTGCTCGAGGTCATGCAGGACATCTACCTCTATAACGAGCAGATGCCCGATGTCGACCCGAACGATTTTCCGACGCCGGAGGCGCTGCTCGAAGCGCTGATCGTCAATCCGCCGGACCGCTTTTCGTCCATCGGCTCGGCGGCCGCCGAAGAGATGTTCTTCGGCGCGGGCCAGTTCATCGGCTTCGGAGTGACAACGGCGCTGTTGTCGAACGACGATCTGCGCATCGCCGAGGTTTTCGAAGGCAGCCCGGCGGATGGTGCCGGGCTCGAACGCGGTTATCGGATCCTGACCATCGACGGCCGCACGATAGCGGAGATCGTTGCCGCCGAGGGCGTTTCCGCGGCATTCGGTGCCGACGAGGTCGGCCTGCAGGTCGATCTCGACGTCGCGGATCGCCAGGGCGCCGAGTCCAGCGTGACCGTCACGAAAGCGGTGGTGACGATCCCGCCCGTTTCGGCCGTCACGGTTTTCGACGTGGCAGGCGAGCCTGTCGGCTACCTGCTGTTTCGCACCTTCGTCGAGCCGTCCTTCGCCGCGCTCGACGCGGCGTTCGCGCAATTCGCCGACGCCGGCGTGCGCGATCTCATCGTCGACGTGCGCTACAACGGCGGCGGGCTGATCGCGGTTGCGGATTTTCTCGGCAACCTGCTCGGCGGGCTCGATGCAAACGGGCAGGTGTTTTCCATGACCGTCTTCAACGCCAACAATGCGTTTCGCAATACGACGACCCTGTTCATGAACGAGACCCATTCGCTGTCGCTCGACCGGCTGATCTTCATCACCACCGAAGGGACGGCGTCGGCCAGCGAGATCGTCATCAATTCGATGATGCCGTACGTGGAGACATTCCTCGTCGGCGCCGATACGTTCGGCAAGCCGGTCGGCTCGCTCGGTTTCTCGTTCTGCGAAAAAATCATTCGTCCCATCTCGTTCGAGACCGTAGATTCGACGGGCGAGGGCGGGTATTTCGACGGCTTGCCGGCCACTTGCGCAGCCGAGGACGATCTCGCTTTCGTGCTCGGGGATCCGGCGGAGGGCTCCCTCGCCGAGGCTCTCTTCGTGGCGGAGAACGGCGCGTGTTCTGCCGTTTCCGAAGTCGCGCGGGAGAAACTCGCCGGGCGACGGGAGCCGCCGGACAAGACTCGGGATATCTGGCAGCTGCTCATCAACGCCCACTGACAGCGGCCCAAGTCAGAAACTGCGGCAAGTCTCCGATTAATTGCGCTTGTCGCGGCGCGCCGCGTGGCGGTAAGGTTTTTCCATCCTGCTTTTGTCAGGAGGTCAAGCTGGCGAAGAACGGAGTTTTTCGACAGCCCGACAGGCAGGTGGGGAGTGCCGAATGGGAGGTCATGTATCCGGCGGCGCGCCGGAGCCGGGGCATCTCGCCCGCGACGCCGGCGATCTGCTCTGGTTTTACCTGCGCGGGCGCCAGCTTGCCGATTGCGTGTTCCGGCGGCAGCATGCGATCGGCCGTCAGGTGGCCGATTTCGTCTGTCTGGAGCGGCGCCTGTGCCTGGTCATCGACGCCGGCGAGCCGGACGTCGTGCAACGTGCCGCATTCATCAAGTCGCGCGGCTTTACCGTGCGCAAGCTCGACTTCACACGCGTGTTCGAGGACACGGAGCGCGTGCTCGAAGAGATCAGCGAGGCTCTCGAGGATGACGCGCAGAGGTGAAAAAGCCATGGATGGCTTTTTCAACATCCTGTTAGAGCCGGCCTGACTTACCAGCCGAGGCTGCGGCCGCCGTCGATGGCGATGATCTCGCCGGTCACGTAACCGGCATCGCGCGCGAGATATACGACGCAGTCGCCGATGTCCTCGACGGAGCCTTGCCGCTTGAGCGCCGTCTCGCGGACGATCTGTGCCGCGACTTTCTCATCGAGCCCGGCCTCGGGCCAGAGGATGCTGCCCGGCGCGATCCCGTTCACGCGCACGTCGGGCCCGAGCTCGCGCGCCAGCGAGCGGGTCAGCGCCGCAAGCCCCGCCTTGGCCGCACAGTACACGGGATGCGCGCGGAGCGGGCGGCGCGCATGGATGTCGACGAGATTGACGATGACTCCCCGCGTCGCCTTCAGCGCGGGCGCGGCGGCCTGTGACAGGAACAGAGGCGCTTTCAGGTTGGTGCCGACGAGATCGTGCCACTGCGTTTCGTCGATCGATCCGACCGGCGTCGGATAGAAGCTCGAAGCGTTGTTGACCAGGATATCGAGCCGGCCGGTGCGTTCGAGCACGGCGGCGACGAGCTTCGGCAGCCGCGCCGCGTCGAGCAGATCCTGGCCGACGGCGTGAGCGGAATCCGCCCGGGTCGCATTGAGCTCGCCGCACAGGTCGTTCGCATCCTGTCCCGAGGCGTGATAGTGCACGACGACGTCGGCGCCTGCGGCATGCAGCGCGCGGACGATGCCGGCGCCGATGCGCCGCCCGCCGCCGGTGACGAGCGCGGTTCTTCCGTCGAGACTGCGTCCGGGCATGCGCTTCTCCCGCGCCAAAGGCACTGATGGCCGACAGGGTACAATATCCGCCGTTCCGAACGCCGGCCCCTGCCATGCTCATCCGCGATCACCTTCCGGCGCCGCCGCCAGAGGCGCAGGCGCACAGCCGGCGCCTGCTGGATCACATTCGCGCCGACATCGAGGCGCACGGCGGCTGGATCGGTTTCGCGCGTTACATGGACCTCGCGCTGTATGCGCCCGGCCTCGGTTATTACAGCGCCGGCTCGACGAAGCTCGGCGCCGCGGGCGATTTCGTCACCGCGCCGGAAATCTCACCGCTGTTCGCGCGGTGTGTCGCGATTCAGTCCGTTGAAGTCTTCGAAGACGTGGACGGCGGCGACGTGCTCGAGCTCGGCGCCGGCACGGGCGCGCTGGCCGCGGAGCTGCTCGGGGCGCTGGCCGAGATGGGTCATCCGCCCGACCGCTATCTCATCCTGGAAATCAGCGCGGATTTACGCGAGCGCCAGCGCCATACGATCGAGGACCGGGCCGGCGAGCTGGCCGGATGCGTGCAATGGATCGACACCCTGCCGCGGCCCGGCATCCGGGGCGTGATTCTCGCCAACGAAATCGTCGATTCGCTGCCGGTCGAGCGCTTTCGCATCCAGCCGGCGGGGGTCAGCGATCTCGGCGTCGGTCTGGAGACAGGAACGCTGCGAGCCGTCCCGAAACGCGCCGACGAGCCTCTGCGAGAACGCGTCGAGATGCTGCGCGAGGACAGCGGTGCCGCCTGGCCGTCGGGCTTCACCTCGGAAGTCCGGCTCGGCCTCGAGGCCTGGCTCGCTTCCGTTTACGACAGCCTGGAACAAGGCGCGGCCCTGTTCATCGATTACGGTCTGCCGCAGCGCGACTACTACAGCCTCGAACGCGGGACGGGCACTCTGCGGTGCCACTACCGGCACCGCGCGCATGACGATCCGTTCATCCTCGTCGGACTGCAGGACATCACGGCCTGGGTGGATTTTTCGGCGCTCGCCGGGGCCGGCATCGACGCCGGCTTCGCCATCGCGGGCTTCACGACGCAGGCCCAGTTCCTCATCGGCTGCGATCTCGAAGGCCAGCTGATCGCGCTTTCCGGCAGGGGCCGCGGCACGCAGATCGAGCTCGCGCAGCAGGTCAAACGGCTGACCTTGCCGGAGGAAATGGGCGAGCGCTTCAAGGTCCTCGGCTTCGGCCGCGACATCGAGCGGCCGTTGCGCGGCTTCGCCATGCGCGACCTGCGCGGCACTTTGTAGGCAGGGATAACCGCGCGCTTCATGCGGGGGTTCTCGGCGAAGGCCTCCTACGGGCCTTTGCAGGCAGGGATCATTGAAACGTTTCCGGCGAAACCCACCGGCAACAGCCTGCGTCCCCGGATCGGAGTCCGGGGCAGGCTTATGTCGGCCTAACAGGATGGTGAAAAAGCCATCCATGGCTTTTTCA
>JBOIDB010000050.1:0-2637 GCA_050740235.1 Gammaproteobacteria bacterium
GTACACGCTCAAGGCGCGCACGGCCGGCGTGGTCGAACGCGTGCTGTATGCGACGGGCGACTTCGTCGAGGCCGAGGTTCCGCTCGTCGACATCCGGCCGGACACCGCGGAATGAAACCTGCATGAAAGTTGTCTATGACCCGGGGGTGAGCGACGCAACGATGCCCGTGGCAGATTCATGGCGGGTTGAAACCGGCCCTGCAGAATTCCGTGGCAGTTTGAAACCTGCCTGCAGAGATCCGATGTGAGTTCCGATACAGCGAATTTCGTCAAGATCGTCGAAGTCGGCGCGCGCGACGGGCTGCAGAACGAGCCCGCGCACGTGCCCGCACAGGTCAAGATCGAATTCATCAATCGCCTCAGCGCCACGGGCCTGCGCACGATAGAGACGACCAGCTTCGTGAGCCCGGAATGGACGCCGCAGCTCGCCGACGCTCAGGAAGTGTTCGAGTCGATCGATCGCAAGCCGGGCGTGGCGTATCCGGTGCTGGTGCCGAATCTCAAGGGCATGCAGCGCGCGCTCGCGTCCGGGGTCGAGGAGATCGCGTTGTTCACGGCGGCATCGGAGACGTTCAATCGCAAGAACATCAATGCCACGATCGCCGAGAGCTTCGAGCGCTTCGCGCCGGTCGTGGAGCTCGCGCGCGAGAACGACGTGCGCGTGCGCGGATATATCTCCTGTGTGCTGGGCTGTCCTTATGAGGGGGCTGTCGATGTCGCCGTAGTTGCGAGCGTAGCCGAACGGCTCGAGAAGCTCGGCTGCTACGAGATTTCACTGGGCGATACCATCGGTGTCGGCACGCCCTTCGCGGCGCGCGAGATGCTGAATACCGTCGCCGCGCGTGTGGCGATGGACAAGCTCGCGGTGCATTTTCACGATACGCGCGGGCAGGCGCTGCCGAATGTGCTCGCCTGCCTCGAAGCGGGCGTGGCCGTCGCCGACGCATCAGTGGCGGGTCTTGGCGGGTGCCCGTACGCCAATGGTGCTACGGGCAACGTCGCCACCGAGGATCTGGTCTACATGCTGCACGGGATGGGTATTGAAACCGGCATCGATCTCGATGCGCTGATCGATGCCGGCCTTTACATCAGCGCAGCACTCGGCAAACGGCCGGACAGCAAGAACGGCCGCCTGCGATGGGATCGCGAGGCGAAGCGCCGGCCAAATGAGCAATGACAATTGTCCCATCGATTACAGCGAGGTCATGAATGAAAATCGCGGAGATCAGAGCCGTCGTCAGCGGCGCGGCGTCGGGCCTCGGCCATGCCGTCGCGGAGCGACTGATCAGCGCCGGCGGGCAGGTTGTGATGCTCGACATCAACGAGGAGCAGGGCACGAAATCCGCTTCGGCGCTCGGCGGCGATGCAAGCTTTCTGCGCGTCGACGTCGGCGTCGAGAGCGACGTGAACGCGGCTGTCGAGAAGGCCGTCGCACGCATGGGCGGAGTCGATCTGGCGATCAACTGCGCGGGCATCATCGGGGCTGCGCGCGTGCTCGGCCGCGACGGCCCGATGGACGGCAGCTTCTTCGCGAAAGTCATTCAGGTGAACCTGATCGGCTCGTTCTTCCTGGCGAAGGCGGCGGCGAACGCGATGCAGGAGAACTCTCCGAACGACGAAGGCGAGCGCGGCGTGATCGTCAATACGGCGTCGGTCGCCGCGTACGAGGGTCAGATCGGACAGGCGGCGTACGCAGCTTCGAAAGGCGGTATCGTCAGCCTGACGCTGCCGATGGCGCGCGAGTTCGCGAGGCTCGGCATCCGGGTCGTGACGATCGCGCCCGGCATCTTCATGACGCCGATGATGGCCGGCATGCCCGAGAAAGTGCAGCAGTCGCTCGGCGAGCAGGTGCCGTTCCCGTCCCGGCTCGGCCGGCCGGAGGAATTCGCCGACCTCGTGGTGCACATCTGCGAAAACGTCATGCTGAACGGCGAGACCATCCGCCTCGACGGCGCGATACGCATGCAGCCGAAATAGAGCCCGTAGGGGGTAAATACGATGTCGAAACGTTCAAGCCTTCTCGGGTTGCTCGCACTGTTGATCGCCGGCTGCGCCATGCAGCAGCCGGCCGAGCCGGATGCGGATGCCACGGAAGAGCTGGCCCCGGTCAGCGATTTCAGCATCCCCATCGACTATCACACGCTCGACAACGGGCTGAAAGTCGTGCTTTCACCCGACACCTCGGTGCCGGTCGTGACGGTCGGCGTCTACTACAACATCGGCTTTCGCATCGAGCCACGGGGACGCACGGGATTCGCGCATCACTTCGAGCACCTGATGTTCCAGGGCTCGGACAACCTCGGCAAAATGGAATTCATCCGCCTCGTCGAGCGCAACGGCGGCGTGGTCAACGGCTCGACACGCTTCGACTACACGAACTACTTCGAAGTCGTGCCCGCGCACAAGCTCGAGACCATACTCTGGGCGGAAGCCGACCGCATGCGTAGCCTCGCGATCACCGAGGAGAACCTCGCCAACCAGAAGGATGTGGTCAAGAACGAGGTCAAGGTCAACGTGCTGAATCGGCCGTACGGCGGTTTTCCGTGGCTCGATATGCCGCAGCACGCGAACGAGAACTGGCACAACGCGAACAACTTCTACGGCGAGCTGGAGCTCATCGACGCGGCTACGCTGAAG
>JBOIDB010000051.1:0-7320 GCA_050740235.1 Gammaproteobacteria bacterium
TCGAGGACCTTCGGCGGCACATGTCGCGGCCCGGACGGATCCACGATCCGCCCCTGCGAAGGCAAGATAAGGCGATCGCCCAACCGAAATCCATGCTGGAGCCCGGCGCGCATTCAAGTGCCCGAAAAGTAGTCCTTCCCCATCCAGTTTAGCGCAGCGGGCGCTGCTTCGTGGAACCGATCCCCGTGCTAAGGTGCCGGCTATTGAACGCGACCAGTCAAGCAGCCGCGCTGCGACTCGTGCTGATGACGCGGGCGCCCGTGCCGGGCGCCGTCAAGACGCGGCTCATTCCGGCACTCGGCGCGGCCGGCGCCGCGGCGCTGCATCGTGAAATGACCGCGCATGCGCTGGCCTGGGCCCGTGCCGCGCTGGCGGGATTGCCGGGCGATCTCGAGGTGCGCTTCACCGGCGGCAGCGTTGAGGACATGCGCAACTGCTTCGGGCCGGTACATCGCTACATACCGCAGGGCGGCGGCGATCTGGGTGCCCGTATGCTGCAAGCGTTCGAAGCCGCCGCGTGCGAAGGCGTCGAGCGCACGGTCGTCATCGGCAGCGATTGCCCGGCGCTCGACGCGGATCGTATGCGTCAGGCGTTCTATCGTCTGGCAAACGACGATGTCGTCCTGGGGCCGGCGAACGACGGCGGCTACTACCTGATCGGTTTGCGCGCGCCCGAGCCGCGTCTGTTTACGGGCATCGATTGGGGCAGCGCCACCGTGCTCGACGAGACCCTCACACGCGCCCGGGCGGCGAACCTGCAGGTCGCGTTGCTCGATGTACTGACCGATGTGGATGAGCCGGCCGATCTGGCCGCCTGGCGAGCGCAGCGCCGGAGCCGCCCGGCCCTTGCCAATGACGTTGCCATCTCCATCGTCATTCCGACTCTTCAGGAGAATCAACGCATCGGCCCGCTGCTCGAGCGACTGACTGCGCTGACGAGCGCCGAGATCATCGTCGTGGATGGCGGCAGCCGAGACTCCACCGTGCATACCGCGCAAGAGCGCGGCGTAAAGGTCGTCAACTCTGCCGCGGGTCGCGCGCGCCAGATGAACGCCGGCGCGGCCGAAGCGCACGGCGATCTCCTGCTGTTTCTGCATGCCGACACTTCAATGCCGGAGACTTTCATAGCGGACATCCGCGGCGCCATGCGCGATCCGCGGGTCGTGGCCGGCGCTTTCCTGTTTGCGCTCGACGCGGCGGAGCGGCGGTTCCGGCTGCTCGAGTCGCTCGTCAACTGGCGCTCGCGGCGGCTCCGCCTGCCGTACGGCGACCAGGCGCTGTTCGTGCGCGCCGACGTGTTCCGCGGTCTCGGGGGATTTCCCGATGTCGCAGTCATGGAGGACTTTGCACTCGTGCGCCGGCTGAAACGGCGCGGCCGGGCCGTGCTGACGAACACAAGAGCGACGACCTCGGCGCGCCTCTGGCGCAAGTCGGGCTTTGTCCGCGTGACCCTCGTCAATCAGCTGACGATCCTGGCGCACCTGGCCGGTGTGCCGGCCGACCGGCTGGCCGGCTGGCGCCAGCGTCTGCTCGATCGGCAGCCGCCTGACGCGCGAACGCATCGATCCGGGAACCGGCTCGTCTGATGCCGAACCTGACCGAGCTGCTCATGCAGCACGAGCCCGCCGTGCGGTTCACCGCGTTCGCGACGATCCTCGTGAGCCTCGCGCTGGCCGAGCACTTCTGGCCGCGCCGCCGCCACAGCCTTCCGCGCGGGCGGCGCTGGACCGCCAACGCAGGCATTGTGCTCATCGACACAGCCGCGCTGCGGGTACTGCTGCCGCTGCTCGCCGCAGGGATGGCGATCGAAGCGGAACGCCGCGGCTGGGGATTGTTCAACGCGCTCGCGCTGCCAGTCTGGATCGAGTTCGTGCTGGCCGTGCTGCTGCTCGACCTCGCGATCTACTTCCAGCACTGGCTTTTCCACGTCACCGGCCCGCTCTGGAGGCTGCATCGGATGCATCACAGCGATCTCGATTTCGACGTGAGCACGGCCCTGCGCTTTCACCCGATCGAAATCCTCATCTCGATGGGCATCAAGATCGCGGCCGTCGCGGCGCTGGGCGCGAGCGCGCCCGCCGTCATCACGTTCGAGATCCTGCTGAACGGCGTGACGCTGTTCAATCATGCGAATCTGCGGCTGCCGGGCGGCGCCGACCGGCTGTTGCGACTGATCGTCGTCACCCCCGACATGCACCGCGTGCATCACTCCGTGCACCGGCTGGAGACCGACAGCAATTTCGGCTTCAGCTTCCCCTGGTGGGACCGGCTGTTCCGCACTTATCGCGCGCAGCCGGCGGACGGCCACGAGCGCATGGTCATCGGGCTGCAGTCGTTCCGGGATCCGCAGCGTCAGGGGCTGCTCGGCCTGCTGTGGCAACCGTTCACGCGCGGGCCGGAGCGATGAAAGCCTGTGATGCTTCGCCGGGTCCGGCGGTCGTTATCAGCTTTGTCGCGCGGAGCTGAGAGCATGGCTGTCGAGCAAGAACGGACGAACGGTACGAGATGGCGCTGGATCGTGGGCGTGGCCGCGTTCGCCGCCGTTGCCGCGGCCTGGTACTTCCTGCCGCTCGACGAATGGGCCGCCGCGTTCGATCAGTGGATACGCCGCCTCGGTGTATGGGGCGGCGTCGTATTCGCCGGTGCGTATGTCCTGGCGACCGTGCTCGTCATGCCGGCCTGGCCGCTATCGGTCATCGCCGGTCTCGCCTGGGGCGTGGCGATCGGATTCCCGCTCGTGCTCGTGTCCGCCACTTGCGGCGCCACGCTGGCGTTTCTCGTGTCCCGGTATCTGCTGCGCGAGCAGGTCGAGCATAAAGCGGGTCAGTACCGGTTGTTCAAGGCGATCGATCGCGCCGTGAGCGATCAGGGCTGGCGCGTGGTCGGGTTGCTGCGGCTGAGCCCGGTCGTGCCGTTCAACCTGCAGAACTACCTGTACGGCATCACGGGCATCCGCTTCCGGCATTACGTCGCGGCGACGTTCATCGGTATGATCCCCGGCACGCTGATGTATGTGTACTTCGGCGCCGCAGGCATGGCCGCCATCGGCGGCGGCGAGTCCGGCGGCGGCGGCTTGAAGTGGAGCCTGTTTGCGGCCGGGCTCGTCGCGACCGTCGCGGCCGCGGTCATCGTCACGCGCAGGGCGCGACAGGAGCTCGACCGCATCATCGATGAGGAGCAGGGCCGGAACGCATGAGCCGCCAGGATCTGATCGTCATCGGCGGCGGCGTCGGCGGTCTGGTGACGACCAGCGTCGCGGCGCAGCTCGGCCTCGACGTCACCCTTGTCGAAAAGACCGGCCGCCTGGGCGGCGATTGCCTGCATTATGGTTGCGTGCCGAGCAAGACGCTCATCAAGAGCGCTCGCGTGGCCGCTTTGATGCGCCGCGGCGCCGAGTTCGGCCTGGAGAGCGTGACATCCGATGTGGATCTCGCCCGCGTCATGCGGCATGTCGCGGACGTGGTCGCGGATATACAGAAACACGACAGCCCGGAGCGTTTCGAAAGCTACGGCGCGCGCGTGCTCTTCGGCGCGCCGAAGTTCATCGACCCTCATCGCGTGGAAGTGAACGGCGAGATCCTGAGCGGTAAGCGCTTCGTCATTGCAACCGGATCCGGTCCCGATGCTCCGCCGATCCAGGGGCTGGACGGGGTGGATTACCTGACCAACGAATCCGTGTTCGATCTGCGGTCACTGCCCCGGCGCCTGCTCGTGCTCGGCGGCGGCCCGGTCGGCGTCGAGCTCGCGCAGGCATTCGCGCGCCTCGGCTCGAAAGTGAGCATCATCGAAGCCGCCCCGCGGATTCTGGACAAGGAGGATCCCGACGTCAGTGAGATCCTGACGGCGTGCCTGCGCGAGGAGGGACTCGAAATCCACCTCGGTTTCGAGGCGAATTCCGTCGCGCGCGACGGCGGGGACATAGTCGTACGCGGCGAGCCTGAACTGCGCGGCGACGCGCTGCTGGTCGCCGCGGGAAGGCGGCCGCATCTCGACGGGCTCGGGCTGGAGGCGGCCGGGGTCGAGCACGACGGGAAAAGAGGCATCCTCGTCGATGACCGATTGCGCAGCTCGCAGAAGCACATCTTCGCCTGCGGCGATGTCAGCGGACCGTTTCCGTTCACGCACATGGCCGAGTACCAGGCCGGCATCGTCATCAGCAACGCCGTCTTCCGCTTTCCGAAACGAGTGGACTATTCCGTCGTGCCCTGGGTGACCTATTCGGACCCGGAAGTCGCGCGCGTCGGCAAGAACGAAAGTCAGGCGAAGGCGGCGAACCTCCACTACCGGGTACTGCGCTTCGATTTCGCCGACATCGATCGCGCGAAAGCGGAGGTCGACCGGCGCGGATATGCAAAGATCCTGGTGGCGAAGAATAAAATCATCGGCGCGACCATCGTCGGGCCGCGCGCCGGCGAGCTGTTGCCGGAGCTCGTGCTGGCCATGCGGGCCGGTGTCAGAATCGGCAGCATCAGCAGCGCCATTCACGCCTACCCGACGCTCGCCGAGATCAACCGGCGCACGGTCAATACTTACTACGCGGAAAAGCTCTTCAGCCCGTGGACGCGGCGGCTGGTGCGCTTCCTCAACGCAGTGCTACCGTGAAAATGCGATCGTCATTCCGGCGAAAGTTCGAACCTTTTTCCGGCGCAGCCGGAATGCAAATTCGTCATCCCGGCGAAAAAGCCGGGACCGGGACCCAGTAAGAAATACGGGATTTTGTCCCGACCTTTCCTGCGAACGGCCGAATCGACGGAAGCCTGAGCTTCGTTACTCGTGCTCCGAAGCGGCGAGCTCGTCGACGATCGCCAGCAGCGCTTCGTAGCCTCCGGCCATTTCGCCGTCCGTGACGTATTTGCCGTTGACCACGATCACAGGAACGCTTTGCACCTGGTAGCGGCGGTTCAGGGTGTCGGCTCGCCGCAGGCTGGTCTCCACGGCGAACGAGCGGAAGGTCTCGTGGAAGGTCTCCTCGTCCACGCCGTGCGCGGCAAAGAACGACGCGAGCGCGTCCTCCGAGGGGAGCGGGTTGTTGTTGACGTGAATTTCCCGGAACAGCGGCCCGTGGATTTCCTCGAGCTTGCCGAGCGCCTCGGCTGTGTAGAACGCGCGGGCATGCATGCGCACCTGATCGTTCCAGACGGCGGGAATGCGCACGAAATTGACCCAGGAAGGCAGATTCTCCCGCCAGTTCTCGAGGTAGGGCTCGAACGTAAAGCAATGCGGGCAGCCGTACCAGAACACTTCCGCCACCTCGACCTGATCCGGCGAGCTCGATGTGGGCTGCGCCGGCATGAGCACGCGATAGTGCTCGCCTTCGACGAATTGCGATGACGCGGGCGCATCCGCGGTTTCCTCGGGATCGGCGAGTGCCAGCTCGACGTCGTCGGCGGCTTCGGTTTCGGCATCGAGGGCGGCCGATTCCTCCACGGGATCGGCGGGCCCCTCATTCGCCGGCGGTGCAGTGGCCGGCGGCGGCGCTTGTGCCGTCTCGGCCGCCGGCGGTGGCGTGTCGCGGGCCGGCTCGGCCGGCTCATCGGCCGTGCAGGCCATCAGGAGAAGCAGCAGGGCGGCCAGCAGGCCATAAATCGGTTTCATGTGATCACTCGACGTTCGCGCGGCGGAAAGGTTCACTCCTGACGCAGGCCCTGCATATATGAGGTGACGGCTTCGATCTCGTCGTCGTCGAGCAGCGCGGCGATATTGCGCATGACCTGATTCGGATCGGATCGCCGGTCGTCGTTCGCGAAAGCCTCGAGCGCGCTGGCGAGATAGACGGCATGCTGGCCGCGCACCATCGGATAGTCCGCGGCCGGATTGCCGCTGCCGGTCGGCCCGTGGCAGGCGATGCAGGCGGTCACGCCCGTCTCCGGGTTGCCGCCGCGATAGATATCCGCGCCGAGGCGCGCCAGCTCCGGATCCGCGGTGCGAAGCTGGGGCACCTGTCTCGTGTAATAGGCGGCGAGATCCCGCATGTCCTGCGGCGAAAGGCCCTGCGCCTGGCTGGTCATGAGCACGTTCTGCCGCGCGCCCGACTGGAATGCCTCGAGCTGCTGCACGATGTAGCCGGCGTGCTGGCCCGCCAGGGTCGGCCACTCGGGGTTGAAGCTGTTGCCGTCGGCGCCGTGACACGCCGCGCAGGTGGCGGACTTCGCCTGACCCGCTTCGGCGGATCCCTTTGCGAGATCCTGCCGGAGCGTTTCGCCATCTTCCGGAACGTTCTGCGGCGGCGGCGCCGGCGGGACTTGCGCACCTTCCGTCGGGGCGGCGGCTCCGGACTGCTGCTCGCCGGGCCGTGGCTGCGTCGGCTGTTGCGTGGGTTCGGCCGGTTGCTGCGTCGCGGGCGTCTCCCGTTCCTCGGGCGGGTCCTGCGCGAATGCCGCTGATGCGGCTATCAGCGCAATGACGGCGGCGGTCTGTCTCATCCGCAATGATCCATCCGCATCAGGTGTCGGTTCACGGCAGGCGTCTGTGAGCGGTGCAAGAGCGCGGGATTGTACACTACGGCTATTTCCCGATTCGAGCCGATGACCGGGTTCTCCGCCGCGAGCTTCATCAAGAGCGCCCACCAGCCTGCGCAGTTCGTGCCCGACGAAGGCGTCGAGATCGCTTTCGCCGGCCGCTCGAATGCCGGCAAATCCAGCGCCATCAATGCGATCACCGGGCGGAAAAGGCTCGCCCGCACTAGCAAATCGCCGGGACGGACGCAGCTCGTGAACTTCTTCGACCTGTCCTCCGGCCGGCGGCTCGTCGATCTGCCGGGATACGGATTCGCGCGCGTGCCCGACGCGATGAGATCGCACTGGCGCGAGCTCATGCAGATCTATTTCGATTCGCGCAGCTCGCTGCGCGGCCTCGTGCTCATCGTCGACGCGAGACGCGGCATCGGCGAATTCGACCGGCGGATGCTCGAATGGACCGCACGGCGACCGCGCGCCACGCTGATCCTGTTGACCAAGGCCGACAAGCTCGGCCGCGGCGCCGCTGCGTCGGCGCTCGCGAAGGCGCGCAAGGAAACGGCTGGCCGGGCCGACATACGGCTTTTCTCGGCCGTGCGCGGCGACGGCGTGCAGGAGGCGCGCGACTGGCTGGCGGCGATCTATCCGGCGTGACGGGCTTCCCGGCGCTGCTCCGGATAAAAAAGTGCCCCGGTGCATGGAACAGGGGGGAGACACCGGGGCAACTCGCAACCGGTTTGGGGAGACCGGATGCCGCCCGCTTAGGGAGGATAGCGGGCGAGCGCCATAAATCCGACGCTCGACAGTTTTGATGATGCGCCCGCCCGGAAGTTCCCGGCGGCAGGGAAAAATGGGGACATGCCTG
>JBOIDB010000052.1:0-9258 GCA_050740235.1 Gammaproteobacteria bacterium
CCGTCCGCATCTGATTCGTTACGATCGCTCATGTTCGTCCTACCTCAAGCATCCAGATACGCGCGCAGCAATTTGCGCGCGCGATGGAGCTGCGCCTTGCAGGTGCCGACCGCAACGCCGAGCGTCGCGGCGGTCTCCTCGTGGCTGTAACCATAGACGCTGTGCAGCACGAAGACGTGGCGCGCGCCCTTCGGCAGGGCGCCGATCGCCTGCTCGAGATCGAGCCGGTGCGCCTCCGGATTGCCGTGCCTTTCGGCGCGCGTTGCCTGCTGCTCATTATCGACCAGCTCGAGATGTGCGCGCTCGCGGCCCGCCGTGCGCCGGCGCGTCAGCACTTCGTTGACGGCGATGCGATGCAGCCAGGTGCCGAACGCGCTGGTGCCGCGAAACTGCGTGAGCTTGCGCCAGGCGCTGATGAAGGCGTCCTGCGCGCAATCCTCCGCCGTGGCGCGATTGCCGGTCATGCGCAGACACAGTGCATAAACCCTGCCGATGTGCATCCGATACAAAGCCTCATACGCGGCCATGTCGCCCTGTTGCGCGCGCCTGACCTGCTCGATCTCGGTCATGTCGCCTCTGGGCGCGCTCTCCGGAATCGGGGTCAGACTGCCATTTCGGTTCATTCGGTCTCGTCCGGGATCGCCCCTGTCGGCGAAGCGGCGGTCTGACCCCGATTTCGGGTGAATCCGAAGTGCCTTTGTTCGTAGAGTTTGACGGAGGAGCGGGCCGCGGGGTTTGAACGCGGAACGGGTCCAGGACAGGAGAATGCGCGTGAAATGCGGGCCGGATCAAGCCCGGGGCGGTCGGCTAGCAGCCGCGCGTATCGAGATCGATCTGCGGAAGCGAGCCGTTCCGCAGCGGCGGCACGTAGCGCACGCTGCACTGGAGTGGCGCCCGTGCGCCGTTGCGAGTCCAGACGCCCGGGGCGAACGTGAAGCCGGCCACGCCGACCACCGTTTTGTAGATGTCCCCGGCGGTGGGATACCCGGCCTGCAAGGCCACGGTCTGCCCCTGCATGACCACGCTTCCGGGCCCTTTCTGCGCTTCCGCCAGCTCGTGCGCGAGGTAAGCCGCCGTGCGCACGCTGCTTGCCAGGTTCTGGATCGCCTCGGCATGGGCATCGGCCTGGCGGTAGACGAACCGCGGCACGGCGAAGGTCGCCAGCATGCCGAGCACCGCGATGACGACGAGCAGCCCGTTGAGCGTGAACCCGCGGTTTATGGAAAATTCCGGCATACGGGGATATTTCCCCCGCGGAGCCGTATTTGTCTGTGATTGGCATCACAGATAGCACATGCCGCCCAAAGCCTGCGACCGGCGGAAAGGCAGGTCAGTCGCCGTCCTTACCGCCGATCAGATCCTTCGCCCGCTCGCCCAGCTCCTCCTCCACCCGGTCGCGGCCGGCTTCCACCGCCCGGGACCTCGCCTGATCCAGCGCCTCGGCGAGTATCGGTTCCAGCATCTCCTCGAGCGCATCCGCCGCCGTGGCGCCGGGCGAATCGCTGCCGACATCGCTCGCAGCGATGCGCGGCAGAGTGAGCTGCGCATCGCCCAGAAGCTCCGATTGCACCGCCAGCTCCGCCCCTTCCAGCACGAACTCATCGATGACGACGTTGCGCGTCTCCTCTTCCGTGGTCTCCTCGGGCGGGCCGCTGTAGGCTTCGACGTTGTCGAGCAACGTCTGGAGATTGCTCTTCGCCTTGCCCTTCTGCTCGAGGTTGACGCTCGCGGCGCCGACGCGCAGCTCGCTCACGTGCACGGTCTGCTCGAGCAGCGTGTCCCGGTCGAGCACGAGGTGGATGTTCTCGAAACGCACGGCATGATCGGTATCGAACCCCTGCGGGTTATCGATCGTCATGGCGGCGATTTCGCCCTCGGCTGCGCGCAGGGCGATCTGCAGACCGTCCACCTCCAGGGCAGTGCCGGTCGCCGCGGAGCCGGTGCTTTCGATGGCGTCCGTCACCAGCCGATCCAGATTATTCAGCACGAACCAGACCAGGACGGCGATGATCAGAATGAGCAGGCCGACGACGCCGAAAGTAATCTTCAGGGGCTTGGTCATGAGCATTCCTCTTCCAGCATGCACTTGGTCCCCTCGCTGCTAGAATAGCGCGGCAGCGACATCCGGTTCCAACATTGGCGGGTCGAACAACATGAGCAAACACGCTTTTTCCGCTTTCATACTGCTGGGCAGCCTGCTATCGAGCCTTCCGGCCGTCGCCTCCGTGGCGGACGACGAATTTCTGACCCTCGGCCGCGAATATGTCGATGAGTTCCCTGCCTTCGCGCCCGTCAGCGCGACGAGGCTCGGCGACCATCGGTTCGATGCGAAGCTCGACGAGGTCACTCCGCAGGCGACTCGCCGCCGCATCGACTTCCTGCGCGACATGCGCGACAAGCTCGGCGACGTGAAGCGGGAACAGCTTTCGGCGGCCAACAAGGTCGACGCGGAGCTGCTCGCCAACGAGCTCGACTACACGCTCTGGCAGCTCGAGACGCTGCGGGAGTGGACCTGGAATCCGATTTTCTACACCGATCTCGCCGGCGGCGCGATCTACGGATTGCTCGCGCGCGATTTCGCCCCGCTGCCGGAGAGGCTCACCGACGCGGCCGCGCGCCTCGAGCAGATGCCCCGGCTGCTGGAGCAGGCCCGCGAGGCGCTCGAGCCCGCCCGGGTGCCGAAGATACATGCCGAGACCGCCGTCAAGCAGAACCCGGGAGTGCTGTCGATCATAGACGCCATGATCGTCCCGGAAATGGGGGCGCTCGACGCCGCAGGCCGCAAGCGCCTCGAGGCGGCCATCGAGGTGGCGAGGGAGGCTGTCAACGTGCACCAGGCATGGCTCGAGGAAGAGCTGGTGCCGAATGCGAAGGGAGACTTTCGCGCCGGCGCCGAGCTGTTCGATGCCAAGCTCGCGTTCACGCTGCAAAGCCCCCTGAGCCGCGCGGAAATCCGCAATCGCGCGGAGCGCGAATATCAGAGCGTGCGCGAGGAGATGTACGCAGTGGCGCGGGAAGTCTACGCGGAGGAGTACCCGCAGACGATCTTTCCGGCCTCGCCCGACGAGACGTACCGCCAGGCCATCGTGCGCGCCGCGCT
This sequence comes from Gammaproteobacteria bacterium, assembly GCA_050740235.1. Lineage (GTDB taxonomy): Bacteria > Pseudomonadota > Gammaproteobacteria > Steroidobacterales > JACDCP01 > JACDCP01. Next base: position 3,101 of record JBOIDB010000052.1, read on the forward strand.
CGAGGTCGCGTACGCGAAGCGGCCGGCGCCCGACGAGATCGTCGAAACGGCGAAGAAAGATCTGGCGCAGACGACGGCGTTCGTGCGCGAGCACGACCTGGTCACGGTGCCCGACACGCCCGTCGAGATCATCATCATGCCCGAGTTCCAGCGCGGCGTGGCGGTGGCTTACTGCGATTCCCCGGGACCGCTCGATGCCGGCGAGAAGACCTTCTATGCAGTGGCGCCGCTGCCTGATGACTGGACCGTGGAACAGGTGCAGTCGTTTCTGCGCGAATACAACCTGTTGTCGATCCAGGATTTGACCATGCACGAGGCGATGCCGGGGCATTATCTGCAGCTCGCGCACTCGAATCAGTACCCGTCGACGCTGCGCGCGGTGCTGTCGTCCGGGCCGTTCATCGAGGGCTGGGCCGTTTACGCGGAACGCATGATGATCGACGCCGGCTACCTGAACAACGATCCGCTCATGCGGCTGATCAATCTCAAGTGGTATCTGCGCTCCATCACCAACGCGATCATCGATCAGGCGATCCACGTCGACGGCATGCAGCGCGACGAGGCCGTGCAGCTCATGATCGAGGGCGGCTTCCAGGAGGAGCGCGAGGCCGCCGGCAAATGGGTGCGCGCGCAGCTCACGTTCGCGCAGCTTTCGTCCTATTTTGTCGGCTATCAGGAGCACGCGGATCTGCGGCGCGAGGTCGAGCGCGCCTGGGGCGAGCACTTCGAGCTCAAGCGCTACCACGACGAAGTGCTGTCCTACGGCTCGCCGCCGGTGCAGTTCGTGCGCGCCCTGATGCTGGACGAACCCGTGCCACCAGTGCAGTGAGGCGGACCGCCGCGCGTGCCCGAGCAAACCTACCAGCACGGCGTGTATTGCGTGCTCGACGAGGTGCCCTACGCCTCCTCGGTGCGCTCGTTCATCGAAACGCAGGCGTTTCGCGACATCTGCCGGTGCGAACCGTTCGCCACCAGCAATCGGCGTAACAAGCTCTACGCGTTCGACTTCGAGCCTGCCGGCCGCCGCCTGGTCGTCAAGGTTTCGGCGGTCGATCCCGGACTCCAGTGGCGGCGCCGCGCATCGCTTTTCCTCACGTCGCTGGCGAAGAATTACCCACGCGCCTCGTTCGCAGGCGCGCGCATTCTCTCGGAGGCGGGCATCCCGGGCGCGGCCGCGGTCGCGTACTGGACGTACCGGCCGAGCTTCCGCCGCCTGGAAGGCTACTATCTGTACGAGGAGATACCCGCACGCACGAGCGTCCACCGGTTCCGCGTCGACATCGGCGCCGAGCCGACCGCGCGCGACCGGCGCGCGTTCGAGCGCATGGTCGAGGAGATTGCAGAGATCGCCCGCGCGTTGCACTCCAACGGCATACGGCACGGGGCGCTCGAACTGGGCAATTTTCTCGTCGACTTCGGCAACGGCGCGCCGCGCCCGCGGAGCGATGAGGAAGCCGAGAATCCGCGGCTCTATCTGATCGACACCGATCGCGTATCGAAAGCCCGCATCCTACAGCCGTTCCTGAAGCGCATTCTGGATATCAATTGCCTGCGCCGCCTCGATTTCGACCGGCAAGGGAGGCGCGCGTTTCTGCGCCATTATCTGGGTGAAGATTATTCGCCGGGCTGGGAGCACGTGCTCGAGCTTTGGCGCCTGCGCCGCTTCCGCCTTCGAAGCTGGTTGCGCGGAGAGCCGCGCGGCCTGACCACTCCGTTGCAGCCGCGCTGACACCGGTTTCCCGGCGTGCATTACGCGGGCATGTCCGCCCTTGACTGCATCAGCCGATCGAGCGTGCCGGTCACATCCCCTACCTCGATGAGCTGCATCGCGAACGGTTTGCGGATACGTGCTCCCCAGGACAACTCATCGACGGTCTTGCCGAACTCCTGCGCCGCCGCTTCGGCGTATCGGTCGACGACCCATTCGCGGCTCAGGTACGGCCCGGCGCGATCCGGATTCGTCGTGCCGTAAAGCCCGATCACGGGCGTGCCGACGGTCGTCGCCATGTGCGCCGGCCCGGAGTCCGGGCAGATCAGCACCACAGCTCGCTCGAGCAGCGCGAGGAGCTGCTTCAGCGTGGTCGCGCCGATGAGGTTGCGCGGCCTCGTGCGGGCAGCTTCCTCGATTCGTCTGCCGTACTCGTGCTCCAGCGCGCTGCGGCCACCGGTGAGCAGTGCCGTCAGGCCGTATCTTTCGGCGGCATGGTCGATGACCGCCGCATAGTTCTCCGGCGCCCAGTTACGGAAGTTTCGATAGCGCCCGCGCTTCTCGCTGCTGCAGGGACTCACGATCAGGGCGGGGCGGCCGTTCGGGATGATCTCTTCTGCGAAGGCGCGATCGCCGTCCGCCAGCGGAATGTTCCATTCGAGGGCGCGCCCGACCACGCCGGCGGCTTCGGCAAAACCGAACAATCCGTCCATGACGTGCTGGCGCGGCTTTGCGGGAATCCGCGCATTGGTGAACAGCCACTGCAGATCGCTTGCGCGGGCGCGGTCGAAGCCGAGCCGCGCATCGGCACGCACGCACAAGCTGGCGAGATTCGCGCGCATCGACGCGTGCATGTGCAACAGCAGATCGAATCTCCGCCCGGCGAGCACCTGCCGCAGCGCGCGCAGGCCACTCACGCCGCGCGTCTTGTCGAGGACCACGAGCTCGATGTCGCGCATCCCGTCCAGCAGTGATGCTTCCGTCTTGCCGATGATCCAGGTGAAACGCGATTCCGGCCAGGCGGCCTGCAACGTGCGCACCACCGGCAAGGTATGGCAGACGTCACCGATGGCCGAAAGGCGGATGATGCAGACGCTGGCGGGCGGGCGCTCGCGGCCCGGGATCATGCGCCGGCGGCGGGGCTGGGCTCAGCCACTGAACATCGCCTTGACGGCCTGATCCATTTCGGCGGGACTGACGTCGCGCTTGTGCGTGCCGATCGACCAGCTGTGGCCGAACGGATCCTCGAGCTTGCCGTAGCGGTCCCCCCAGAACGTGTCCTGAAGCGGCATGGTCTCCTTGGCGCCGGCTTCGACCGCGCGTTTCATGAACGCATCGGCGTCCTCAACGTACAGGTGCAGCGTGACGGGCGAGCCGTTCAGGGATTCCGGGCCGAGGCACTGCCAGTCAGGGAACTCGTCGACGAGCATGACCGGCGAATCGCCGATCTGGATCGCCGCGTGCAGGATTTTTCCATCCGGCGTGGTCTGCCGAGCGATCTCGATCGCGCCGAACGCCCGCTTGTAGAAATCCATGGCCGCGGCGGCGTCCCTGCAGCATAAGTGCGGCGTCACCGTGTGCATTCCTTCCGGGATCGGTTTGACCTCAGGCATTTGATTCTCCTTATGTCGGGGCGGTTGGAGGTCCGTTGCGGATCACGGGCGTCCAGCGCCGCATGCGGCGGTCGATGCGCGAGCCTTCGACCTCGTCGTCGTAGGATACCGCCGTCGCCGGCACATCGTAATGCCGGCTCGCGCGCAGGTTGATCGTCGCCCACTGCCGGCCGCCCTGCTCCATGACCGCTACGACATACACGCCGCAGGACGCGCAGACGAGGAAATCGGCGGTGCGTAGCCCGAACCGGTAGCGTGACAAGCGTTCGGGATCCTCGGCCTCGATGGCAATGGAGCCGGCCGGATCGGAAACATTCTTCGCATCGTGCATGCGGCAGAACGAGCACCCGCAGGCGCGGGGCTTCAGGGATTCCAGCGTTTCGTTCGTGAGGAACGAGGCGGACAGGTTGCCGCAGTGGCAGCGGGCCTCGATGCGCACGGGAGCCCGAAGCTCAGCGCGTCTGTGACGCACCCACCGTCGCGATGCACTCGATCTCGACGCGGGAATCGAGCGCCAGCCCGCTGGCGCCGAACGCGCTGCGCGCGGGCTTGGACCCCGGGAAGAACTGCACGTAGACCTCGTTCATGCTCGACCATTCGGCCATATCGGCGAGAAACACCGTGCACTTCACCACGCGGTCCATGGCGGAACCATGGCGCTCGAGGGCCGCCTGGATATTCTGCAGCGCCTGGCGCGTCTCGCCCTGTATGCCGCCGGGCGCGAGATCGAGCGTGCCGGGGACGTTGCCGATCATCCCGGAGAGGAACAACAGATTGCCGACGCGCACCGCTTCGGAGAACGGCAGCGAACCCTCGGCGGCGCCGGGCGAGCTCAGGAACTCCACTTCGGGCTCATCGCGCACGCTCATCTTCGTCTCCATCGGCTGGCAACCCGCGATCGACAGCAACATTATCAGCGACATCCACCATCGAATCATGGCTCGGCTTCCTCTTCAAATCTCTCCGCGCTTCGCGAACGCCTTGATGTGATCCGCGGCGCGGAAGGCGAGCGCCTGAATGGTCATCGTGGGCTGACCGCGCCCGGAGGTCACGAAGCTGCTGCCGTCGCAAACGAACAGGTTCGGCACGTCGTGCGCGCGATGGTAGCGATCCACGACCGAGGTGTCCGGATCGTCGCCCATGCGGCAGGTGCCGAGCAAATGCGCCGTGATGTTCTGTTCCCCCACCGGGTCGAACCAGGTTCTCTGCGCGTCGGCCGCGTCGAGCAGCTCGAGGGCGCGATCCTGGAGGAACTTTGCCATCGCAATGTCGTCCGGATGATCGCGATACGTGACCCGCAGCGCCGCCCGGCCCGTCACGTCCTCGACCTTCGGGTCGAGCGAAATGCTGTTGGTTTCCAGGGCCAGCGACGTGCTGGGGTTGTGAAAAACGACGTTGCGGTCGAAATACTCGCGGAGCATGCGCTTGTATTCCGCACCCCAGCTCGGAGCGTCGCGCGGCAGGCCCGCCAGCGCGAAGAAGATCGGCGTCGAGCCGAGGAACGGCCGCTCGTCGATGCCGCCTCCGCCGTAGAAGCCGCGCTTCGGATCGGCCTCGTAGAAATCGTGAATGATGCGCGTGACCTGCACGCTCTTGTACTCGTTCAGCGGATGCTCGAACAGCCCGTAGGCCACCGAGCCGTGGTTGAACATCAGGTACTTGCCGACCTTGCCGCTCGAGTTCGCCAGGCCCTGCGGGAAGCGGTTCGACGCCGAAAGCAGCAGGAGCCGCGGCGTCTCCGCGCCGTTCGCGGAAACGATTGCGGCACGGGTCTTCTGCGAATGCTCGACGCCGTCCCGGCCGTGGTAGACGACCTCGCTGATCCGGCCTTCCGTGTCGGTTTCGAGGCGGTGCACCGTGCATTCCGCCCGGATCTCGCAATGCCCGCTGGCTTCCGCGATCGGGATCATGGACACGAGCGTCGAGGACTTGGCGCCGACCTCGCAGCCGAAGCCCATGCAGAAGCCGCAGTGAATGCAGGGCGCGCGGCCGTTGTGCGGCCGGGACAGAATAGCCATCGGCGCCGGCTGCGCATGCAGGCCGAGCTTGCGCGCGCCGCGCTCCAGCAGCACGCCGCCGGATTTGACCGGCAGCGGCGGTACCGGATAGGGCTTCGAGCGCGGCGGGTCGAACGGCCCCGGCGCGCCTGACACGCCGATTTCCCAGTCGACCTTTGTGTAGTAAGGCTCGAGCTCCTCGTAGCTGATCGGCCAATCCGCGAAGCCCGTCCCATCGATCGGACCGAGCAGGCTGCGTTCCTTGAAATCACTCTCGTGGAAGCGCCAGAAGTTGGCCGTGAAATGCACGCTGCTGCCGCCGACCGCGCGCGCGTAGATCGCCGGCGGGGGAAAATCCTGGACGACGGCCTCGTCCTGCTCCGTTTTGCGGAACGTCTGCGGAAACTTCTTTTTCCAGCCGCCGGTGATCTCCTGGTTGAAGATCGTGCCGAGCTCGTCATGCGTAAAATCGCTCGACTGCAGATACGGCCCCTGCTCCAGCACCACGACGTCGAAACCGGCCGTGGACAGCTCTTTCGCCAGGATGCCGCCGGCGGCGCCGGAGCCGACGATGACGAAGTCGACGGGCTTGCGCGTGTCGAATCGGACGGTGCGCTCAGTTGCCACCTTCGTCTCCCGCCGCAGCTTGCGCATCGTAATAGCCGAACGGCGGCTGCCACGCGTGCCGGTGATCGAACCTGAGCAGCTTCCAGCCGATCTCGCCCCGATTTCCGCCGTACATCGGCAGGGAGAACATGCCGGCCAGCGTCAGGTAGCGCATGGTCTGAAAGAACGGCGAGGCTTCCTGCGACTCGAGAAACTCGATCTGGCGCTCCGGGG
>JBOIDB010000053.1:0-18514 GCA_050740235.1 Gammaproteobacteria bacterium
TTCTCGAGCGCCATGTCGGCGATGGCCTCGGCGTTCGGCTTGCGCCGGGCCTCGAACTCGCCGAACACCTCGACCCAGTCTTCACCGTATCGGCCCAGCAGCTCGTCGAGGACCGTGCAATCCTCGAACGCGCAGTTCATGCCCTGGCCATGGAACGGCACGATGGCGTGAGCCGCGTCGCCGAGCAGCAACACGCGGTCGTCCACACGCCAGGGCGCGCAGCGCACGGTGACCATCGAGCCGGTCGGATTGTTGAAGAAGTCGTCGGCGAGATCGGGCATCAGCTCCCGCGTGTCCGGAAATGTCGAAGTGAAGAAATCGATCAGCGCGGCGTCTTCCCGCAGGGTCGTGAAGCTGTCGGAGCCCTTGCGCGGCAGGAAAAGCGTGACCGTGAAGCTGCCGTCGAGGTTCGGCAGCGCGATGAGCATGAAGCCGCCGCGGGGCCAGATGTGCAGCGCATGCGGCTCGATCAGATGCCTGCCGTCCTCACTTGCGGGAATTTCGAGCTCCTTGTAGTCATGCTCGAGGTAATCTTCGATCGACTGGCAGTGACCGGCTTCGGCCATCGCCCGGCGTACCACCGAGCCTGCGCCGTCGGTTGCGATGACCGGCGCCATCGGCATTTCGTACTTCCGGCCGGCGCTCTCGTCCTGCATCTCGAGCAGGCCGGCGTCGAAGTCCGCATTGGTGCAGCGTTGCCCGAAGTAGAACGCGACTCCCAGATCACGCTCGGCAACGTTCATGAGACGTCGGTTCAGGTCGCGGCGCGACACGGAATAAATGACCTCGGACTCCGCCTGACCGTAGGGCTGGAACGACAGCCCGCCGTCAGGATCGTGCAGCATGCGGCCGCGCATCGAGATCAGCAGCGGCTTGATGAGCTCGAAGACCCCCGCGGCCTTCAGCGCCTCGATGCCGCGTTCCGCGAGCGCGAGGTTGATCGAACGGCCGGCCGGGATGTCCTTCTGGCGCATGTCCGGCCGGCGCTCGTAGACGCGCACGCCGAAGCCGCGTCGCGCGAGCATGATGGCGAGCAGCGAGCCGGCGAGCCCTGCACCGATGATCGTGACGATCTGACGGGCCTTAGGCATGCCGGTCGAGCAGAAGACGCAGGTTTTCGACGAACCGGTGCACTTCAGTAAAGGTGTTGTACAGCGGCACTGGCGCGACGCGGATCGCATCCGGCTCGCGCCAGTCGGCAACGATACCGTTCGCCTCGAGCTGCTCGAACAGGGCCCTGCCGTGCTGGAATCCGCTCGCGAGCCGCAGCGACAACTGGCAGCCGCGCGCCTCGGCGGCCGCGGGCGTGATGATGTCCACGCGATCGGCGCAATGCTCGCGGAGCAGGTATTCCAGGTACCCGGTCAATGCGACCGACTTGCGCCGCAACGCGGCCCTGCCGGCCTCGTGGAACAGGCCGAGCGAGGCGATGAGCGGCGCGGTCGAGAAGATCGGCGGGTTGCTGAGCTGCCAGCCCTCCGCGCCCGGCAGCGGCGAAAACAACGGGCCCATCTGAAAGCGCGTGGCCTTGTCGTGGCCCCACCAGCCCGCGAAACGCGGCAGGTCGAAGCGCCGTGCATGGCGCGCGTGCACGAAGCAGCCGGCCACTGCGCCCGGGCCGCTGTTCAGATATTTGTAGCTGCACCAGACGGCGAAATCCGCGCCCCAGTCGTGCAGCTCGAGCGGAAGGTTGCCGATCGCGTGCGCGAGATCGAAACCGACCACGCATCCGCGCTCGCGCGCGGCGCGTGTAATGGCCGACATGTCGAAAGCCTGGCCGCTGTAATACTGCACGCCCGGCATCAGGATCAGCGCGATCGTCCGGCCGTCGCGGCCGATGCGCTCCATCAGATCTTCCTCGCGGATCGTGTCCTCGCCCTCGCGCGGCCCGATCTCGATGAGCGCGTCGGCGGGATCGAGGCCGTGATAGCGAACCTGCGATTCGGCGGCGTAGCGGTCCGACGGAAACGCCGGCTTCTCGATGAGCAGCCGGTAGCGTTCCGTGGTCGGCCGGTAGAAGCTCACCATCATCAGGTGCAGGTTCACGGTCAACGTGTTCATGTTGACCACTTCGAGAGGCCCGGCGCCGGCCAGCTCCGCCGTGTGCGCCGCGAGCTGTTCGTGATAGGGCACCCACGGGCGTCGCGCGTGCAGATGGCCTTTGACCGCGAGACGCTGCCAGTCGAGAAGCTCCTCGGCGACGAATACGGCGGCGTGCTTCGGCTGCAGGCCGAGCGAGTTGCCGCAGAAATAGATGAGCGGCTTGCCATCCTCACCGGCAGGCAGATGAAACTGCTCGCGCAGGGGTCGAAGCGGATCGGCGCGGTCGGCCTCTGCCGCGAACGCGAGATCGGGCGCGTAGTTCATTCCAGCCACTCCAGCGGAAACAGCAGCGGCCGGCTGGGCGCGGCGTCGGTGGCGAAGGGCGGGAGCTGCAGGTTGAGCAGGTAATCTCCGTCCGCGACGGCGTCCGGGACGAAGATCATTTCGGTGATCGTCGCTTTCTCCCGGGTCGCGTCCGAGGCGCGTCGACTGCCAGTCGGCAGGCCCCAGAAGACACGGTGCGCGGCCAGCTTGCCGTCGTCGTGGTACCGGTCGATGGAGGGCAGGTCGACGAGCAGGTGCTCGATGCCGGCGTTTACGACGGCGTGGATGGCGTGCGTCGTGAACCAGGCGGGCATCGAAGCCGCCCCGTACACGCGCGTGCATTTGTCGCGGGCGTTCGGCAATGTGCGGACGATCAGGCCGGTGCAACGCCGCTCGTCCCACCCGTCGAGCGTTTCCGCAAGATCGCTTTCCGTGATGCGCGACTCGCCGTGCCGGGTTCGCGCTTTGACGCTGATGAGCCGCGCGGCGACGAACGCCGAGTTCGCCGTGTCGCGTATGGAGATGCGATCGTCGGTGACGTGCCCGACGCACTCGGTATGCGTGCCGTTGCAATGCGGCACGAGGCGATACGCCTCGGCATTGCAACTGCCGCCGCGGCGCGTGTCGCCGATGAACCCACCGCCCTCGAGCGGCTCGGCCGTCGCGGGCGGCGCGCCGAAATGATTGGGCTGCGGCCCGCCGAAAGCCAGCGGGATCGAGATGTCGATGGGCTGCGAAATGTCGGCCCGATAGCCGAAGCCGCCGGCCTTGCCCTCGATGTGATTCATGGCGGAGGCGGAGGGCTCAGCGTGCAAATCGCGCGGCCTCGAGCGCGAGCCACTCGAGCGCGGAACCGGCGAGCAGGCGCTCACGCACAGGCTCGTCGAGTGACATCGATTCGATCATTGCGCCGGGCTCGTGCTCGCCGAGCGGAAACGGGTAATCGCTGCCGAGCGCGATATGCGATGTGCCGAGCAACTTGATCATGTACAGCAGCATGTCGGGGTCGTGCACGAGCGAGTCGACGTAAAACCGCCCGATGTAGTCACGCGGGTTGCGCGTGTTGTCGACCGCGCAGAGGTCGGGACGCACCTTGAAGCCGTGCTCGATGCGTCCGAGCGTCGCTGGGAACGCGCCGCCGCCGTGCGCGAACGCGACGCGCAGCTTCGGCAGGCGCTCGAAAACGCCGCCGAAGATCATGGAGCAGATCGACAGCGAGGTCTCGGCAGGCATGCCGACGAGCCAGGGCAGCCAGTACTTGGCCATGCGCTCGCGGCCGAGCATCTCCCACGGGTGCACGAACACGGCCGCACCGAGCTCGGCGGCTGCCTCGAGGATCGGAAAAACCTTATCGTCGTCGAGGTTCCATCCGTTCACGTGCGAACCGATCTCGACGCCGGCAAGCGCGAGCTCGCCGATGCAGCGTTCGAGCTCGCGGATGGCAAGCGGCGCGTCCTGCATGGGCAGGGTGCCCAGGCCGATGAACCGTTTCGGGTGATCGGCGACGAGCCCGGCGATATGGTCGTTCAGCAGGCGCGCCAGGTCGTGCGTGTCGGCCGGCTTCGCCCAGTAGCTGAACATGACGGGTACGGTCGACAGGAGTTGCACGTCGACGCCGTCGCGATCGCAGTCGGCCAGCCGCACCCCGGCGTCCCAGCAATTGGAGACGATGTCGCGAAACGGCTTGTCGTCGAGCAGCATGCGCGCGCAGCCCGGCCCGAAATGCTCGAGCTGCACGAAGCCGCCGTAACCGTAGCGCTCCTTGAGGTTCGGCCAGTCGCGCGGCAGAACGTGCGTGTGAATGTCGATCTTGAGCATCAGAATGGACGGGAAAAGGCACCGCTTGGACCGGTTTGCCTCGAGTCGCCGACGTTCCCGTCGTCCCGGCAAAAGTTCGAACCAAATTTCCGGCGAAGCCGGAGCTCAAATTCGTCATCCCGGCGAAAGCCGGGACCGGGATCCAGTCGGACAAGCACAAACCGGTCGAACCGGAACCCGACCGGCGCGAGATTCATGCGGGGAACGCTCCGCTCGTCCACGCCACGCCCATCACTTGGCGCCCGGCTTTTCCATGACGGTGCCGCAGCGGTCGCAGGTGCGGTTCTCGACATTCGCATAGAAGCGGTCGAACACGGGCTTCAGCTGCGTCTCGATATCGCTGACGTGGAGGTATTCCTCGTACAGCTTCGCGTGGCATTTCTCGCAGAACCACAGGAAGCCGTCCTTCTCGTGCGGCTTGCGCTGGCGCTCGACGACCACGCCCACAGTGTTCGGAAACCGCTGCGGCGAGTGCGGAACTTCGGGTGGCAGCAGGAAGATCTCTCCTTCGCGAATGGGAATATCGACGGGTTTTCCGTCCTGCATGGTCTTGAGCAGCATGTCGCCTTCGACCTGGTAGAACAGCTCCTCGCCGAGATCGTAGTGATAGTCCTTGCGCGAGTTGGGTCCGCCGACGACCATGACGATGAACTCGGCGTCCTTGAACACCTGCTTGTTGCACACGGGCGGCCGCAGCGCGTCGCGGTGGTCGTCGATCCAGTCGCGGAAGTTGAAGGGTTTGAGCTCACGCATTGTCCTTTCCTCCCTGAGCCTGCCCCAGCGCAGCAATGCATTTGAGCTCGATGGCGATCGGCGTCGGCAGGCTCGTGACCTCGACCGTCGTTCGACAGGGCTGATTGCCGCGGAAGTGCTCGGCGTAGACGCGATTATAAATGGCGAAGTCCTCTTTCATGTGCGTCAGGAAAACCGTGACGTCGACGAGGTCGTCCCAGCTCGCGCCGGCTGCCTCGAGGACGCTGCGCACGTTGCGGAAAACGGACCGGCACTGGGCCTCGATATCGCGCCGCGCCACGCGCCCGTCGGCGTCCAGCTCGACGCCCGGAATCTTGGGCGAGCCGGGCGTCCGCGGCCCGATTCCGGACAAGAACAGCAGGTTGCCGACGCGGCGCGCATGCGGATAGGCGCCAACCGGATCGGGCGCTCCGCGCGCATGGACGGCGTCGTCAGACATAATTGACGCAGACGTTCTTCGCCTCGGTGAAGAACCGCATCGCCTCCATGCCGCCCTCGCGACCGACGCCGGAAGCTTTCATGCCGCCCATCGGCGTGCGCAGGTCGCGCAGCATCCAGGTGTTGATCCAGATGATGCCCGCTTCGAGCGCAGCCGCCATGCGGTGGCAGCGCTTCACGTCCGAGCTCCACAGCGACGCTGCGAGGCCATACGGTATGGCATTTGCCTGCTCGAGCACTTCTTCCTCGTCGGTGAACGGGATCAGCGTGACGACCGGGCCGAAGATCTCTTCCTGGTTGGTGCGGCAGTCGGACGGCAGGCCTTCGATGACCGTCGGCGAGATGAACCAGCCTTCGGCGCAGCGCGGGCCTTCGAGCACCAGCTGCGCCCCGCCGCAGAGCACGTTGCAGCCCTCGTCGCGCGCGAGCGCGATGCAGCCCAACACCTTGTCCATATGCGGCCGGGAGACGATCGCGCCCTGTTCGGTGCTCGCGTCCAGCGGATCGCCTACGCGCAGCGCGCGGGCGAGTTTTACGAAGTCCTCGCAGAAACGCTCGTAGACGGACTGCTCGACGAAGATGCGTGAGCCGCACAGGCAAATCTGCCCCTGGTTCGAGAACGCGCTGCGCAGCGTGGTGGCGAGCATCCTGTCCCAGTCGCAGTCGCCGAACACGATGGTCGGGTTCTTGCCGCCGAGCTCCAGCGACAGCTTTTTGAACAGCGGCGCCGCCTCTTTGGCGATGCGGCGCCCGGTCACCGTGCCGCCGGTGAAGGAGATCGCGCGGATGGCCGGGTGCGTGACGAGCGCATGTCCGATCCCCGAGCCCGTGCCGTGCAGGATGTTCAGCACGCCGGGCGGCACACCCGCCTCGATGCAGAGCTGCGCGAACAGGTAGGCGGTCATCGGCGTGACCTCGGAGGGCTTTGCGATGACGCAGTTGCCGGCCGCGAGCGCCGGCGCGATTTTCCAGGTCAGCAGGTAGAGGGGCAGATTCCAGGGCGAGATGCACGCGACGACGCCGTGCGGCTGCCGCAACGTGTAATTGATCGCGCCTTCCATGGCGTGCGATTCGCTGGCGAACTGCGTCGCCGCCGCCGCGTAGAAACGCAGATTGGCCGAGGCGCGCGGGATATCGATGTCGCGCGCGAGGCGGATCGGCTTGCCGGTGTCGATGGACTCGGCCTGGGCGAAAGCTTCGGCCTGCGCATCGATGCGCGCTGCCAGATCGAGCAGCAAGCCCGCACGCGCGTCAGTGCTCGTCGCACGCCACTCCGCAAAGGCGGTTTCGGCTGCCGCAACGGCATCGGTCAGGTCGGCCTCGTCGGATTCCGGCGTCTTCGCGTACACCCGGCCGGTGGCCGGCTCGTAGTCGTCCAGGTAATCGCGCGAAGCCGGCGCGCGCAGCGAGCCGCCGATGTAATTCTCGATCCGGATCGGATCCGCCATCTACAGACTCCCTGTGCGGCCGCCGTCGACGGGCAGGTTGATGCCGTTGATATAGCTCGCCGCCGGCGAGGCGAGAAAGGCGACCGCGGCGGCGATCTCGTCGGGCTCGGCGAACCGGCCGAGGGGCACGCTGCGTCGCGCCTCGTCCTCGATATCCGCCACCGGTCGCGACTGCTTCTCGGCGCGGCCGGCGAAAAGCGCCGCGAGGCGCTCGGTGCGCGTGAATCCCGGCAGCACATTGTTCACGGTGATGCCGAACGGCCCGAGTTCCGAGGCCAGCGTCTTGGCCCAGCTCGCCACGGCGCCGCGAATGGTGTTCGACACGCCCAGCCCCGCGATCGGTTCCTTGACCGAAGTCGAGATGATATTGACGATGCGGCCGTAGCCGCCGGCCTTCATGCCCGGCAACAGCGCCTGCACCGCGATCTGGTTGCCGATGAGGTGCTGCGCGAAGGCGGAGGCGAAGGCGTCCGGCGCGGCGCCGTGCGCCGGACCAGGCGGCGGCCCGCCGGAGTTGTTGATCAGGATCGCCACCGGGCCGGCACGCTGCGCGAACGCCTCGAGCGTTGCCCGCAAAGCATCGCCGGCGCCGAAATCGACGACCAGATAGCCGTGCCCGCGCTCGGGATGCGTCAGCGACTCGACGGTCTCGACGAGCTTCTGCTCGCTGCGCGCGGCCACCGTCACCATCGCGCCCTGCTCGGCCAATGCGCGCGCGCACGCTTGCCCGATGCCGCGGCTGCCGCCGCAGACCAGCGCCTGCCGGCCGTCGAGGTTCACATCCATCCGTATTCTCTCAGTCTCGCACCTTCCGGGCTTTGCCGGGTATCCCGGCCTACGGCTCACCCGGCGCCGGCGCAGGGCACCGAAACCATTTCACCGGCGCCGTCCAGGCGCAGGGCCGTCAGGCGGCCGCCCCAGACGCATCCGGTATCGATGGCGTGCACGCCGCCTTCCACGCGCAGGCCCATCGCCGCCCAGTGGCCGCAGACGATACGCAGGCCCTCGCTTTTGCGCCCCGGCACCCGGAACCACGGCATCAGACCCTTCGGCTGCGTGCCGGGCGCGCCGGTCGGCTCGAGATCGATGCGGCCTTTGGCGTCGCAATACCGCAGGCGCGTCAGGCAGTTGGTGATGAAGCGCAATCGCCTGTTGCCGGTCAACGACGATCGCCAGCGCCGCGGGCGGTCCCCGTACATACCCTTCAGGTATTTGCGGCGCTTCTCGCCGCGCAGCGCTGTCTCGACCTCTCTCGCGCATGCGCCGGCCGTTTTCCGATCCCACTGCGGCGGCAGGCCGGCGTGGATCAGCAGCCAGTCCAGATCCGCATCGTAGTGCAACAAAGGGCGCTCGCGCAGCCAGCCGAGCAGCTCGCCGGCATCCGGCGCCTCGAGCACGGGTTTCAGGGTATCGTATTTGCGCGGCTGAGGAGCATCCGTCTCCGCCAGCGCGAGCAAATGCAGATCGTGGTTGCCGAGCACGGTCACGGCGGCCTCGCCCAGCGAGCGCACGTATCTCAAGGCCTCGAGCGAGCCCGGCCCCCGGTTGACCAGATCGCCCGCGAACCACAGCCGGTCGGCTGCGGGATCGAAACGCACGGCATCCAGCAGCCGCTCGAGCTCGCTGTGGCAACCCTGAACGTCGCCGATGGCATAGACGGCCACGCGAACCTACGCGGCGTTAATGAAGCAATCCCGGCATCGCCAGGCTGAACGGCTCGATCGGCGCGTCGAAATGCTCGCCCTCGTCGGAGACCATCTCGTAACTGCCCTGCATGGAGCCGACCGGCGTCTCGATAATCGCGCCGCTCGAGTAGCGAAATCCCTCGCCGGGTCGCAGGTGAGGCTGCTCGCCGACCACGCCTTCGCCGCGCACTTCCTGCACCTTGCCGTTGGCGTCGGTGATGACCCAGTGGCGGTTGAGCAGGCGGGCGGGGCTCAAGCCTTCGTTGCGGATCGTGATCGTGTAGGCGAACACGAAGCGGCTCTGCGCTGGGTCGGATTGACCCTCGACGAAGCGCGTCTCGACATCGACCCGGATATCATTCACGGCCATCAATGCAATCTCACGGCAAGCACGTCGCACGGCGCCGCGTGCAAAACGGCGTCCTCGGTCAGGTTGACGAGGATCGCCAGCCCGTGGCGCTCGCGACTACCGAGCACGATCAGGTCGGCACGCTGCTCGCGGGCGGCGCGCACGACTTCCGCCTTGATGTTGCCGACCTCGACGCTCCGCGACGTTTTGGCGAGCCCGAGGCTCTCGGCAAGCGCATCCAGCCGCCGTCGCGCGTTCTCGACCAGCTCGTCCTCCACCTGCACGGCCGGCAGCACCGCCTCGCCCATCGGTTCGACAGGCACATATTCGACGACGTGCAGCAGCGTCAGGCTCGCGCCGAAGCGCTCCGCGATCTCGATGCCCCTGCGGGCCACGATCGCACTGTCGTCGGTGAGATCGAGAGCAAGCAGGATTGTTTTATAGGCGGACGTCATCGGGACGCATCTCCGTGCGGTTTCGACACGATTATATCGCAGGCTCCTCCGGCCGCCTCGACAGTCGATTCGCGAGCGCGGCGAAGCCCTCGGGCGCGATCGTCTCGGGTCGGGCGCCGGGGTCGATGCCCGCCGCGGCGAAATCATCGGCTCCGGCGATGCCTTTCAGCGCGTTGCGCAACGTCTTGCGCCGGCGCGAGAAGGCCGAGCGCACGACGCGCTCGAAGCAACCGGGATCCTCGAGCTCGAGCGGGGGCGTGCGGCCGGGAACGAGGCGCACGAATGCGGACTCGACGGCCGGCGCCGGCTGAAACGCGCCCCGGCCGATGTCGAACAATCGCTCGATCGTGCACTCCGCCTGCAGCATGACGCTGAGCCGGCCGTAGGTGCGGCTGCCGGGCGGCGCCGCCATGCGCGCGACGATTTCCCTCTGCAGCGTGAAATGCATGTCCGCGATCCGCGTGCTGAAGCGCAGCAGGTGAAACAGCAGCGGCGTGGAAATGTTGTAGGGCAGGTTGCCGACGATGCGCAGCCGCTGGCTGCCGAGCGCCGCGAAATCGAACGCCAGCGCATCGCCGATGTGGATTACGAGCCGCCGGGGGTCCGGCTCCAGCGCGCGGAGCCCCGCCTCGAGATCGCGGTCGATCTCGATGACGTGCAGCCGATCGAGGCGCGCGAGCAGCGGCCGGGTCAATGCGCCGCGCCCGGGGCCGATCTCGACGATGCAGTCGCCGGTCTCAGGCCCGATCGCGGCGACGATCCTGCCGAGCGCCGCGGGATCGTGCAGGAAATGCTGCCCGAATCGTTTCTTGGGATAGGGCGTCCGGGCCAATTACCGGCCCGTCCCGCGCCGGGCCCCCGATCCGCGGCCCGCGGAATCCGGCCGGGCTTGCGCGCGCCGCGCCAGCTCGATCGCGAGCGTCAGCGCGGCTTCCAGGCTGCCTGAATCCGCCTGCCCGGTCCCTGCGAGGCGGAGCGCGGTGCCGTGATCGACCGACGTGCGAATGAACGGCAGCCCGAGCGTCACGTTCACGGCGCGCCCGAAACCGGCGTGCTTGAGCACCGGCAGGCCCTGATCGTGGTACATCGCGAGCACGGCGTCGGCCCGCTCGAGCTGAGCCGGCGTGAAAGCCGTGTCGGCGGGCAGAGGGCCGGCCAGATCCATGCCCCGTCCGCGCAGCGCCTCGAGCGCCGGCGTTACGACCTCGATTTCCTCCCGCCCCAGATGGCCGCCTTCGCCGGCGTGCGGATTGACGCCGCAGACGAGGATTCGCGGCCGCGGCAGACCGAACCGCCGTTGCAGGTCAGCATGCAGGACTACGAGCACGGCCGTCAGGCGAGACGTGGTGATGTTTTGCGCGACTTCGCGCAACGGCAGGTGCGTCGTCGCGAGCGCAACACGCAGCCGGCCGGCCACGAGCAGCATCACGGGAGTCGGAACCTGCGCGCGCGCGGCAAGGTATTCGGTATGACCGGAAAAGGAGATGCCAGCATCGTTGATGACGCTCTTCTGCGCCGGACCGGTCACCAGTGCGTCGAACTCGCCGGCCAGGCAGCCGTCGGCGGCCAGATCGAGCGTTTCGAGTACGTATCGGGCATTGGCCCCATCCAGCTGGCCACAGCGGGTCGGAGCGCCGCGAACGACGGGCAGGCAAACGAGCCTACCCGGCCGGTGTGCTCGCAAAGGCTCGGACGCAGCACGGGTACGGATCGCTACGGGCGAATCCAGCAACCGGGCGCGTTCGGCGAGCAATGCGGGATCGCACACGGCCGTGATCGCCGCCGGCCATTCCCGCGTGGCGACCATCAGGCACAGGTCGGGCCCGATCCCGGCGGGCTCGCCGGGGGTCAGCGCGATACGCGGGAGCTCAAATGCGGATATCGACGTAAGCCTCGTCGCGGAGCTGACGCACCCAAAGTTGCGTCTCCTCCTCGAGCTTGTTGTCGCGTATCGCGAGGTACGCCTGATTCTCGCGCACTTCTTCCGTATTGTCGTGCGTGCGCCGGTCGAGAACCTGCAAGATGTGCCAGCCGAACGGCGTCTGAAACGGGTCCGAGATTTCGCCGGGCTCCAGCGCCGTCGCGACTTCCTCGAACTGCGGCACGAAGGTGCCCGGCGACTGCCAGCCGAGGTCGCCGCCCTTGGACTTCGAGGCCGGATCGTCGGAGTAAAGCTGCGCCAGCTCGCCGAAGTCCTCGCCGCCGACGATACGCTCGCGGATTTCCACGAGCTGCTGCAGCGCCGCCTGCTCGTCCAGCACTTCGTTCGGCGTTATCAGGATGTGGCGCAAGTGCGTCTGGTCGACGATGACGGGGCCGATGCCGCGCACCTCGTTCAGCCGGAACAGGTGAAACCCGCTCGCGCTGCGGATCGGCTCGGTGATCTCGCCGGGCTCGAGACTCTCCACATAGCTCGTGACGATCGTCGGCAACTGCAGGCCCTTGCGCCAGCCGAGCTGGCCGCCCTCGAGCGCATCCTGACTGTCCGAATACGTGACCGCGAGGCTGCTGAATTCCTCGCCGGCCATGGCCTGCTCGCGGATTTGCTCGACGCGCTCGCGCACCTCTTCGACCTGTTCGGGAGACGCCGCCGCCGGCAGCGACAGAAGGATGTGCGACAGGTTGAACTCGGCGTTCTCGAGCTTGTTCTCCTCCTGCCGGGCGAGAAAACGATCGATCTCGCGCGGCGAGACTCGAATGCCGCTGGCGACGTCGCGGCGCCGGAGCTGCTCGACGATCATTTCGCGGCGCATTTCCTCGCGATAGGCGGCGTAGTCGATACCCTGGGCGTCCAGCGTATCGGGCATGTCCTCGAACGGGATGCCGTTGCGCTCGGCGACCCTGGCGAGCGCCTGATTGAGCTGCACGTCGGCGACACGGATACCGAGGTCCTCGGCGCGCTGGAGCTGAATGCGCGTGAGCACCAGCCGCTCGAGCACTTGCCGGCGCAACACGGCCGGCGGCGGCAGCTCGGTGTTCATCTCCCGGAGCCGCTGCGTGATGATCGTGGTCTGATCCTCGAGCTCGCTTTTCAGCACCATGCCATCGTTGACGACAGCGGCGATGCCATCCAGAAACTCTCCCGTGTCGCTGAGCTCCAGGTTCTGGGCGATCGCTGCGCCGGCGGCCAGCATCGGGATCGTAACGACGAGCGCCGTGATCCAGCGGCGCTGCATCAGACGAGATCTGAAGAACGTGAACATTTCCATACCGTATTTGAAACGATTGAGGGCGGGCTGAGACCCGGCCGGGCGGCTAATCGTCATCCGCAGCGTAGCCCAAGATACCACGCTCGAACAGGCGGTCGGCCGAATCTCCGACATTGGCGAGGCCCTTGAGTTCAAGCTGGATCGCCACGGAAGTGTCCGATTCGCCGGTGCGCCGACTGATGTGGCGTCGCGATACCACGCGCACGCCCCAGCAGCAGGTCTCGTACTCGAAGCCGACCAGGCGCTCCAGCGTCGTCTCGTCGAGCAGCGAATAATTGAGCCGCCCGAGCACGCTCCAGCGATCGCCGATCGGCCAGGCGAACGACATGTCGGACTGCTCGAGCGCGTCGCGGCGAAAACGGTAGGCGAAGTTGAGGATCTTGCCGGCCTCGCTGCGATAGCCGAAGCGCATTTCCGCCTGCGCGGTTCGATCCGTCGCCGGGTCCCATTGATAGCCGAGATCCACGTTGAAGCGCTCGTAGAGGCCGACGTCGAGCTCGGCCACGTAGTTCGAGGCATTGCGCTCGACCATCGGCTCACCCGGGATCTCCACGGCCTGCTCGCTGAGAAAGAAGGCCTGGCCCAGTGTCGCGGACAGATACTGGTTGCCGTCGGCCGCGTCGAGCAGGCGAGAGGTCACGCCGACGCTGAACTTGTCCGTGTCGCCGATACGATCGGTGCCGATGAAGCGATTCTCGCGGTAGAGCTGCACGAGGTTGAACTCGGGAGTCCCCGTATCGAAGATCGGCAGGTCGTCCTGCTCCGCGAACGGGATGTGCACGTAGAGAATGCGCGGCTCGAGCGTTTGCACGAACTGCCCGGAGCCGCCCGCCGCGCGCTCGAAGATCGCGCCGGAATCGATGCTGTATCGCGGCAGCGTGCGGCTCGGTGATGATGCCTGCTGCGTCGCCTCAGGCACATCGAGCCAGTACTCCGTATGTCCGAGCGCCATCGCCGGCGTGAGGTAATAGCCGGGACCGCCGAGCGGCAGGCTCACGTTCGGCACGAGATTCAGCCGCGTGCCGGTTACGCGGTCGTCGCGCTCGAAATGCACCAGCTCGCTGCCGAAGCCATAGGTCAGGCCGAGCGCGGCCTGCGGCCAGAGGCCGTCGGCGGTGAGCTGCGGCGCGGTCGCATAAGGCTCTTCGAGCGGCGCGATGCTGCCGTCCACCACGCGGTAGCTCAACGCGCGCGCACGGAACAGCCAGTTCGCATAACGGTAGTCGAGAATGAGGTCGCGGGGCAGGTGCGTGACGCTGGTCTCGCTCAGACTACTGCCCAGGTCTTCGAAGTACAGGTCGTCGGATACCGTCTGCAGGTCGGCGACGAAACGCAGGCCGGTCGAAAACAGAGATTTGTGATCGAGGCTCGCGAAACCGCGGCTGTCGCCGGTGTCCGCATCGTTCGGCAGGTACTCGAATTCCAGGGCGCCGCCGCTGTCCTCGCTCAGATAACGCACCTCGCCCTGAAGCTGCAGGCCGCGCTGCGTCAGCAGGTGCGGAGCCAGCGTCGCGTCGAGGTTCGGCGCGATGTTGAAGTAGTAGGGAATGCCGATGTCGGTGCCGCTGCGGCTCGAGCTGCCGAATTCCGGCACCAGGAAGCCGGACTTGCGCTCGTCGGTGATCGGAAAGGACAGCCAGGGCGTATAGAGTATGGGCACGCCCATGAAATCGATGCGCACGTTGCGCGCCGTGCCGGTGCCCGCGTCGTGATCGAGCCGGATTCGCGAGGCCAGCAATTCCCAGTCGTCGTTGCCGGCCGGACAGGTCGTGTAGCTCACCCCTTCCAGCTGCACGGTTTCGTCCCCGCTGATGGTCAGGTATTCTGCCGCGCCGCGCGCGGGACGGGCGGCCAGCTCGAACTCGGTCTCCGAGAACTCGACGCTTTGCGCGGGCGCATCGAGAAGCGCCTTCTCGCCGCGCACGCGAACCTCGGGGTCGCGATACTCCACGCCGCCCTCGATCGAAATGGATTCTTCCTTCTGATCGAACGTCGCCGAGTCGGCGCGGATCGATCGCGAGCCCTGCTCGACGCGGACATTCCCGCGCACCACGGAGCTGCCGTCCTTGGCGATTTCGGCCTGGTCCGCGGAGACGTTGATCGTGTCGTCGACAGGGGTGAGATCCGTACGCGACGGCGCAGTTTCGTCCGATAGATCGGCGAGGTCGTCGGCGATCTTGCAGAGCTTCGGTTCCTGGGCGTGAGCGGCGAAGGCGGCGAGGAACAGCAGGAGCGAAATGAGCCGATGCGTCATGAAACGATCGAGATTTCGGGTGCGGCTTCCATGGACCAAACTGTGCCCTCGCGCCTGACTGTGAACGAATCTCGCCGCCGGCGCGGCCGTGAGGAACTATGAGATAGTCTCGCACAATGGCATAGTTCGGCAGCGCCTTCAAACGTTACAAACGCAGGATATGCAGGGGCTGATTCATCCGGGATGCAAGACGAGCGATTGACATCATTGCGCCGCTGGCTCGAGCAGGAGCTCGGCATTCGAGGCTACGAGATCGCGCCTGCGTCGGGCGACGCGAGCTTCCGGCGTTATTTCCGCGTCACGCAGGCGGCGGGGTCGCATGTCGTCATGGATGCGCCGCCGGAGCGGGAAGACATCGCGCCGTACCTGCGCGTAGCCGGCCAGCTCGGCGCGCTCGGCCTCAACGTGCCCGCCGTGATCGCCAGAGAGGAGGCACAGGGATTTCTCCTGCTCAGCGACCTCGGCGGTCGCACTTATCTCGACGCGATCACCGGCGGTGCCGACGCCGATTCGCTCTACGCCGACGCGCTCGATGCGCTCGCGCGCATGCAGTCGATGGACGCCGCCGCGGCGGGCTCGTTGCCACCCTACGATGCAGCCCTCCTCGAGCGCGAGATGGCGCTGTTCCGTGACTGGCTCTGCGGGCGGCATCTCGGGCTGACCCTCGATGGGCCGCAGGTCACGGAGCTCGATCGCACGTTTGCTTTCCTGACCGATGCGGCCCTTGCACAGCCGCGAGTGTTCGTGCACCGCGACTATCACTCCCGCAACCTCATGCTGACGGCGGAGAACAACCCGGGCATCCTCGACTTCCAGGACGCCGTGTACGGGCCCGTGACCTATGATCTGGTATCGCTGCTGCGCGACTGCTACGTCGCATGGCCGCTCGCGCGCGTCCGCGAATGGGCGCTCGGGTATCTCGAGCAGGCCGCGCGCGGCGGCATCGCGGTCGGGCGCGACGCGACGGAGTTTCTCCGCTGGTTCGATCTGATGGGCGTGCAGCGTCATCTCAAGGCCGCGGGCATCTTCGCGCGGCTCAACCACCGCGACGGCAAGCCGGGCTATCTGGCCGACGTGCCACGCACCCTCGGCTACGTCGTGGCGGTCGCGGCGGACTATCCCGAGCTCGACTTTCTGGGTGAGCTCGTCGCCTCGCGCGTGCTTCCCGCGCTCAAGCCGATCGACGCTGCCGCATGCGGGCAATGATCCTGGCCGCCGGGCGCGGCGAGCGCATGCGGCCGCTGACCGACCGCGTACCGAAGCCGCTGTTCGAAGCCGGCGGGGCTACGTTGCTCGATCACCACCTCAGGTCGCTCGCGAACGCCGGTGTCGAAGAGGTCGTCATCAACCTCGCCTGGCAGGGCGCGTTGATCCGGGAGCACGCCGGCGACGGCTCGACCTGGGGCTTGAAAATCGTCTACAGCGACGAGGGCGACACGCCGCTCGAAACCGGCGGCGGCATCCATCGCGCGCTGGAATCACTCGGTACCGGGCCGTTCTGGGTCGTCAACGGCGACGTCTGGAGCGATTATCGATTTGCGCCGATTGCGCTCTCGCCGGATGATCTGGCGCATCTCGTGCTCGTCGAAAATCCGCCGCACCATCCGCAGGGCGATTTTGCACTGGATGCCGACCGGGTGCGCGCCGATGGCGAGCCCAGCCTGACGTTCAGCGGCATCGGTCTTTACCGCGCGGCGTTGTTCGAGCACTGCAAGGCCGGCGCGTTCCCGCTCGCTCCGCTGTTGCGCGAAGCCATGGCAAACGACCGGGTCGGCGGCGAACGTTACGCCGGGCGCTGGTTCGACGTCGGCACGCCGGCACGTCTCGCCGAGCTGCGCTCGGCACTGGCTTCCGGCGCCGACGCATAGCCGAACCGGTCGAGGAGATGGACGCCGAGCTCGCGCGCGACGCGCTCGAGATCATCGGGGCCGCCCAGCGCGGATAGCTGCGTCACGTCGAGACCGGCATAGCCGCATGGATTGATCCGGTTGAAAGGCTCGAGATCCATGGCTATGTTGAACGCCATGCCGTGATAGCTGCAGCCGCGCCGCACGCGCAGCCCGATGCTCGCGAGCTTTCGGCCGTCGACGTACACGCCCGGCGCTTCGCGCTTCGCGCTTGCCTCGATCCCATAAGGCGCGACCATGTCGATGACCGCCTGCTCGAGCCCGCCGACGAGATCGCGGATGCTCAAGCCGAGCCGCTTGAGATCGAGCAGCGGATAGATAACGAGCTGGCCCGGTCCGTGATAAGTCACCTGGCCGCCGCGGTCGATCGGGATGACCGGAATGTCACCGGGTGCGAGTAAATGCTCGCGCTTGCCGTTCAGGCCGAGCGTGAACACGGGCGGATGCTCGAGAAACCAGATCTCGTCGAGCGTGTCCGCGCCGCGCTCGTTGGTGAACGCCTGCATCTCGCGCCAGGCCGGCTCGTATTCGAGCCGCCCGCGGAACCGCAATTCAGGGTGAGGAATTCGTGCCATGCCCCATTGTAGGGCATCGTCGCCCCGGCGAAAGCCGGGGTCCAGTGAACCAGACCGAAAAGGGGACAGATCTATTTTCGAATCTGGAGATGACCTAGCCGGCATATTGCAGTCGAATATAGATCTGTCCCCTTTTCTCCTTCTCCTACGCAGCCGCGCCCGCCGAGACCCTTTGCTTGTATTCCTGATACGCCGCGTAAACCCGCTGCCACAGCAGGCCGGGACGACCGCCACCGACCGCCTTGCCGTCGAGCTTCGTCAGCGGAATGACCTCGCGCATCGCGCTGCAGATCCAGATTTCATCCGCCCGGGCAAGCTCCGCCGGTGTGAAATGCGCTTCGGATACCGAAATGCCGGCATTCCGCGCCAGCTCGACGACGAGATCACGCGTCGTGCCGGGCAGCAATTCGTTCCCGTTCGGCGGCGTGCGTGCCGCGCCATCCTCGATCATGAATACGCTACTCGAGGCACCTTCCGTCACGCGCCCGTTGCGCACGAGGATGGCCTCCTGCGCGTCCGCATCTTCCGCCGCCGCCCGCAACAGCACGTTCGCCAGCAGGGCCGTCGCCTTGATGTCGCAGCGTGACCAACGCGTGTCATCGAGCGTGATTGCCGCAACTCCTGTCTTGCGCACGGCGTCCGACACGCCGTTGAACGGCTGCGCCATGGCGAAGACGGTGGCCGGCAGTTCGCGCGGGATCCGGTGGTCGCGGCCGACATCGGCGCCGCGCGAAACCTGCACGTAAACGGCCATGTCGCCGCCGCCGTTGCGCTCAATGAGGGAGGTCATCACGTCGACCCATTCCTCGCGGTTGAATGGGTCGGGCAGGCGAATCTCGCGCAGGCTGCGCGCCAGCCGGTCGAGATGCGCATCCAGCAGAAACAGATTCCCGCCGTAGACGGGAACCACCTCGTATACGCTGTCGCCGAACAGAAATCCGCGATCGAGCGCCGGCACGCGCGCCTCTGCTATCGGCAGGTAGCGGCCGTTCAGAAACGCATGCGCGAAAGGTTCCGCCATTCAGGAAGCCGACGGATAGTGCATTGCAATCCGCTCGGGATGGCCGACTGACGTCGGTCCTACTTGAACCATAATCGCACCTCGTCGACGGCGCGGTGCCACAGGCTGCCCGCGCCGACGGCGGCGAGCGCGTGCAGCGGCTGTTTTGCGATGACGTCTTCGCCCATGCGCACCTGCACTTCGCCGAGCGGTTGCGACGTATCGATCGGCGCGACGATGGTCGCCCGGAGATCCA
>JBOIDB010000054.1:0-4513 GCA_050740235.1 Gammaproteobacteria bacterium
TCGTCGGGTCGGTTGAGTCCGCTTTCAACCGTGGTCGTGATGCACGATCGGATCACGCAGGTCATCGCGGGCGACGAACCCGCACCGGCATCGGACCGGCAGGTCGTCATTGACGGCGAGGGAGGAACGCTGGTCCCCGGGCTGCACGACATGCATTCGCACAGCTCATTGCAATCGGGCCTTTTCTATCTCGCCGCGGGCGTCACAGCAACGCGCGACATGGGGAATGTGAACGACTTCCTGCTCGATCTCATGCCGCGGATCGAGGCGGGAGAAATCGCCGGGCCGCGTATCACACCGGCCGGGTTCATCGAAGGCCGCAGCGACTATTCGGCGCGCACCGGGATCATCCCGGAGACGCTGGACGAAGCGCTGGCGACAGTGCACTGGTATGCCGACCGCGGCTACCGGCAGATCAAGGTCTACAACTCGATGAATCCGGATTGGGTGCAGCCGATGGCCGCGGAAGCGCATCGGCTCGGCCTGACGGTCACCGGCCACATCCCGGCGTTTGCGACGCCCGACGAGATGATCCGGGCCGGTTACGACGAGATCGCGCACATCAATCAATTGATGCTGGGCTGGCTGCTGGACGAAGGCGAAGACACACGGACGCCGCTGCGCCTAACCGCGATGGCGCGAGCGGCGAACCTGGATCTGTCCTCGAGCACGGTGCAGGAGACGGTCGCGTTAATGAAGGCCAGGGGCATCAAACACGATCCGACCGCCGTGATCCTCGAGCGCCTGATGCTGAGCCGTGCGGGCACGGTCGCGCCGGGCGACGCCGACTATCTGGATCACATGCCGATCGGATACCGGCGTTATCGCAAACGCAGCTTCGTGGATATCGATACGCCCGCCGTCGACCGGCAGTACCGCGAGGCGTTCGCGAAAATCCTCGACACATTGAAACTATTGCACGACAACGGCATCCAGTTGCTCCCCGGCACGGACGACGGCACCGGCTTTACCGTGCATCGCGAACTCGAGCTCTATACGCATGCAGGCCTGTCGCCGGCCGAAGCGCTGCGTCTCGGCACGCTCGCTGCCGAAGAATATTTCGGGCGCTCCGACAGGCTGGGCTCGATCGAACGCGGCAAACTGGCGGACTTCTTCCTCATCGCGGGCGATCCGACCGAAGATATCCGCGCCATCAAGCGTCCGCGCATGGTGTTGAAGGGCGGAGCAGTCTATTTTCCCGACGAGATTTACACAGCTTTGAGAATCGAGCCGTTTACGGCGCCGCCGCCCATCACCGGAGCGGCGGTGAATTGAGGGGATCATGATGAAGAATTGGCTTGTCGGCGCCCTGTGCGTCGCCTGTTTGGTGAGCGCCGGCTGCGCGAAGGAACCGCAAACTCCGCGGGCGCCGGTCGAATACTTCGCGGTCGAAGGCGCGCGCGCGCCGTTCTCGAGCGCGGTGCGCGTCGGAGACGTGCTGTACCTGTCGGGACAGATCGGCATGCGTTCCGACGGCAGCTTCCCCGAGGGGCTCGAGGCGCAGACGCGACTCGCCATGGACAATATTGCCGCGGCGCTGGAACGCGCCGGCAGCAGCATGGATGCCGTGTTCAAATGCACGGCGATGCTGGACGACATGTCGGCATGGGCCGATTTCAACAAAGTGTACGTCGAGTATTTCAAACCCGGCAGGCTGCCCGCCCGCAGCTCTTTCGGCGCCGACGGGCTCGCACTCGGCGCACTGATGGAGATCGAGTGTCTCGCCTACGCACCGCCGGCGCCCGGAACAGACTGATGTGTGCCAGGAGGGATTGACATGAATCGTTTGCGAGGTTGCATGCTCGTGGCCGCCTTGTCGTGTGTCGGCCTGGCAGGGCCAGGCTCCGCACTGTCGGCGTCCGGGTTCGGCGATTCAACGCCTCCGGCGGCCGCCGCGGCGCAGAAATCGCCATTGCGTTTCGAGAGCGACCACGAAGGCAGGTTCGGCGGAACGAAGATTCGTTACAAGGCGACCGTCGAGGAAACATTCCTCGAGGACGCGGGCGGCCAGGCGATCGCGAGCATCGTATCGATCAGCTACGTGCGCACCGACGTGCCCGAAGGCGAGGTCCGCCCCGTCATTTTCGTCTTCAACGGTGGCCCGGGTTCGGCATCGCTGTGGCTTCACATGGGCTTCGTCGGCCCGCGCCGCATCGATTTCACGAACGATGTCGCGCCGGAGACCACGCCGCCGTTCCGGCTGACCGACAATGCGGAAAGCCCGCTCGATGTTGCGGACATCGTGCTTTACGATCCGCCCGGCACCGGCTTCAGCCGCATCCTTGCAGCCGGCAAGGAGGAACAGTTTTTCGGCGTGGAGCAGGACGCGCAGGCGACGGCCGATTTCATCGAGTCGTGGATGCTCGCACACGACCGCTGGAATTCTCCGAAGTACCTGATGGGCGAGAGCTACGGCACGATTCGCGCGGCGGTCGTCGCGAAGCTGCTCGCGGGCGGACCGTTCGGCACCGGCAGTATGAACGGCATTACGTTGAACGGCGTGATCCTGCTCGGCCAGTCGATGGATCATTCGGGTGCGGACGATGGCCGGTTCCTGAACTCGCTGCCGTCGCTCGCAGCCACTGCGTGGTATCACAAGGACGAGTTGCGCGCCGGCGGGACGCTCGATGAGCATGTCGAGGCGGCACGCGTGTTCGCGGCCGGCGATTACCAGGATGCGCTGTACGCGGGCTGGGACCTCGACGCGGCAGCGAAGAATCGAATCGCAAACGAACTGTCGGCGCTCATCGGTATTTCCGCCGCAGTCATCCTCGAGCACGACCTGCGCATGTCGAACGGGACCTTCGCCGAACTCCTGCTCGCGAAGGAGGGCCGGGAAGTCGGGATGTACGACAGCCGCTATACCTTGCCGCTCGCGAACGACGGAAATGACCCGGTCGCGGACGATCCTGCCATGGGACAGTATGTGCCGGGCTTCGTGGCCGCGCTGAACCAGCACCTGCGCGACGATCTCGAAGTCACGATCGACGAACCTTACAGGGCGATCGAGTTTCGCAGCGTCAATGCCCGCTGGAATTACGGTTACGGCCCCGGCGTGCCGCCGTCGCGCAGTTTCTCGGGTGATCTCGCGACGGCAGCCAGGCGCAACCCGGACCTCAGAATCTTCGTCGGCACGGGTTACTACGATCTCGTCACGACGCTCGGCTCGGCCGAATACACCTTCGCGCATTCCGGCATCGCGCGGGAAGCAGTCCGCTTCCGCAACTACGAATCGGGGCATATGCCCTATCTCGGGGAGGACAGCCGCCTGGCCCTCGCCGAAGACCTGCGCCGCTTCGTGACCAGCCGCCTGGCAGCGAAACCCTGAGCCGACGTCACCGTATGTCGGCCCGTTCCCTGTCGCAGCCGTCCGTGTCCCGGGATTCTGCCGACGCGCAATTGAAACCGCGCGTGGGCTTGCTGGGCGTCGTCATGTTCGGCGCCGGGACCGCAATCGGCGTCTCGATTTTCTCGGTCCTCGCTCCCGCGGCCCGGGTCGCCGGGTCGGGATTGCTCGTTGCCGTGCTGCTGGCGGCGATCCCCATGATCCTTTTCTCGGTCATCTATGCATTCATGAGTTCGGCGGTGCCGAAGTCGGGCGCGTCCTTCGAATGGCCGACCCGGTTCATCCACCCGCTCGTCGGGTTCATGATCGCGTGGCTCCGGATCCTGGGGAACGTCGGGGTGATGACCGTCCTCACGACGGTTCTGATCGACTATGTCGACGCGGCCATACCCTTGCCCGGAACACTGACCAAGATAACGGTCATCACCGCCGTGTTCGTCATCAATTACCTGGGCGTCTCGGTCGCGGCGCGCGCGCAGACTTTGATGATGGCGGCGCTCTTGTTTGCCATGGCGTTATTCGTCTTCACCGGCGCGCCGCTGGTCGAGCCCGCCAATGCCGGCGACTGGCTGGCGGCCGGCTGGCCGGCCGTATTCGCCGCAGTGCCGCTCATGATCAGCCTCTTTCTCGGCATCGAATCCGCGACGGAAATCGGCGAGGAAGTGCGGGACGCCCGCAAGACCATTCCATTGGGCATCGCGCTCGCGGTGGGCCTGACCGCAGTGGTCTATCTTGCGGTCTCGTTCGTCACCTTAGGTCTGCTCGGGCCGGAACGGCTGGCGGCAAGCGGCGCGCCGCTGCTCGAGGCAGCCGAACTGCCGCTCGGGCGCCTGGCGGCGCCGCTCATCCTCTCGGCCGCGGCCGTCGCAATCTTGAAGACGATGAATTCGTCCGCCCTTATATTTTCCCGTTTTTTGTTCGCGATGGGACGCTCCAGCGCGCTGCCGGGCGCGCTCGGACGAATCCATCCGCGTTTCGGTACGCCGCATGTTGCGATTGCGGTTGGGTATGTCGCCTGCCTCTCCGGCCTGCTGATGCCGTCGAGCCTCGTGTTCCTGCTGCTGGCCGTGAATATTCCGACGATGCTGAAATATCTCGCCTCCACCTGGTCGGCGATCCGCCTGGTCGACCGTTATCCCGCAGTTCATGCGGCCGCGGCTCTGAAGT
>JBOIDB010000055.1:0-4707 GCA_050740235.1 Gammaproteobacteria bacterium
CAACTTTGACCAAAGGGCCTGGGCGACCTGTTTCGACAATCCATCGAAGTGGGCGGCGTAGTCTGCATGCTCGAGACCGGACGACCTGGCCAGCTTCAAATCGGTAGCGTGCATCTGTCTTAGAAACACACCAACCTGGAATGCGCATCGGTCACGATCCGATTCCGAAAGCTGCAGGTACCGGTCCTGAGTGAGCGCCAGACCCGGCAGCGCACGGTACGCAATGAATGCGGGAGTATCCTCGAAACCGCCGAATTCCGGCGAGGGGATCATGACGTCGAACTGCCGGGCAATCTGCGGCAGGAGCCTGGCTTCCCGATTCAGACTCGCCGCTGCTTTCTCATGTTTCGCAAATCGAAACACCCAATCACGGTTGACCAGAAAGCCGGCACAGAAATCCCCTTCGCCGAGAAATTCAATGGATTCGACGCACCAGCCCGCGCAGCGCCGGGCAATAATCGCGGTTGCATCAGAAACGGTTAGTGGCGCGAGCGACAATGACGGCTGATTCTTGGTCGGAGTGAAAGGATTTGAACCTTCGACCCCTGCCTCCCGAAGGCAGTGCTCTACCAGGCTGAGCTACACTCCGAACATTCTAAGCGCCGCGCTCGACTGCGAACTCCGCCAGGGCGACGAGGGCGTCCTTGTACTTCGATCCGGGGAGCGGCGCGAGGGCCGCGAGGGCCGCGGCGGACTCGCGGTGCGCGAGTCCGGCAGTGTACTCAAGCGCCCGGGTCGATTCAATGACCTGGTTGATTTCCCGGATGCGCGCGCGGCCCGTGCGTTCGATGGCTTCGCGGATCAGGGCGCGCTGCTCGTCGTTGCCCTCGTGCATGGCGTAAATCAGCGGCAGCGTCGGCTTGCCTTCGGCGAGATCGTCACCGATGTTCTTGCCGAGCGCTTCGGTCGAGGCGCTGTAGTCGAGTGCGTCGTCGACGAGCTGAAAGGCGTTGCCGAGCCGCCTGCCGTATTCGACGAGCGCCAGCTCGATCTCGGGGCCGCGGCCGGCGAGGATAGCCGCGATGCGCACGCCCGCTTCGAACAGCTTCGCGGTCTTCCGGTAGATCACCTGCAGGTAACGCTCTTCCGTCGTGTCCGGGTCGTGGCAATTATGAAGTTGCAGGACCTCGCCTTCGGCGATCGTGTTCGTGGCATCGGCGAGCACGGACATGATGCGCATTTCGCCGATGTCGACCATCATCTGGAACGCGCGCGAGTAGAGGAAATCGCCGACGAGCACGCTCGCCTGATTGCCCCAGACGGTATTGGCGGTGTCCTGGCCGCGACGGAGGGCCGATGCATCGACGACATCGTCGTGCAGCAGGGTCGCGGTATGAATGAATTCGATGATGGCGGCCGCTTCGACATGCCGATGTCCGCGATAATCACAGGCGCGCGCGGCGATGAGCACGAGCAGCGGGCGCAGGCGCTTGCCGCCGCTGTTGACGATGTAGTGGGAAACCTGATCGATGAGCGCGACATCGCTCTGCAGGCGATCGCGGATCACCTGATCGACGCGCGGCAGGTCGTCCGCCACTACGCTGCGAATCTCGTCGATGTGAACCGGCTGAGGCGCCAGCTTGGATGTCTGCGGCACGGTCCCGGAGCCCTGCGGATGGAACGAAGAATCGTAGCCCGGATATCACGGTATTGCCAGCAGGCCTCCCGGCCCCCGCACGGCGCGGGGGGCGCGGGGGCAGGCGCATTGGGCCGATTCTTGCACGGCTGTCTGTGATGGACATCTGGACGGTCCGCGGTGAAGCCGGCAACGGCCCCGTGCTCGCCACGGCAATTCACAACGGTCACGAGCTGCGTCCCGAAGTGCGTGCGCTGCAATCCCTCGATGAGGCGACGCGGTTGCGCGAGGAGGACCCGCACACCGACTGCTGGGCTGCGCTCGGCGATGTCAGCGTCATCGTACATCGTTCCCGCTTCGAGATGGATCTGAATCGCAAACCGGAAGAGGCGATCTATATCGAGCCCGGCGATGCGTGGGGGCTCGACATCTGGAAATCCCGGCCGCCAGAGGTGATCGTGGAGAGCAGCCGCGCTCAATACCTGGCCTTCTACGAGACGGTTCGCGCTTTGCTCGAAGCCATGTCGTCACACTGGGACCGACTCGTCGTTCTGGACTTTCACTCCTTCAACCATCGACGGAACGGCAGTGACGGAAAAGCGAAGCCGCAGGCGGAGAATCCGGACATCAACGTCGGCACGCACGATCTGGATATGCAGCGTTGGGGGTTCCTCGTCGAGGCGTTGATCGAGGAGCTTTCCAAGTGTCGCGTGAACGGACGGCGCCTGGACGTGCGCGTCAACGTCAAATTTCTCGGCCGGCATTTTCCCCGCTGGATCGACGCGAATTTTCCGCGCGCCTGCGCGCTTGCCGTCGAAGTGAAGAAAATCTACATGAACGAATGGACAGGCGAGCCGGACCAGCGGGCGATCGATCAGCTCGCCGATGCATTCCGGAAGGCGATCGGCCGCCTCAAAGCGGAGCTGGCGGCTTGACCGATCGAAATCTTCAGGATGTCGAAACGCTTGCGGATATCGCTCGCTCGGCGCTCGAGGAAGAACGGTTTCTTCGCAAACGCATTCCGCGGGGCGGCGTGCTCCATATCGAGCGGCGCCTGCCGTTCTTCGTCGTATATCGCCGCCCGGCGAAAGGGCACGACAGAGGTACCGCCAGGCTGGTCACGACCCAGCCCGCTTACCTGATCGTGAAGGAGGCCGCGCTCGAGGCCGAGGCGCTGACGGAGCTCGTATCGGCCATTGCCGCCGACATCAGTGAACGCCTGGAAGCCTTCCTGCTGATCGAGGTGTGGTCCGCGCCTGTTTCGGCGCCGGGCGCCGGCGTCCGCCCGCGCGCGAAGTTTCGAATCGTCACGGGCGAGCACGACGCCGTGGCCGGCACGGCGCAGGTGCTGGCCGATCGGCTCGGAGCCGTGAAGATTCCGGGCTTCCGGCTGGATTCGACCGTCGTGCGTACCGGGCGCGTGAAGCCGCCGGACGTCGCCGCGCCGCTGCTGCCGCCGACCGGCGATGCCGAGCCGAAATGGCATCACATCGGCATCGAGATTCCGGCTATCTTCCACGGTGCCGATGAGGGCGTGTTCTACCCCGGCGTGCTGGATCGTCTGCGCCGCCCGCTCGGCGCCGCAGTTCGCGCAGCGGTGTTTCGCTTCTGCGCGGACAACGACATTCACCTCGGCGACCGGCGCGCGATCTCGCTCGCCCCGAGGCACTTCGAGCAGGCAGCCGCGGAGTGCGATCGGGAGATCCTCGAGATCTGCGGCGCATTCGACCTGCTGATGCTGACGACGCCCGTGAACTCCGAGTCCGCCTGGCAGGAATTCGAGAAAGCGGAATTCGAGCGCGCGCCGGTCTTCTATTACCGGCCGCTGCCGTTCGATCCGGCGCAGCTCAAGCGCAGGCTTTTTTCGGTGCCGCTGGAACGCATTCACGATCCCGTCGTCGAGCACCTGTTCGAGGACAAGCGCCTCGAGCTGGACCAGCGGATTTCACTGCTCAGGGATCGCGGCTCGCCGGAGTTCCTGTTCGGCAGCCTGCAGCTTTTCGGCGGTGTCGAGCCTGAGCTCCTCGAGCTTGCACAGGACCTACTGCGCCGTGATTCCGCAAAGCCCGTTGGCGCATCGGGCGAGGTCGGCGCCGAAGCATTCTGCGCGATCCTCGCGGAGGAGCTCGAGTGGTACCGGCAGCGCAGCGACGAATTCGATCCCACGGTGCAGATTCGCGACGACATCCCCGCGGGGCTCATGGTCAGCGAGGGTGCGTTGTATGTCAGCGCCATGCTGTGTCTCGCGCCCGGCCGGGTCGATCCGCTCATCCAGCACGAGCTCGGCACGCACATCGTCACGCACTTCAACGGCTCGAAGCAGCCGTTCGGCCTGCTCGCGTCGGGACTCGCGCACTTCGACAGCACGCAGGAGGGTCTCGCGGTGCTGGCGGAATACGCCGTGGACGGATTGACCCTGGGTCGCGTGCGCACGATCGCCGGGCGCGTGGTCGCAGTGCAGGGCCTGATCGACGGCGCATCTTTCGTCGAAGTCTTCCAACGCCTGCGCGAGGACTATCGCTTCTCGCCGCGGACAGCCTATAACATCACCATGCGCGTTTTTCGCGGCGGCGGCCTGACCAAGGACGCCGTGTATTTGAAGGGAATGCTGGATGTCATGCGGTTCCTGGACGGCGCAGAATCGCTCGACCTGCTGCTGCTCGGCAAGTTGAACACCGCCCAGGCGCCGCTGATCGACGAGCTGTTGCAGCGCGGTATCGTAAAGCCGCCCGGCATCCGGCCGCGTTACTGCGACGATAAGGCCGCGCTGGAACGCATTCTGCACTGCGGTCGAAGGACGATATTCGAAGTCCTGGGAGTCGCCTCATGAAGCTGGCATTTTTCGTCAACGACGTGGCGAAGGAATATCCGCGATTCACGACCACGACGCTCGCGCGTGAAGCCTGCAGGCTGGAGCACGAGGTCTGGTACATCACCGTCGGTGATCTGGTTTACGACACGGACGACACCATCCGCGCGCACGCGCGCCGCCTGCCACAGAAGAAGTACCGATCGCCGGA
Source organism: Gammaproteobacteria bacterium (assembly GCA_050740235.1). Taxonomy (GTDB): domain Bacteria; phylum Pseudomonadota; class Gammaproteobacteria; order Steroidobacterales; family JACDCP01; genus JACDCP01. Next base: position 4,597 of record JBOIDB010000055.1, read on the forward strand.
TAGCCTGATCAAGGACCTGCAGGGCGACGAAATCGAATACGAGCGCATCGAGATCGACGATATCGATGTCCTGATGCTGCGCAACGACCCGGCGCAGGATGCCGTCGAGCG
>JBOIDB010000056.1:0-22775 GCA_050740235.1 Gammaproteobacteria bacterium
GGCTGGATCGATATCGAGTTCACCGTGACGGCAACGGGCATCACGCGCTCCATCGACGTAACGGGCGAGCAATCCCCCGGCTGGTTCGACCGGGCCGCGATCGAGGCCGTCGAGCAATGGCAGTTCCAGCCCGAGCTGCGCAACGGACAGCCGGTCGAGCGCCGCGCGAAAGTACGCCTTCAGTTCACGCGCGAACAATAAATACCGCGCCGGTCATGTAGTCTTTTCGTCGCACCGGCGGAAGCCGTGCCCGCCGCCGATATTGCCGGGCGCTGCATTATGTTATATTCGCAGTCGCTCGCAGCCCGGGTTGTGCGGCCGATAACTATAAGAACTAAGAGTATGTCGGTACCCCTCGACACTGACTCCAGCGATCTCGCGTCCCCCTTCGCGCGTGGCAGCGATATCGAAGTTCTGGTCCTGAGCCGCGACGGCGCGCTCATCTCCGGGATTGGCTCCGCGCTCGAGGGAAGGCATCGCGTGCACCACGCGCGCAGGCCGGCGCTCGCGATCGAGCTGCTGAACGAGCGCAACGTGGCCGTGCTGATCACCGACCTCGCCGAGAGTCCGGCCTTTCGCGATCTCGCGCCCAGGTTCCGCCAACGGGTTCCGGACCTGTCGATCATCGGCGTCGGCGATCGCGACGCGGCGGAATCCCTGATCGAATCGATCAACAGCGGGCAGGTCGACAGCGTCATGCTGAAGCCGCTGTCCGTCGGGCGGATACGTCTGCAGGTACAAAACGCGGTCCGCCAGTATCTTCAGGCGCGCGATGCCGGCAGCGCCGCGGAAGCCGGTGCGATGGCGACGGACCCCGACTGGGATGGCGACAGGACGGAGCCGCATTCGGGGGAGTGGCTCGAGGACGCCCTGCCTGAGGTGTCCTGCGCAACGCACCCGCAGGCGAGCCGGGCTTCGCACCGACGGTTGATGATCGGCGGCAGCCTGGCCGGCGCATTGGCATCCGCCGTCGTGCTGGCGCTCGTGCTCCGCGCCCAGGACGACCCCGAACGTCGCGACCCTGTCGCGGCCAAGGCGACTAAGCCAAACGAAGTTGCGCTGATGGCCACAGGGTCGAAGGAACCGGAGCGGCAGGAGCAGTCGATTGCGTCCCTGCACCCGATCGAAGAGCTTGGTGTGATGACGGTCGCGAGCGGGCCGCCCGACCTCGCCGCGGCATTGGCGGCCGCCGCAAGCGAGCCGCCGGCGGAGCCCGGCGAACGGAGGGCGATGTTCGAGCGGCTCGCGCTCGCGAACGAACGCATAGAGTCGAATAACCTCACTCGTCCCGAGAACGACAGCGCGATGTTTCACCTCTTGTCGCTGCAGGCCGTTCATCCGGAAGACGAAGAGGTCGTCGGTGCGATCGAGCGATTTGCCGACATCCTGCTGTCGATGACGGACGCGGCGATCCTCGAGCGGGACTTCAGCGCCGCGACGCGCTGGCTGAATAAAGTCGACGAGCTCGACGTGCGGGCGGAAGCATCGACCGCGCGCCGCGAGTCTCTCGCAATCGCCGAAGCCATGGCGGCCGAAGCGGTGATGAAAGAGGCGACAGCCCTCACCGAAGCGGCATTGAACGCGGAGCTGGAGCAGACCGAAGCGGCGCTCGCCGAAGCGGCGCTTGCGCAATCGCCCCCGGCGCAAGTCGAGAGCGAAAGTCTGGAGCAGGCAATCAGCGAGGCGCCGGTACAGATCGCCAGCACGCGGCCGGTGGCCATCGACCCTCAGCCCGGCGCCGGCGCCCTGCTGGACGCGGACCCCGTCGAAGTGACCGAGCTCAAGGCCGTGCAGATGGTAGCGCCCGAGTATCCCCGGCGAGCTTACGTGCGCGACATAGTAGGCTGGATCGACGTCGAGTTCACCGTCACCGAGACGGGCCTCACGCGCGCGATCGAGGTCACCGGCGAGCAGGTGCCAGGCTGGTTCGGACGCGCCGCGATCGAGGCCGTCGAGCAGTGGAAATTTCTACCCGAGCTCCGCGCCGGACAACCCGTGGATCGCCGCGCGAAAGTGCGGCTTCAGTTCACGCGCGAAGATTAACCAGCCGGCCTGGCGTTTTTTCCTAAGCCGCATCGGCGAGCTGGCTCTGCTCGTTGCCGATCCAGCGCTCGATCTTCGCTTCCAGGACGTCGAGCGGGAGCGCGCCCGCGCCGAGTATCTGCGTGTGGAACTCCTTCACGTCGAAGCTCTCGCCGAGCTGCTCTTCGGCGCGACGCCGCAGCTCGGTGATCTTCAGCTCGCCGATCTTGTAGGCGAGCGCCTGGCTCGGGATGGCGATGTACCGCTCCGTCTCCGAAACAGCGCGCGCTTCCCCGATGGCGGTGTTCTCGTACATGTAGTCGAGCACCTGCTCGCGCGTCCAGCCCTTGGCGTGCAGGCCCGTGTCGACCACCAGGCGGATCGAACGGAACAATTCCGCCGCGAGCGCCCCGAAATACTGGTACGGATCCTGGTAGACGCCGATCTCCTTGCCGAGCGACTCCGCGTACAGGCCCCAGCCTTCGTTGTAAGCCGTGTAGCCGCCGAAGCGACGGAATCGCGGCAACTCCTCCAACTCGCGCTGGATGGAGATCTGGAAATGGTGACCCGGTACGGCCTCGTGGAGGTACAAGGACTCCATCGCCCACTTCGGCCGAGCGGACAAGTCGTAGGTATTGACGTAGAACACGCCCGGCCGTGAGCCGTCCGGCGCCGCGGCCATGTACGAGCCGCCCGACGCGGACTGCTCGCGGAACGGTTCGACCGCACGAATCTCGAAGTCCGCCTCCGGCATGGCGTTGAAAATCTTCAGCGTCTTTGTTTCGACGTCGTCGCTCAACTCGCGATAGCCACTGAGCAGCGCTTCCTTGTCGTCGAAATAGAATTGATCGTCGGTGTCGAGGAACTCGAAGAACGCCTGGAGGTCCCCTTCGAAGCCCACCTGCTCCATCACCTTTTGCATCTCGCCATGTATGCGGTCGACCTCGTCGAGGCCGATCTTGTGAATCTCCTCCGGAGTCAGATCGGTCGTCGTCGTCGTTCCGACCAGGTAGGCATACCAGTCACGGCCGTTCGGCAGCGCCGAGAGTCCGACCGTATCGCGCGTGGCCGGCAGGTATTCGTCGCGGATGAACTCGTGCATCATCCGGTAGGCCGGCACGATCTGCTGCTCGATCGCCGTCGTGTAGGCTTCCGTCAGACGCTGCCTGTCTTCCTCGCTGAACGACTCGGGCATCTCGGCGACAGGCCGGTAGAAAATGCTTTCCGCCGGGTTTTCCACGATGTGCGCCTCGAGCTGCGGCAGCGTCTTCTCCATGAGCACGCGCGGCTGCACGATGCCCTGTTTCATGCCCTCGAGCATGTTCGTGCGAGCCTGCTCCATCCAGACCACGAACCCGTCGACGCGGCCGAGGAAGTTCTCGTATTCCTCGACCGTCGTGAAAGGCTGGACGCTCGTGCCGGAGCCGAGCATCGCGAACAGGTTCGGCATGCTGAAGAACTGGTTGATCGGAACCAGCTCCCCGGGGTACTGGAAGCCCGCGAGCCCATCCATGCGATCGCGCTCGAAGATCTGGTGGCTCAGCAGCTGCTGGCCTTCGAGGCCGGCCGGATCGATGTTCCGGATCCCGGCCAGATACTTCTCTTCGAGGGCGCGCGCCTTCTGAATGTGCTCGGGACCGATGCTGTTGGCGAGGCGATCGTCATAGCGGTGATCGCCGTTGAAGGTCGCGAACAGCGGAAACAGCGCGATATTCTCTTCGTAATAGTCTTCGACGAGCTTCGTGACCTGCTCGCCTGTCGCGGCCGTGTCTGCCTGCGGATCCGGCGGGGTCGTGTCTTCTTCGTCCTGGCGGTCCGGGTTGCAGGCAAACAGGCCCGCAACGGCCAGCGCGAGCGGCGCAAGTAGGAATTTCCGTTTCTGCATATCGTCCTCGTGAGGTCGGGCGTAAGGAAAGGGTTCAGTCAATTAACCGAATTCGTCGCGCGAGTCAAACCAGCTTCGCCGGTCAGCGATAGCACCGCAGTCCGTACCCGCGTCGGCCCACCCGTCTCTGTCCAGGCGAATACCAGCCGGCCGCCGCTCGCGACCATCTGCGGAAAGCCTGCCGAGCGCGCTGCCGACGTTTGCGCGAGGACGTATACGTCGCTCGCTTCGCCCGCGAGATCGATATAGCGCAGCCGTATTTCGGCGTGGCCGTGCTGCGATTTGCCGAGCCAGCTCACGACTGCGCCGGCGTCGAGCAACGCTACGTCGACACGGCCAAGTGGAGAGCCGGCATCCGCGCGCACGCGATCGCCGAACGTCTTGCCCCTGTCACCGGATTGCGCAAAATAGACGCGGCGTTCGCCGTCGGCTGCCGTGAACCAGACTGCGCCGACTCGTTGGCCACGCGCCGCCACGGCCGGACCGTTCACCGGACAGCCGGCAATCCGCCAGCCATCCTCGGCGATCGGCGCGGGCTCACTCCACTTCGTTCCGTCGAATCGCACGACGAAAATATCGCGCAGCTCCTCTTCGGTGCGATTGCGATAAACGGCGACGATGCCTTCCGACGTTGCCGCCGTATCCGTCTGACAGCAGTCACAAACGCGATCGTCGATCAGCCATTCGTCCGTCGTGCCACCCTCGGGCGAAAGTAATGCGGCGCGCAATGTCATGGCTTCGCCAGATGCGGAGTGCGCTGCATGCACGCTCCCGCTCATGTTGCGGCCATCGAGCCACAAGGCGCCGACGTCGTTATCGACGATAAACAGCGAAACGAAGCCATGCTCGGTGGCAGTGCCGTCTTGATGCGGCACAAACGGCGCACTCCAGGTTCGTCCCTGGTCTTCGGACTGTGAGATGGCGATATCGTAGGCATAGGTGCCGCCGGGACGTCTCGCGAGCCAGTGGGCGGTCATGCGTCCGCCGTTCCAGGCTTCAACCGACGGGAAGTCCGCCCAGTTCACGAACCAGTCGGCACCGCGCGCGATCTCGCGCGGCGCGCTCCAGCGATCTCCGTCGAGAATCGAGTAGCGCAGTGCCTGAACGCCGCTCTCGACTTCCTCGAGCCAGCTCAGCAAGGCATCGCCCTCCGGCGTGAGGCTCAGATGCGGCTCGCCGCTGTCCGGGCCGGCGGGCGAAGGCAGGACGCGCGCGCCGGCGACCTTGGCGGGCTCAGCTCCGTCGCAAGCCGAAAGCGCCACGAGCGCAGCAACAAAGAACGCAGCCGGCATTCGAAGCCGGAGTCCGTGCACGACAGAGTCCATGATGGTGACGTCATTATGCTGGGTGGAGGCGCGCCAGTCACGCCGGCTTGAATTCAGCTGCGATTCCGAGTCGTTGCCGATGTTTCGCCACGCCTGTTTCGTCGCGCGGGTCGCGGATAACGGGCCAGATGTTGCGCGCGCAGTCTCATATGGCTTAGGGTTCATTCCCCCCTGACCTGACTCGACGGAACTCGCTGTGCATCAAGTGGCTCGTTTCATTTTCGGCTCGATTGTCGGGATGATATCTGTTGCAGCGAGCGCGGATACGCACCGGTTCTCGGCTGCCGACCTCGTGCGCATGGTGCGTGTCGACGAGCCGTCCGCGTCGCCCGACGGCAAGCAGGTGGCGTTCGTCGTGCGCGAAACCGATATGAAGGCAGACAAGGGGCGCAAGGATATCTGGCTCATGCCGGCCAGCGGCGGCGAGGCGCGCCGGTTGACTACGCACGCGGCGGACGACTCGAGCCCGCTCTGGGGCGCCGCCGGCGCCTTGTACTTCCTCTCGAATCGTTCGGGCAGCAACCAGGTCTGGCGGCTGTTGCCCGACACTGGCGAGCCCGCGGCGGTTACCAATTTGCCATTCGACGTCAACGCCTTCGCGATCGCGCCGGACGGAGGCCATCTGGCCGTCGGCATGGACGTCTTCGTCGATTGCGAAGATCTGGCTTGCACCGAGGCGCGGCTTGATGCTCACAGGAAATCGCCCGTATCCGCGCAGAGCTTCGACGAGCTTTTCATGCGCCACTGGGACAAATGGATGGACGGCCGGCGCTCTGTGCTGTTCGCCGTGCCGCTCGGCGACGACGGACGCGTGTCCGGTGAGCCGGTGAGCCTGAGCGGTTCGCTCGATGCGGACGTGCCCTCGAAGCCGTTCGGCGGCGCTGGCGATTTCACATTCACGCGCGACGGCCGCGCGGTCATCTTCTCGGCGCGCGTGGCCGGGCGCGAAGAGCCGTGGTCGACCAATTTCGATCTGTTCCGCGTGAGCGTGACGGGCGGCAGGCCCGAGAATCTCACGACTGAGAACGACGCCTGGGACGCTACACCGGTCGTCTCGCCGGATGGCCGGTGGCTCGCGTATCGCGCGCATCGCCGCGCCGGATTCGAGGCCGATCGCTTCGGCATCCGGCTGCGCGATCTCGAATCAGGCGAAACGCGCGAGATCGCCGCCGATTGGGATCGCTCCGCCGGATCGCTCGCATTCACGGCCGACGGGCGCGCGCTCATCGTCACGGCTGCCGATCTCGGTGAGACGCCGCTCTGGCGCATCGATCTCGACGGCGGCGAGCCGCGCAAGCTGGCCGGGGACGGCAACGTCGGCGGGGTGGCGATCGCCGGTCAGAGCATCATATTCATGCGCGACGATTTGCGTGCGCCCGCCGATCTGTATCGCGTCGGCGCCGACGGCCGCGGCCTCGAGCAGCTCACGCGGCTCAATGAAGAGCGGCTCGCTCGAGTACGCATGGGCGAGTACGAGCAGTTTTCATTCGAAGGCGCGGACGGCGATCGCGTCCATGGTTATGTCGTCCAGCCGGCCGATTTCGAGTCGGGTGAACAGTATCCGGTCGCGTTCCTCATTCACGGCGGGCCGCAGGGCAGCTTCGGCAATCATTTTCACTATCGCTGGAACCCGCAGACCTACGCCGGCGCCGGTTATGCCGCGGTCTTCGTCGATTTTCACGGCTCGACCGGCTACGGGCAGGCATTCACCGACTCGATATCCGGCGACTGGGGCGGCAAGCCGCTCGTCGATCTGCAAAAAGGTCTCGAGGCCGCGCTCGAGAAGTATCCGTGGCTCGACGGCGAGCGTGTCTGCGCACTCGGCGCCTCCTACGGCGGCTACATGATCAACTGGATCGCCGGCAAATGGCCGGAGCGCTTCGACTGCCTGGTCAATCACGACGGAATTTTCGACACGCGAATGTTCTACTACGCGACCGAGGAGCTCTGGTTCCCGGAATGGGAGTTCGGCGGGCCGCAGTTCGAAGGGCCGAAGGGCTTCGAGAAGCACAATCCGATCCGGTTCGTCGAGAATTGGCAGACGCCGATGCTAGTCATTCACGGCGCGAAGGACTATCGCATACCGGACTCTCAGGGCTTCGCGGCGTTCACGGCCCTGCAACGGCAGGACATTCCGAGCGAATTCATCTATTTTCCCGACGAGAATCACTGGGTGCTGAAGCCGCACAACTCGGTCTACTGGCACACGAGAGTCAACGCCTGGCTCGATCGCTGGCTGCGATGAGAACCTACATAGCGTTGATCCGCGGACTCGGCGGAAAGTACACGTTTCCCATGAAGGGGCTGGTTGACCTGCTCGAGAAGATGGGATTTGGCAATGCCAGGACTTACATCCAAAGCGGCAACGCTGTCATTAGAGCGAGCTGATCAGTGCGATGGGATAAAGTTCATATTCAGCGAAGGCGTCGCAGCGAGCCGCGGGCTGCAAGAAACCATCGAAGAAGTACTTAGCAACAAGTTGGGGGTGACTGGATGCAACCTGAAGTGCCATATGAAGGAGGATGCCTTTGCGGGGCTGTCCGCTATCGCGCGACAACAGCACCGGTTCGCGGCGTCATTTGTCATTGCTCTATGTGCCGAAGGCATTCGGGCGCGCCGGCGCTCGCGTTCGTTCACTTCCCGATCACGTCCTTCGAGTGGCTTTCGGACGAACCGACGTGGTATCGATCCTCGGAATACGCAGAACGAGGCTTCTGCCCGTCATGCGGTAGCACCCTGGGCATGCGCGAAGAGGTCCTGGACGACCGTGTGCAAGTGTGCGTGGGCAGCCTCGACGAGCCGGACCGCGTGAGCATCGACGATCACGTGTGGGTCAGCGAGCGGATTTCCTGGTTCGCGACCGACGACGAGCTGCCGCGCTTCCCTCGCAGCAGCTCCAGGGTGCGCACGAAAGCCGACGGCTGATCCGGCAGGCTTGAACCTGGTCGCTAGTTGAGCACGCGGTAACCGCGTCCGCGCAGGCAGTTGCGGACGACCTGCTCTTTCTCGTGCGCGGCGTGTCCGGCGCCTCTCGCGCCTCCCGCGACCGAGCCGGCGCCCGCGCCTCGCTTGGCGGTATCGCTGTCGCCGACCGCGGCACCGAACAGTCCGCCGACGACGGCGCCGGCCGCCACGCCGCCGGCGACCTGGCGGCCCGTTTCGACCTGCCGGGCATAATTCTGGCATTCGGCGAGATCCTGCCGGTATGCGACCGGATTCACGCCTTTCGTGTCGACGATCGGACGGTCGCGGGCGCAGCCGGCCGCCAGCAACAAGGCCATCAGAAGCAGTGCCGAATATTTCATGAATGTGACCCCGGGCTGCGAGGCGCCGTAGCGATGCGTATTGCGAATGATACTAACGCAGCCTGAACGGGAGCTTGACCGATGTTGCCGTCATATTCCTTGCGGCCTTCGCTGCGGCTCCCGAAATGCGATAAAATTACCAGTTCCCCCCAACCGGCCCCATCGACTCGATTGCCTCGCGATCGAGCCGGTCACCAATCACCAAATGGAAAACGTACGGAGCGCGGGAATTTCGGCAGGGCTGGCGGGTCGTATGGATCAGCGCACACGGCCGAGCGGCACGCGGCCCTGAACGCTTCTACCCGCTGCTGTCGAGAACCCGGCCCAGTGACGGGACCGGACGTGCCCAATTGAGGACACGCAAATGAAAAAGCGCATGACTATCGCCGTTGTCGCCCTCGCGCTCGTATTCGGCGGTATTTTTGCCTACAAGGCCGTGGGCAATTACTTCATGGGCCAGTACTTCGCAGATTTCCAGCCGCCGCCGGCGACGGTGTCCACTGCGCCGGCGGAGCTGCAGAGCTGGCAGCCGCGCATAACCGCGGTCGGTCAGCTCAGCGCCGTCAGAGGCGTCGACATCAGCAATGAAGTGTCCGGCACGGTGCGCGAGATTGCATTCGCGTCGGGGGATGTCGTCGAGCAGGGCGAATTGATCGTGCAACTGGACGATTCGATCGAGCAGGCGGAGCTGCCGGGCCTCGAAGCACAGGTGAAGCTCGCGCGCATCAATCTCGAGCGCACGCGGGAGCTGATCGAGCAGCAGCTCACGTCCGCCGAGGCCCTCGACCAGGCGCAAAGCCAGTTGCAACAGACCGAGTCCGCTGTCGCGGCGCTGAAGGCGACGATCGCGAAAAAGGCCATCCGGGCGCCGTTCGACGGCACGCTGGGCATTCGCCAGGTGAATCTCGGCCAATACCTGCCTGAAGGCACGATGATCGTCACCCTGCAGTCGCTCGAGCAACTGTATGCCGATTTCTCGTTGCCGGAGGAATTCGTCGATGACGTCGCGACGGGTCAGTCGGTGGGCGTGGGCGTCTCCACCTATCCCGAGCAGTCCTTCAGCGGCGAGCTGAACGCGGTATCCGTCATCGTGGACCCGACTTCGCACAACTTCGCCGTGCAGGCGCTGGTCGAAAATCCGGAGGGCTTGTTGCGCCCCGGCATGTTTGCCGATGTGTCGGTGCTGGCCGGCGCGGAAGAGGAGGTCGTGGCGGTGCCGAAGACGGCGATCAGTTACTCGCTGCACGGCGACGCCGTATACGTCGTGCAGGAGGATGATCAGTCCGAAGGCGGCAAGCCGAAGCTCGTCGCCAAGCAGAGATTCGTGCAGGTGGGCGGCTCCAACGGCGGGATGATCGAAGTGCTCGAGGGTATCGAGCCGGGCGACATGGTGGTGACCGCCGGTACGCAGAAGCTGCGTGACGGTGCGCCGGTAAACGTCAACAACGAGGTGGCGCTGGCGACCGAGGCCGCCCAATGAGCTTTACCGATCTGTTCATCAAGCGCCCGGTACTCGCCACCGTGGTGAGCCTGTTGATTCTGCTGCTCGGCCTGCGCGCATGGCAGGAGCTGGAGCTGCGCCAGTATCCCGAGATCGAGCAGACCGAGATCATCATCACGACGTTCTATTCGGGCGCCAACTCGGACCTGATCCAGGGTTTCATCACTTCGCCGATCCAGCGGGCGGTCGCCTCGGTGGAAGGCATCGATTACCTCACGTCCGAGAGCCGGCAGAGCTTCAGCACCGTCACGGTGCATCTCGAGCTCAATTACGATCGCTACCAGGCCTTCACCGAGATTCAGGCCAAGGTCGCGGAGGTGCGCAACGAGCTGCCGCCGTCGGCGGAGGCGCCGGTGATCCAGATGGGCCAGACCCTGGGTTCCGCGCTGATGTACATCGGCTTTTACAGCGAAAGCGCGATGACCGACGAGCAGATCACCGATTACCTGATCCGCGTCGTGCAACCGCAGTTGCAGACATTGGAGGGCGTTGCCAGCGCGGACGTGCTCGGCGCCCGCACGTTCGCCATGCGGATCTGGCTGGATCCGGTCAAGATGGCGTCACTGGACGTGACCGCTGTCGACGTGGCGGAGGCGCTCGAGGCGAACAACTTCCTCGCCGCGGTCGGCGAGACCAAGGGTGACTTCGTGTCGGTGAACATCACCGCCGCCACCGATCTGCACGAGGCGGAAGGCTTCGGCGACATCGTGCTGCGCCAGGACGACGGCAGCCTGATCCGCATCGAGGACGTGGCGAACGTGGAGCTGGGCGCCGAGGACTACGACTCCTCGGTGCTGTTCACCGGCGAGCGTGCCGTGTACATCGGCATCACTCCCGTGCCGGGCGCCAATCCGCTGTCCGCCGCAAAGCTCGTGCATGAGCAGATGGAGAGCGTGGCCGACAATCTGCCCGCCGGGCTGGAGGGGCAGGTCGTCTACGACGGCACGGAATACATCGAAAGCTCGGTCCACGAAGTGATCGCGACGGTCCTGGAGGCCGGGCTCATCGTGATCGCTGTGATCTTCCTGTTCCTCGGGGCGTTGCGCGCGGTCGTGATTCCGGTCGTGACCATCCCGTTGTCGTTGATCGGCGCCATGTTCTTCATGCTCTCACTGGGTTATTCCATCAACATCCTGACGCTCCTGGCGATGGTGCTGGCGATCGGCCTGGTCGTCGATGACGCCATCGTCGTCGTGGAGAACATTCACAGACATATCGAGGAGGGCATGAAGCCGTTCGACGCGGCGCTCAAAGGCGCGCGCGAGATCGCCGGGCCGGTGATCGCCATGTCGCTGACGCTGGCGGCCGTATACGCGCCCATCGGCTTTCTCGGCGGCCTCACCGGCAACCTGTTCCAGGAATTCGCCTTCACGCTTGCCGCCGCGGTGATCATCTCAGGCATCGTCGCGCTGACGCTTTCGCCCATGATGTGCTCGCTGCTGCTGAAGCCCATCGAGGAGGAAGGACGCCTGGCCAAGTGGCTGGATCATCGCTTCGAAATGCTGAAGGGCTGGTATCAGCGCAAGCTGCATGGTGCGCTCGATACGCGCCCGGTCGTGCTGCTCGTCGCGGCCGTCGTGCTGGTGAGCTGTTTCTTTCTCTATACCGGCGCGCAACAGGAGCTGGCGCCGGTGGAGGACCAGGGCTTCGTGTTCGTCTCCGCCACCGGGCCGCAGAACGCGACCCACGAGTACATGGTGCAGTACGCCCAGGAGATCGACAAGGCGTTCAAGAGCGTTCCGGAGATGGAAGCTTATTTCATGATCAACGGCCTGGGCACGGTCAACAACCTGATCGCCGGCATGATTCTCGATCCGTGGGATCAGCGCGAACGTTCGCAGCAGACGATTCAGCCGCTGGTGCAGGAAAAACTCAGCAGCATCGCCGGCCTCGAAGCCGTGGCGATCAGCTTCCCCTCGCTGCCGGGCGCGTCCGGCCTGCCAATCCAGTTCGTCATCAACACGACCGAGCCTTACGACGAACTTTACGGTTACACGCAGGAACTGCTTCAGGCCGCGCAGGAGAGCGGTCTGTTCATGTTCGTTGACACCAACCTCACGTTCGATCAGCCGCAATTGCAGGTGGAAATCAACCGGAACAAGGCCGCCGAGCTGGGCATCGACATGGCGGATATCGGATCCTCGCTGTCGACGCTGTACGGCGGCGGATTCATCAACCGCTTCAACCTGCAAGGGCGGGCGTACGAGGTGATCCCGCAGGTGCAGGACCGGTTCCGGCGTGACGGCAGTCAGCTCAACGAGTACTACATCCGCGCCTCCGACGGCCAGATGGTGCCCTTGTCCACGGTCGTGCGGCTGACGCACGACGTGCAGCCCAACCGGCTGACCCAATTTCAGCAGTTGAACTCCGCCAATATCCAGGGCGTGATGGTGCCGGGCGTGACGCTCGGCGACGCGCTCGCATTTCTGCAGACCAAGGCGGAGGAAATCCTGCCGGGCGGCTACAGCGTCAACTACGCCGGCGAATCGCGGCAGTTCATCGAGGAAGGCAGCGCACTCGTGCTGACTTTTCTGTTCGCGCTGATCGTGATTTTCCTCGTGCTGGCGGCGCAGTTCGAGAGTTTCCGCGACCCGCTGATCATCCTGATCGCCGTACCGATGTCGATTTGTGGTGCCCTGATTCCGCTTACGCTGGGTCTGGCGACCGTCAATATATTCACGCAGATCGGGCTGGTGACTTTGATCGGGCTGATATCGAAGCACGGCATTCTGATGGTCGAGTTCGCCAACAAGTTGCAGATCGAGCAGGGCCTCAACCGACGCGAAGCCATCGAGCAGGCGGCGGCCATTCGCCTGCGGCCGATCCTCATGACGACGGCCGCCATCGTGCTCGGCGTGATGCCGCTGATTCTCGCCACTGGAGCGGGAGCGGGGAGCCGTTTCTCGATCGGTCTCGTCGTGGCCACCGGCATGGCCATCGGCACGGCGTTCACGCTGTTCGTCGTGCCGGCCATCTACACGTTGATGGCACGCCGCCACTGGCAGGAGAGGGAGAGTCCCTCCGTCGGGCCGGAACCCGAGCCGATGCAGGCATAATCCGCCTGTTCTTGCGGAGAAAATGGGGACATTCCTGATTTCCTCACTCGTCGCGGTACATCTGCGCCGCTGCTGAGTGCGGAGATCAGGAATGTCCCCTTCTTCACGATCGCGCAAGGGGACGTCGCTTGCCGCCATTGCGGCATTCGTGCTGGTCGCGGCTTTGAGCCAGCATGGCTTGTCGCCGCCGTCGCCGGCAGCCGGGGATGCCGCGCCCGACGAATTCTCCGCCGAGCGTGCTTACGACATGCTCTCCCGCGTTCTCGGCGATGGCCGCCCGCATCCGACTGGCAGCGCCGCGAATGCCGCGGTACGCGACCGCGTCCTGGCCGAGTTCGAACACATGGGCTACAGCGCCGAAGTGCGACGGCGGTTCGTCTGCAATCGGTGGGATTCCTGCGCGACCGTCGACAACATCCTCGCGCAGCTGCCCGGCACTGGCGGAGAGCCGGGCGTGCTGTTGGCAACGCATTACGACTCGGTCGCGTCCGGTCCCGGCGCCGGCGACGCCGGAGCCGGGGTTGCCGCGATCATGGAAGTCGCGAGGACGCTCCGTGCCGGGCCGGACTTGCCGCGCAGCGTCTGGTTCCTCATCGGTGACGGCGAAGAGGTCGGCTTGCTGAGCGCGGAAGCCTTCGTGCGCGAGCCCGAATTCGCCGCCATCGGCAGCGTCGTGAATCTGGAAGCGCGGGGCACGAGCGGGCCCAGCCAGTTGTTCGAGACTCAATCGGGGAATGCCGCCATCGTATCGCTCGCGAGCGAAGCCCTGCCGGATCCGGTCGGCAGCTCGCTCGCCTATGAAATCTACAAGCACATGCCGAACAACACCGACTTCACGGTGTTTCGACGCGAAGGGCTTGTCGGCGTCAACTTCGCATTTACAGGCGGTCCGTCCCGCTACCACACGCCGCTCGACAACCTCGATCATCTGAGCCTCGGGTCATTGCAGCACCACGGCGACAATGCGCTGGCCATGGCGCGCTCGCTGGCGACGAATGCCGAGCCGGTCGCGGTTCGCGACCGGGTCTTTTTCGACCTGTTCGGCGCCGCGCTCGTCGGCTGGCCTGTGAGGTGGAACTTTGCGATGCTCGCATCAGGCCTGATCGGCTGGATTGCGCTTGCGGTGCGATCGGCGCGCCGCGGCCAGTTACGGCCACTGCGACTGCTGGCGGCCTGCCTGTTGATGCCGCTCCTGCCCGTCGCCGCGATGGTGCTGGCGATCGGATTGCAGGCGGCGCTGGCGGGAACGGACTCCGCGGCGGCTTCGTGGACGGCACAGGGAGAGATGCTCGTCTTCGCATTCATGATGCTCGCGGTTGCCGTGTGCGCGTTGTCGGCGCGCCCTGCGCAACGATGGGTCGGCGAAGCCGCGCTGTCGCTCTCCACCTTGTCCACTTTTGCGTTGCTTGCCATCGCCGCGGTGGTCGTCGCGCCCGGTACGAGCTTCCTGCCGTTGCTGCCGCTGATCGCCGGCGTGCTGACCGGTCACGCCTGGCTTTCGAGGCCGGCGACCTGGGGCGGTGCCGCGGCGGTCTTCACGGCAATGTTGTGGTACCCATTCGCCTACCTGAGCTATGAGGCGCTCGGCTATGATGCTCTGCCGGGCGTCGCGCTCTTGATGGCGCTCGCTTTGCTGCCGCTGCTGCCCGCTTTGGCCGGGCTTGCTCGCGGCGCGCCGCTGGCCGCCGGAGCGGCGCTGACTTGCCTCGCCGCGCTCGCGGCGGTCGCGGTGGCGCGACCTGCATTCACTGCAGATGTACCGCAATCCCTCAACCTGCTGTACGTCAGTGCTGGCGACGGAGGCCGGCTGTTCGCGGATTCCGTTACGCCCGATAACCGCCCGCCGGACCTCATGCGCATCGGCGGATTCGAATCGGAGCCCGTCGAGAGTCTGCCCTGGTCCGATCGTCCCCGGCTCGCGGGGCGCGCCGGACCGGCAATCCCGGCGCCCGAGCTGGAAATTCTGCGAGATACGCCGACGGCGGAGGGCCGCCGGCTGCATTTGCAATTACGATCGCTGCGCGACGCCCGTGTGCTGTTCCTCGTGCTGCCGATGGCCGCGAAGCCGGACGCTATGCGCGTCGAGCAGGAACCGGTCGCGCCGCCGGAGTGGCTGGCCGGATCGCCCTGGCGAACGATCGAGATCGTGGCGCCGCCCGCCGACGGCGTGCGGATTGATCTCGAATTGCGCACGCGCGAGCCGGTTTCGTTTTATGCGGCGGATGCCTCCGACGGACTGCCGGTGGAGCTGGCGGACGTCGTCGATGCCCGCAATGCGGCGGCGGCGCCGATCGGTGCGGGAGACCGCACGATAGCGTGGCGCGAAGTACACTTGCCCGACTCGTAAACCGGAAACCCCGATGGAAGGATTGACGGTGCTCCTGTGGCTGCTGGCCACCGCCATGGTGGTGGCCGGCCTCGCGGGCATCGTTTTTCCATTGCTGCCGGGGCTGCCACTGATGTTCGCCGGCTTCTGGGTCGCCGCCTGGGCCGACGGCTACCAGCATGTCGGCATGGCGAGCCTGGTCATTCTCGGGCTGCTGACGGCCATCGGAATCCTCTGCGATTTTCTCGCCAGCGCGCTCGGAGCCAAACGCGTAGGCGCCAGTCCGAGGGCCGTCACCGGAGCGTTGCTCGGTTCGATTATCGGCATCTTCTTCGGCTTGCCGGGGTTGATCGTCGGTCCGTTTCTCGGCGCGGTGATCGGCGAGGTTGCCACGCGCCGCGGCCTCGGCCGTGCCGCGGAAGTCGGCGTCGCCACGTGGGTCGGCCTTCTGGTCGGCACGCTCGCCAAAGTCGCGCTGTCCATCGCGATGATAGGCGTGTTCGTTTTCGCGTGGTTCGTCTGACGGGGACGGGATGCAAACTTCGACGCAATGGCAACTGGCTCGAGAGGCGGCCGAGCGCTACGAACGGATTCTCGTTCCGTCCATACTCGGGCCAGTTCCGGCCAGGTTAGCGATTTGCTGACATCGGCGGGTTTCGAGGACGTGAGGGTGGAAACCCTGAAACTCGAGTTGTCGCTGCCCGAGCCAGGCCCGTTCGTACCGCGGCACGTCGGCGCAACGCCGATGGCGGCCGGCTTCAGCGCCGCAGCGCCGGCGGCACGGACAGCGGTCGTGGAGGAGGTAGCCGAGCAGTTGTCACGATACGAAGTGGAAAATGGCATTCGCATTCCATTTCGCTCCCTGGCGGCGCTGGCGGAGAAGTCACCTCAGTGATTGACGGAGCAGTATTCCCGGTGGAGGGACGCTGCACTTGCGGCGCGGTGCGTTATCGCATGATGTCCGCACCGTTGTTCGTCCACTGCTGTCATTGCCGCTGGTGTCAGCGTGAAACGGGCACCGCCTTTGCACTCAATGCCATGATCGAAGCGGATCGCGTCGTTTTAATCAAAGGCGAGCCCGAGGTCGTGAACACGCCGTCGAACAACGGCAAGGGTCAGAAGATCGCCCGGTGTCCGACATGTCGAATCGCCCTTTGGAGCAATTACGCCGGAGCCGGCGATGCCGTGCGCTTCGTCCGTGTGGGCACGCTGGACGAACCCGACCGATTGCCGCCCGACATCCATATTTTCACCTCGTCGAAGCAACCCTGGGTCGAGCTTCCGCCGAATACGCCCGCCGTAGAGGAGTATTACGACCGCAAGAAGTACTGGCCGAAGGAGAGTCTGGAGCGCCGGGAGGCTCTCCAGTGGGCCGCGCTCAACCGGTAGCTCTCACGATGTGCAGCATGGCCAAAGTCGTTCTCCTGCGGGATGTGTCAGAGGCCGACCTCCCGGTCTTCTTCGAGCAGCAGCTCGACCCGGATGCAGTCGACATGGCCGCGTTCCCGGCCAGGGGCAGGGAAGCGTTCACCGCGCACTGGAGCAGAATCCTGGCCGACGAGACTGTCACAAAGAAAACCATAGTTTTCGATGGCAACGTAGCCGGGAACATCGTCAGCTTCGAGCAATCCGGTGAACCGCACGTGGGCTACTGGATAGGCAAGCCGTATTGGGGGAAGGGCATCGCTACTCGTGCGCTGTCGATATTGATCGATCAACTGGGCGCACGCACGTTGTATGCGCATGTCGCAAAGCACAACATCGCGTCGATCCGCGTTCTGGAAAAGTGCGGGTTCACGATCTGCGGCGAGGACCAGTGGGTGCCCAACACGGGCGGTGATGAAATCGAGGAATTCGTGCTGAAACTGGCGCCGGGCAGATGAAGGGGCTGTGAGTGATCGATGAACGAACCGCAGGCGATGAGACTTGCGCGAACGGCCATTACCTGGCTATTGCCAGCCGTCTGCGCCGGCATTTGATGGCTTCGAACCGGAGACTGTCCTGGGAGTCGATATGGAAAAAGTAAACGGTATAGGGGGCTTGTTTTTCCGTGCGCGCGACACGTCGGCGCTCGCCCGATGGTATGAGGATCATCTCGGCATCAAGATGACGCCGACGAGCTACGAAGAGTCGCCGTGGTACCAGGATGCCGGACCGACCGTGTTCGCGCCGTTCGAGCAGGCGACCACATATTTCGGTGACGACACGAGCAAGACCTGGATGATAAATCTTCGCGTCAGCGATCTCGATGCGATGGTGGCTCAACTGCGAGCCGCAGACATCCAGGTCGAGATCGATCAGGAAAACTATCCGAACGGCCGCTTTGCCCGGCTTTATGATCCGGAAGGCAATCCCATCCAGCTGTGGCAGCCGGAAGGATAATCAAGGCTCAACGTTGCGCCGCATCCTTGTCCGCAAAAACCGTCGAGTTTTCCCGTTTCACGCGACCAGCCGGTATTGAAGTATCCCCTTCGAGCATGCGAGTCAGCGCGTCGGCCGCCTGCTCACCCAGCACCAGCCACAGTCTTTCGCGGGCGCGATTGAGGATCGGATAGGTCATCGTCATGCGCCTGCGTCCCTGATAGGCGCCCGTCACGGCCACTTCAGAGCCTTTGATATCGACGACCGGGTCGTGCGGCACCAGCGATGCGGTATGCCCGTCTTCGCCGAGGCCGAGATGCACGAGATCGAGCAGCGGCGGCCTGCCGGCGGCCTTCGCGAGCGTGCGCTCGTATGCCGATGACGCCGCCGACAGGTTCGCGCTTTCGACCGGCATGGGATAAATCTGCATCGGCGGAATGGCGACATGCTCCAGTAGATTGGCCTTCAGTCCGGTCAGGTTGCGGTCGGAATGCCCCGCGGGCGCCACCCGTTCATCGACCTGGAAAACGTGCACGAAATTCCACGGGAGATCCTCTCCGGCGAGAGCGCTCAACATGCGGGCAGGCGAACGGCCGCCGCTGAACGCAACGAGAAAACGACCGCGCTCGGCGATGCATTCGCGCGCGCTGCACGCAATCGTCGCGGCCGCGGCGCGGCACGCCAGGTCAGGAGAGTCGAATACCTCGAGCATCACGTGGATTCAGTCGCAGCATTCATTGACCGGTCTCGGGTTGTGCCAGTTACCGACCTTCGCGGTCAGCTTCTTTGCAGCCTCGGGGCCCCAGGATCCCGGCGCGTACTCGTGGAGCGGCGTCTTCGCGCCGAGAATGGGATCGACGATGCGCCATGCCGCCTCGACGCCGTCCTGGCGGGCGAACAGCGTCGGGTCGCCTTCCATGGCGTCACCGATCAACCGCTCGTAGGCGTCCATTTCGCCGGCTGCCTCGCTGCAGACGTAGAGTTCCGTTTCGCGACCCTTCATCTCTTCGCCGGGCATCTTGCTCAACGCGCCGACGGCGATGGCCACCTCGTCCGGGCCCAGGCGGAAGCGGAAATAGTTGCCGTGCCCGGACAGCGGCTCACCGAAAATATTCTGCGGCGGCCTGCGCAGCGTCACGAACACTTCCGTGGCCGTCGCCGCAAGCCGTTTGCCGGCGCGGATGAAAATCGGCACGCCTTCCCAGCGCCATGAGTCGAGGTGCAGCCGCATGGCGGCGTAGGTCTCGACCTGCGAATCCCCGGCAACGCCCCCTTCGTCGCGATAGCCGCGAAACTGGCCGCGCACGAGAGTACGCCCGCTCATCGGCCGCATGGCACGAAAGACCTTGACCTTCTCGTCGCGGATCGGTTCTCCGCCGACGCCGATCGGCGGTTCCATGGTCAGATGCGCGGCGACCTGCAAAAGGTGGTTCTGCACTACGTCGCGAATCGCGCCTGCTTCCTCATAGAATTTTCCACGCCCTTCGATGCCGAACTTCTCCGCCATCGTGATCTGAATGCTTTCGACGTAGTTGCGGTTCCAGATCGGCTCGAGAAACGAGTTGGCGAAGCGGAAATACATCAGGTTCTGCACCGGCTCCTTGCCGATGTAATGGTCGATGCGGAAGATCGCATCCTCCGGGAAAATCCCGTGCAAGGTTTCGTTGAGTGATTTCGCCGATGCGAGGTCGCGCCCGAATGGTTTCTCTACGACCACGCGCGCGCCATTCGCGCAGTCTGCAGCGTCCAGGTGTTCCACGACGGTAGGGAAAAGGCTCGGTGGAATCGCGAGGTAGTACAACGGTCGGCGCGCCTTCCCCAGCGCCTCGCGCAGGCGCCGAAAAGTGTCATGATCGCGATAGTCGCCGTCGACATAGGCGAGCAGGGACGCGAGCTTTTCAAAAGCCGGTGGATCGACGCCGCCGCCGTGCTCTTCGATGCTCCTGCGCGCCCGTTGCGTCAATCGTTCGACGTCCCAGCCCGACAGCGCCACGCCGATGACCGGCACATCGAGTCGGCGGTGCCGCACCATCGACTGCAAGGCCGGAAAAATCTTCTTGTAAGCGAGATCGCCGGTCGCGCCGAACAGCACGAGCGCGTCTGAGTTGTTCAAAGGTCTTCCTTTTCCACGTGACCGCCGAACTCGTGACGCAGAGCGGATAGCAGACGGTTGGCGAAGTCGGCCTCGCCGCGCGAACCGAAGCGCGCAAACAGCGCTGCGCTCAAGACGGGCGCGGGCACCCCGGTATCGACCGCCGCCTGCAGCGTCCAGCGCCCTTCACCCGAGTCGGAAACGCGGCCCGCGAAATGGTCGAGCGATGGATCCGCGAGCAGCGCGTGCGCGCTGAGATCGAGCAGCCAGGAGCCGATCACGCTGCCGCGGCGCCACAGCTCGGCGATCTCGGCGATATCGAAGTCGTATCGATAGCTGTCCGCATGCGCGAGCGGCGCGGTTTCGGCATCGACCGTTCGCTCGCGTTTGCCGCGATTCGCGTGCTTCAGGACGTTGAAGCCCTCGGCATAGGCGGCCATGAGCCCGTACTCGATGCCATTGTGCACCATCTTGACGAAATGCCCGGCGCCGGCGGAACCGCAATGCAGATAGCCCTGGCCCGCAGTGCTGTCCGGCTTGTCGCGGTCCGGTGTCGGCGCAACAGAATCGGCCGGCGGCGCGAGCGAGGCGAATACGGGATCCAGATGCGCAACGATCTCGTGCTCGCCGCCGATCATCTGGCAGAAGCCGCGCTCGAGCCCGTGCACACCGCCGCTGACGCCGACGTCCACGTAGTGAAGTTGCCTGCTGCCGAGCTCTTGCGCCCGCCGGATATCGTCTCGATAAAAGGAATTGCCGCCGTCGATGATGATATCGCCGGCTTCCAGCAGCGGTATCAGATCCCGGATGACAGTGTCGACGACGCCCGCCGGCACCATCAGCCAGACCGAACGCGGGCGAGCGAGCTTGCCAGCGAATTCCTCGAGCGTCACGCCGCCGGTCGCGCCTTCTTCCGCCAGCGCGGCAACGACGGCTGCCTTGTGATCGTGAACGACACAGTCATGGCCGTCTCGCATCAGGCGGCGGACCATGTTGGCGCCCATCCGGCCGAGCCCCAGCATGCCGAGTTGCATGGCGTTCCCTCTCGTCTGCAACGAAAGGCACCATGATAGACCAGCCGTGCCCGGGGCCGCGAATGCGCGGCCCCGGAACTGCGCGCATCACAGGTTGGCGCAGAAAACTCTTCCGTCCATGCCCGTTACGCAGGTTGACGAGCCCGCCGCGCCGATGATCTGGCTGAGCCCGCAATCGCCGTAGATGCAGTAGGAAGTCCCGTAACGGTAATCGCCGACGATGAGAGTGGCGCCGGGATCGGGCGGCCCGCTGCTGAGTTGTCGGGACAGCTCGCCGCGATTGAAAGCCCGCGTGAAGGCGCTGCGGAACGTGCTGCGGGGCCGGCGCGCGATCACGGCGCTCGCCTGGCGAACGGCCGGCCCGCATTGGGGGAGGCAGAAGCGCGCATAAACTTCGTCGGCGCGGAACTGGCCGCCCACATTGCGGAATTCCGCCATGGCGTCATAACGCTGTCCGACGACCGCCCAGAATTTCCCGGCTACCGATTGCACGCCGAAAGCCTCGCTCAAGCGGTCGGCGTTGATCGTGACGACCACCTTCGGCAGCGGCCGCAATTCGTCCTGGAAGCTCATGATCGCCATCGCCGGCGTCGTGACGCCTGCGGCGATAACGGCAAGCAGAAAAACCATGGTTCGCATGGATGTACGCATCGTCGTCCCTCCGTGGATCGATGACCTTTCGATCGAAATGCGAGCCTAGTTCACCGCATGCTCCCGAGCAGTCCAGGTTTCTCGGTATTACGGGCAGATTCGCCTCGGCAGGGCGCATTCATGACATCACGCCGTTTGTCATGCCAGCGCGATGCACCAAGCCGCGATGACCATGCCGGCGCCTGCTGCCGCGGCAATGACCTGCGGCCGCCGCGCTTCGACCAGCGCATGGAGCTTCGTGCCGAACAGGGCGCCCAGAGCCAGCCCGCAAACGAAACCGGTCAGGTGCGCGACGATATCGGTGTTCTCGTCGCCGGTGCCGAACCACGTCAGCAGGATTGCTCCGGCGACCAGCGGCGCCCAGCGATAGGCCCAGCGATCGCCGCTGCCGCGTCGATGCACCCACGCGTACGCGGCAACGATGCCGAGCGCGGCGAATACGGCAGTCGAGGCGCCGACGGCGCGATGCGCATCGGACTGCACGAGCACGTTGAGCAGATTGCCGAGCCCGCCCGCGATCAGAATGCTCGACCAGGCCAGACCGGAGCCGAGAAGTTGGCCGGCGAAGTAGCCGAAGGCCGCTCCGAAGCCGATATTGCCGAGCAGGTGACCGGTGTCGACGTGCAGCGTGAGCGCCGTGAGCACCCGCCACCATTCGCCGTCCCGGATGAGCCCGCCGTCGATGCGTCCGGCATCCAGCCAGTCGAAGCCGAACAGGTCCTGGTTCTGGCAGATCGCGAACCAGAGCAATGCGCCGACGTAAACCAGCACGCCCGGCCAACCGCTCGAACGTTTCGGCAGCGGATCGCGGCGCGGCCGCCGCCACCCGCGATTCTCGGTGTCGTATCGGGCAAGCTCGTCGATCGCGCGCGGCGCGTCGCCGGCATCCACGATGAGTCCGCAGCCGCCGGCATCGTGGACGACTTCGGCGTCGATGCCGATCGCCGTCAAGACCAGCGCGCGTTCCTCGCACGCGCTGCGCATTTGCGACCGATAGACCGTGACGATGCGTTCCACGCGGCTATCGTTGGGTGAACCCCGGCGGAATGCAAGCAACGCCCTCAAACCCTTTGCGGGCCTGGCGCATCAAACCAACTGATGAAACGGAATATCCGCCTGATCAAGAGGATCGAGAGATGACCACTTCAACCAGCCGCCCGCATCACATTCCCTATTCGGAAATCTCGCGCAAGCTGGTCGCGGACAGCGCACGGCCG
>JBOIDB010000057.1:0-2766 GCA_050740235.1 Gammaproteobacteria bacterium
AGATAGTCGTCGAGGAAACCGAAGTAGCGCTCCTCGAAAAGCCCGCCCTCACGGATGAGGCGGGGAACATCCAGTGATTCCGCCAGCTCGCGAATCGGCGGAAGCCTGACGGCCGGACCCTCGCCCGCGCGGCTGGCTATCGCATAGTCCGCGAGCGCCTGCACGGTGCGCGCCGCCGCATGCTTGAAAGCGTCGAGATCAGGGGCCGACATCGCGCGGATTCTACGTGCCGGCGATCCGTCGGAAAAGATTGCATCATCGCGGTGCCGGCCTGCATCCGGTAAGCTCATGCTGTCTCGATCTCCGTTCAGCCCTGGATGGGTGCATGCAGCGTCTGCTCATCGCACTGGGCATTCTGATTCTGGTCGCCGGCCTGTTGTGGCCCTGGCTGGCGAAGCTGCCGCTCGGGCGCCTGCCGGGCGACATATTCGTCGACCGCCCGGGATTCAAGCTCTACTTCCCGCTCGTGACGATGCTCGTGGCGAGCATCGTGATCTCCTTGCTCCTGTGGCTGTTCCGCAAATGATTCGAATCGCCGCGGCCGTCGTAGGCCGGCATAAGCCTGCCCCGGACGTGATCCGGGGACCGCAGGCCGTTGCCGGCGATTGCCGGGAACGCGCTGGCGCGCTTATCCCGACCTACTCGGACACCCGCAGCCGCTCCCGGTTCCACGCCTCACGCGGCTTGTCGGCGGACGTCGTTTCCCGTTGCAAAACAAGCTCTCGAGCGGGCTCGCGTAAGTTGTAATGCGAGCTCATCGCGTGACCGTACGCGCCGGTGTTCGCGATCAGGATCACGTCGCCTTCTTCGGTCGGCGGCAACAGGCGCTCGTTGCCGATCTGGTCGCCCGATTCGCAGATCGGCCCGACGACGTTGACGAGCTCCGTGGCCGGCGACTCGTATCGTGTCAGATTGACGATCTCGTGATAGGCGCCGTAGAGCGCCGGCCGAATCAAGGAGTTCATGCCCGTGTTGAGCCCGACGTAACGAACACCCGTCTTGCCTTTGGTCTGCGTCACGCGCGCGAGCAGGACCCCCGCTTCGGCGACCAGGAACCGGCCCGGCTCGAGCCAGAGCTCGAGACTCGGAAACGCGGATTTCACCGATGACAGCAGCTCGCCGAGCTCGTCGAGGTCGAGCGCCGGCTGGTCCGGCTTCTCCGGCACGCCGAGCCCGCCGCCGAGATTCAACGCGCGCACGTCCGTAAATCTTCGCGACAGGTCGCCGAGCAGCACCGCGTTGTCCTTCCAGCTTTCCGTGTCGAGAATGCCGCTCCCCGTGTGCGCGTGCAATCCGACGATGCGAGTATCGGCCGACTTCGCGAGTGACTCGAGCTGATCCAGCTCGTCGAGCGGCACGCCGAACTTGGAGTGGGTTCCGGCGGTCCGGACGTATCGGTGATGGCCCTTGCCGCGGCCCGGATCGATGCGCACGATGATCGATCGTCCCGCGAACAGCTCCGGCCATTGCTTCAGCGGGAAGAGGTTGTCGAGCGTGACGTGGCCGGCCTGCTCGAAGCCGAGAGCGTATTCGGGCCGGGCGGCGAAATTTGGCGTGAACAGGATCCGTTCGGGAGCGATGCGCGGGCAGGCTTGCCGAACCCGGTCAAGCTCGCCCGGCGAGACGCATTCGAAGCCGAGCCCGGCATGTTCGAGCGCGGCCAGGACATGCGGATGCGGATTCGCCTTTATCGCGTAGAAAATCCGGTCGATCGCATCGAGCCGGCGCAAGCGCGCCGCCGCTTCCGTAACGGTCGCGAGATCGTATACGTAAACGGCATGATCCGGAGGGGCGATCTCGAGCAGATGCGATCGTTGTACCGACCACCACGCGTCGCTCCTGCGCTGCCTGCCCCCGAGCGCGCCTTCCGCGGTGAGCTCCTCCCAAGTGGCGCCGAAAACCGGATCGCCCGGCACTGTCCTGATCAACAGCTCGTGCAGCCGCTGCACGAGACGCCGCCCCTGCTCATCGTCGACGATGAAAGTGAAGTTCAGGTCGTTCGCGGCCTGGCTCACCAGATGAATGCGGTGTTCCTCGAACACTTCGAGCGCCGGCCCCAGCTCGTGCAGCATGCCGCGAATGTGCCGGCCGACCAGGCTGATCGCGGCGCAGCTTTCGAAAACCTGAACGCGGCAGAAGCGGCCCAGCTCTTCGACGAGCGAGCCGAGCATGTCCCGGTCGACTTCGTTGGCCGCGGCATCCAGCGACACGGTCACGTTCGTCTCGGACGTGGACACGTGATCGATGGACAGGCCGTAACGCTTGAAGCACTCGAAGCTGTCGGCGAGGAACCCGGCCTGATGCCACATGCCGACGGTCTCCATGGAGACGAGCGTCAGGCCGGCTTTGACGGAGATGGCTTTGACGTGCGGGGCGCTGTCGCCGGGGTCGTTCGAAATGACCGTGCCGTCGATGTCGGGGGCCGTCGTGCAGCGGACATGCAGCGGGATATTGCTCCGGCGCAACGGCGGCAGGCAGGCCGGGTGCAGGACCTTGCCGCCGCTCGTGGCGATTTCCTGGGCTTCGAAATAGTCGAGCCGCCGCAACAGGCGTGACGCCGGCACGAGCCGCGGATCGGCGCTGAACATGCCGGGCACGTCGGTCCAGATTTCCACGCGTTCCGCCTGCAGCCGCGCAGCCAGGTAGCTCGCGGAGATGTCCGAGCCGCCCCTGCCGAGCAGCACGGTAGCGCCGTTCGGATCGCGCGCGATAAAGCCCTGCGTGATGACGACGCCGCCGGCGGCCCCGAGCTCGCGCCGGAGTCGC
>JBOIDB010000058.1:0-2574 GCA_050740235.1 Gammaproteobacteria bacterium
TCGAGCTGCCGCTGACCGGGCGTCGCATTCCGATCATCGCCGACGAGCATGTCGATCCGGAATTCGGCAGCGGTTGCGTGAAGGTCACGCCGGCGCACGATTTCAACGACTATGCGATCGCCGAGCGCCACGGCCTGCCGATGATCGACATTTTCACCGACGATGCGTTGCTCAATCAGAATGCGCCGGAGGCGTACCGCGGTCTCGATCGGTTCACTGCCCGCCAGCGCGTGGTGGCCGACCTCGAGGCGGCCGGTCTGCTCGCAAAGGTGGAGGATCACAAGCTCACCGTGCCGCGCGGCGACCGCAGCGGGGCCGTGCTCGAGCCCCGGCTGACCGATCAGTGGTACGTGCGCGCCGCGCCGCTAGCAAAGCCGGCCATCGAGGCCGTCGAGAACGGCGACATCCGTTTCGTTCCCGGGAACTGGGCGAAGACCTATTTCGAGTGGATGCGCAACATCCAGGACTGGTGCATCAGCCGCCAGCTCTGGTGGGGCCACCGCATCCCCGCGTGGCACGACGAGGCCGGACATATCTACGTCGGACGCAGCGAGGCCGAGGTTCGCGAAAAACACGAGCTCGCCGCCGACGTGCCGCTGCGGCAGGACGAGGACGTGCTCGATACTTGGTTCTCCGCTGCGCTGTGGCCGTTCGCCACGCTCGGGTGGCCCGAGCGAAGCGAGGCGTTGCAGACCTGGTATCCGACGTCGGTGCTCGTGACCGGATTCGACATCATTTTCTTCTGGGTCGCGCGCATGATCATGACGGGCCTCGAGTTCATGGGAGACGTCCCGTTCCGCGAGGTCTACATCCACGGGCTCATTCGCGACCAGGACGGCCAGAAGATGTCGAAATCCCGGGGCAACGTGCTGGATCCGCTCGACCTGATCGACGGCATCGGCCTGCCTGCGCTCGTCGACAAGCGCACCACCGGTCTCATGCAGCCGCAGATGAAGCCGCGCATCGAGGCGGCGACGCGCCGCCAGTTTCCGGACGGAATTCCGGCGTACGGCGCCGACGCGCTGCGCTTCACGTTCGCCGCACTCGCGACGACCGGACGCGACATCCGCTTCGATCTCGGGCGCATCGAGGGCTATCACCACTTCCTGAACAAGCTCTGGCAGGCCTCGCGCTATGTGCTCGCCAATGCGGGCCCGGAGCCCGGCAAAACGAAACCGCCGATTGCAGCCGTGCCCGGGTTGCCGGAACGATGGATCCGCTCGCGCCTCGCGAGCGTTGTCGACGATGTGCGGCGCCACTTCGACACCTACCGTTTCGATCTGGCCGCACAGGCGCTCTACGATTTCACCTGGCGTGAGTTCTGCGACTGGTATCTCGAGCTTTCGAAGCCGACGCTGCAGGCGGACAGCATCGCCGAGGAAGAGAAGCTCGGCACGCGCGCGACGCTGGTCGAGGTGCTCGACTCGCTGCTGCGCCTGCTGCATCCGATCATTCCTTTCGTCACCGAGGAAATCTGGCTGCGCGTGGCTCCGGTCGCCGGCAGGACAGGCAATACCATCATGCTGCAAGCATTTCCGGAGCCGGGCGAGCGTGACGAGGCGGCCGAGCGCGACATGCGCTGGCTCATGGATTTCGTGCTCGGCGTCCGCCGCATCCGCAGCGAGCTGAAGGTATCCGCGACGCGCCCGTTGACCGTGCACGTGCAGGATGCCAGCGTGTACGATCAGGCCATGCTGGAGACGCACGGCTTGTACCTGCAACGTCTCGCGCGCCTCGAGGGCATCCGGCCGGAAGCCGATGAGATGCTCGCGCGCCGCTCGGCGATGGCCCTGCTTGGCGAGATGAAAATCCTCGTGCCGATGGCCGGCATCATCGACGCCGAAGCCGAGCTCGAACGCCTGCAGCGCGACATTGCGCGCTTGCGGACAGAGCTGGGCAAGAGCCGGCGCAAGCTTGACAACCGCGACTTCGTCGCCAACGCTCCGCCGGCGGTCGTCGAGCAGGAACGTACTCGCGTCGCCGACGCGCAGGGCGCGATAGCGCGGCTCGAAACGCAGCGCGAGCGCATCGCGGCCATCGCCGCAGAGGGCGCGTGATGCGCGACGCGGCGTTCGACACGCGTGCCGGTGACGAGACGCAGCGCGTGCTCGGCCAGCTCAATCAGGTCATCCTCGGCAAGCCGGAGCAGCTCAAGCTCTGCCTGGCCTGCTTCCTCGCTCGGGGCCATCTGCTCATCGAGGACATCCCCGGCGTCGGCAAGACTACGCTCGCCCATGCGCTGGCCCACACGCTGGGTCTCTCGTATCAGCGCATTCAGTTCACCAGCGACCTGCTGCCGGCCGACATCATCGGCGTGTCCATCTACGAGCGCCGTCACGACCGGTTCCAGTTTCACCGCGGGCCGATCTTCGCGCAGCTCGTGCTCGCAGACGAGGTGAACCGCGCCACGCCGAAGGCGCAGAGCGCGCTGCTCGAAGCGATGGAGGAACGGCAGATCACCGCGGACGGTGTCACTCACGCGCTGCCCGCACCGTTTTTCGTCGTCGCGACGCAGAACCCGACCTGGCAGATCGGCACGTTTCCCCTGCCGGAGTCGCAGCTCGACCGGTTCCT
>JBOIDB010000059.1:0-7036 GCA_050740235.1 Gammaproteobacteria bacterium
GCTCAAGGCCATGAGCCGCGTGGCGACCAAGGGCGGCGCGCTCCTGATCGGCGTGGACCTTGACAAGGACCCGGAGATCATCACGCGCGCCTACAACGACGCGGCCGGGGTCACGGCCGAGTTCAACCTGAACATGCTCACGCACCTGAATCGGGTCTACGACGCGGATTTCGACACCGAGCAGTTCGCGCACGTGGCCGTCTACGACGGCGGCGACAAGCGCATCGAGATGCGCCTCGTCAGCATGAAGGATCAGGTGGTGACGGTCGCGGGCCGGCCGATCGAGTTCCGCAAGGGCGAGCACATCCTCACCGAGTACTCGCACAAGTACACGCGGGAGGAGTTCGCGAAGCTGGCTAAGGAGGCCGGATTCGACGTCGAACGTGTGTGGACCGATGCGGAGGAGTTGTTCAGCGTGCAGTTTCTGGTCTGCACGGCGGAGACGTGATTTCGAAGAGGCCGACTGAAGCCGGCCCTACGAGAGCGCGCGGTACGCGGGGATTTATTCCGGGATGTAGCCGGCCGGTTTTTCGGAGCCTTCGCCGAAGAAGAACTTTTCCATCTGCTCTTCGAGGAATTTGCGTGCCTTCGGCTCCATCGGTGTCAGGCGGTATTCGTTGATGAGGTTCGTCTGGTGCGCGAGCCAGCGCGGCCAGCCTTCCTGGGAGACGTTGTCGTAAATGCGCCGGCCGAGATCGCCCGGGTATGGCAGGTACTGGAGGCCCGGCGCATCGCGGCCGAGCACGACGCAATGGACGGTGCGGGACATGGGTACAGTCTAACGCATCGGGAAATGGGGACATTCCTGTTTTTCATCAACGAAAATCAGGAATGTCCCCATTTCCGCGAAGGCGCGCCAGGAGCTTCGAGACGGGCGCGGAGAGGCCGAGCTTCACGGGCGAAGCGGGCGCGTACCAGCGCCAGCGGTCGTCCTCCATGACCCGCGGCGGTGATTCGCCGATTCGCACGAGCTTCGGAAGGATGTCGAGCTCGAAATGCGTGAACGCATGCCGGAGCGGCGGCCAGTCCTCCACGGATGCGGCGGCGCATCCGAACCGGCTGGCGCACCACACGTCGATGTCGCAGTCTCCGTCGACCTCCGGCAAGCCCCAGAGTCCGCCCCAGATGCCCTGCGGCGGACGGCGCTCGAGCAGCACGGCGCCCTCGGCACTGACCGCGACGATCATGCGCGTCTGCCGCAACGGGCGGCGCCGGCGTGGTCGCGGCGCCGGGAATTCTGTTTCGCGGCGCAACCGGTGCGCGACACAAATGTCCTCGAGCGGACAGGCAGCGCAATCGGGTCGAGTGCGCGTGCAGACGGTCGCGCCCAAATCCATCATCGCCTGCGTGTAATCCGCGGGTCGTCCGTCCGGTACCAGCGATTCGGCCAGCGCCCAGAGGCGCTCCTGCACGTCGCTCCGGCCGGGATAGCCTTCCACGGCAAAGCAGCGTGCCAGCACGCGCTTTACGTTGCCGTCGAGTATCGCCACGCGCTTGCCGTGAGCGAGCGCGAGTATCGCCCCGGCCGTCGAGCGGCCGATGCCCGGCAGGCTCACGAGCGAAGCAAGATCGTCCGGCAACTCGCCGCCGAAACGTTCGCACACCAGTTGCGCGGCGGCATGCAGGTTTCGCGCGCGGGCGTAGTAGCCGAGCCCCGACCAACGATGCAGCACTTCGTCGAGCGGCGAACGTGCGAGCTCGGCGATATCGGGGAATCGCGCCATGAAGCGCTGGAAATACGGCAATACCGTGGACACCTGAGTCTGCTGCAGCATGATCTCGGAGACCCAGACGCGATAAGGCGTCGGATCCTGCTGCCACGGCAGGTCCTTGCGGCCGGCGCGCGCCCACCAGGCCAGCACGCACGCGGCAAAACCGTCATTCGTCATCGGCTGCTCCGGCGGCGATCTCCTCGATGCGCTCGAACATGGCCGCGGCGTCGGCTCGCAAGCTGCGCCGGATCGCCAGGTGACCGATGAACGGCGGCACCCAGAAGTCCGGCTGCAACGCCAGGTAATATTCCACGCGCGTCGCATCGTCACCGTCCCGGTGCAACACCCACATCGTCTTACCGTACTTCACGTTGCTTTGCTCCGGCAGCGTCGTGGCCTCGATGTGGTTCGGCGCGAACTCGATGACCCGCTCGACACGCTCGATCGTGCGGCAGAAGAAAGCGAAGCAACCCTCCACGCGGGTAAAGACGAGCGTGCTGTTCGGTTCGGCGTCCAGCACGCGGCTTTCCTTGATGCGGTCGCTGAGCCGTTCGAGGTTCTCGTAATCGGTAATGACGGCATGCACCGCGCCGATCGGCGCGTCGATGCGCACTTCGGCGTCGAGCACGAATACCCCGCCGTTTCGCGAAGCGTCCATTCGGTAGCTTTCCACCGCCGACGCGCTGCAAGCCGCCAGCATCGCTGCCAGGCCCGCCGCCCGCACTTTTGCGGTCACGGGCGTACGCCGACCCTCGCGCTCGCCCGTTCGAGCGCCAGCAGCTCGATGCGCGCGACCGCTTCCTCGCCGTTGCGCGTGAGGCTGCGTTTGATCAGCCACGGGCCGATCACGGGCGGCACCCAGAAATCGGGCTCCAGCTCGAGTGAGTAACGAACGCGCGTGCCCTGCCTGTCTTCCTCGAGCTGCCAGTGCGCGCGGCTGTACTTCACGTCGCTGCGCTCGGGATCCGCGACGGTGACGATGTCGGAAACCGGCCGCACTTCGAGCCGTTCGACGCGCTCGATGGTGTTGCAGAAGAACAGGATGCAGCCCTGCGCGCGCGTGTACACGAGACCCGAGCCGTCGACGACCGGTTCGATGAAACGGCTCTCCGTGAATACGCTCGAGATGAGATCGAAGTGCTCGTAATCGGTGAGCACGGCATACACCGACTCGATCGGCGCATCGACGATGGTATCCGAATCGACGTAGTACCTCTTGCCCTCGTGCTCGACATCGACCCGGCGGATTTCCGCGGCCTGCGCGGCCAGGCAGAACGTGACGAGCAGCGGCAGAATGAAGCGCATCAGTTGTCGAACAGGTCCTTGAGCTTCTCCCTCGCTTTTTCCTTGAGCTCCTCTTCGACGTCGCGCTCTTCGGCCGGCTCGCCCGTGGCGTCGGTTTCGACGTCCGTTTCGCCGCCGCCGATGCGTTCGAGGATTTCCTCCTCGATCCGCTCGCGCGCGCGCTGCTTGAGCGCGGCCGCGACATCGGGCCGCACCTGTGGGTCGGACAAGGTGCCCGTGATCGATACCGGCACGGTCTTGCCCGTCAGCGTGCCCGTCTGCGCTTCGAGCTCCGGTTTGTCCACGACCGTAGCGCGCAGGTCGTAGTCGAGCGTGGTATCCACCAGGTTGATGGTTCCTGCCCCGGTGACATTCAGGAACGGCAACTGCGCGACGAGATCGTCATTGCGCAGGATGCCCTCGGCGACCGTTCCGCTGGCCTTGAGCTCCGTGATCTCCGTGCGCTCGGCGCCCGAGGGCTCCGGCGCCTGCTGACCCGTCAATACGGCGCGCGCCGTTCGGATCTTCCCCCAGATGTCCATGCCTTCGATGGCGCCGTCGGCGAGTTCGAAGTTCACGTCGCCGCCGAGCGTGCGGCGCATCGCGCCGAGATTCCCTCCCGTCCCGGCGAGGCGGAAGTTGCCGTTCAGGACGCCCGAAATGCGTTCCAGATCGTACATGTCGCGGGTCAGCGCGCCGACCTGGATGCCCTGCACGCGCTCGTCGAGCGAAAGCCGCGGCGGCGTCGCGGCCACGTCGAGCTGAATGTCGCCCGCGTAAGTGCCGCCGTAGAACTGTGCGTCGAGCGGATGCAGGCGCACTTCCCGTCCGTCGGAGCTGACGCCAAGCTCGACGTCCTGCAGACGCATGTCGGACAGGACGACCTCCCCCATCTCGAGAGAGCCGTCGATGCGAAGTCCGCGCAGCGTGTCCACGGGTATCTCGATATCGTCGACGGGCGCCGATTCCTGCTCGTTAGCATCCGCCGTCTCGTCGGGAGGCGGCAGGTAGCGGTCGAGATCGATTTTATCGACGTTGAATGCGAAACGGATCGGCGCGGCTTCGTCCGCCGGCATTCGCAAGTTGCCGCTCACACGCGTTTCATCGAGCGTCGCCGCCAGATCCTCGAGCGCGATCCCTTCGGTGCCGTATGCGAGACCGGCATTGAGACTCGCCGAGCTCAGAGCGCCCGGGTCGGCGGTATCGAGCGGGATGTCGAGCGCCGCCATCACTTCGCGCGGCGCGAACTGCGGCACCTCGAGCGTGCCGGTGAGCTGCGGCGCGTCGATGATCTGCCGCCCGCTCGCCTCGAGGCGCAGCATCATCCCTGCGAGCTGCGCCTCCAGTGCGTTCAGCTCGAGCGTCTGCGCTTCGGTGTCCACGGCGATCGCATCGGCGGTGACCCGCACGTCCATCGCGCCCTCGCCCGGCACCGCTTCGCCCGACAGGTTCAGCTCGATGGTCGGCTCGGCGAGCTGAAA
This sequence comes from Gammaproteobacteria bacterium, assembly GCA_050740235.1. Lineage (GTDB taxonomy): Bacteria > Pseudomonadota > Gammaproteobacteria > Steroidobacterales > JACDCP01 > JACDCP01. The sequence continues at coordinate 4,478 of JBOIDB010000059.1, forward strand.
GCGGCCCGCGTCCAGCGCCGCCGTCGCTTCGGTCTCCAGTGCGAACCGCGAATCGAGCGCCGGCTCGTTGCTGCGCACGCGAAAGCTCATCGACAACGGAAACGGCTCGCCGGGCGCGAGCGAGCCCGAATCGAGCTCGAAGTCTTCGAGCAGATAGCTTGCGCCGGTCGAAGCGTCGGTGTAGGCAACGCGCGCGCCGGATATTTCGATCGAGCCGACGGTGAAGTCCGTGACGCCTTCTTCGCCGGTCGGCTCGGGTTCGGCCGGCGCCTCTTCCTCGACCAGGTCTTCCCAGTTGGTCCGGCCGTTCTCATCGACTGCGAGATTGACGGCAAGCCCGTCGAGAGCCACGGTGCCAATCTCGATCTGCCCCCGAATCAGCGGTAACAGGCGGATGCTCAGGCGCGCGCTGTCGATGCTGCCGAACGGCTGATCGCCGAAGCCGGGCGCATTGGAAAGCGTGGCCTGGCCGACGCCGATGGCCAGCCAGGGGAAAACGCTCAGGCTCAGATCGCCGTCGATGCTCAGCGTCCTGCCGGACTCTTCCTCAACTGCCGAGGCAATCTCGTCCTTGTAGTCGTTGGGATCGAAGAACAGCGGAACCAGCACGGCGGCGAGCAGGATGAGCCCGATCAGAACGGCGACGATGGTGCCGATAATTGTCAGCGCGCGCGTCATATGCTTCTTTCGCCGGTCCTTCGGCGTCATCGCCGTCACAACAGTCGAGGCGGGCCGCGGGCTGTGCGCATGTCCCTGCCCGACGCCCGCGCCGCAGAAACCGCGTTCAATTATACATGGCCGAGTAGCGGGCGCCGCGCGGCGCGGACGGGCAGGAAGTCGTCGGTGCGTCAGTCCGCCGAAAGACGATGCGGAATTTGGTTTGTTTAACTGGACCCCGGCTTTCCGCCGGGGCGACGATCGTGTATCTCGGCCGGGGCGACGGTGATGTCAGTGCGCCGGGGCGACGATGGTGTATTTCGGCCGGGGCGACGGTGATGTCAGTACGCCGGGGCGACGATGGTGATGTCCGTACGCAGGGGCGACGACGGTGATGTCAGTGCGCCGGGGCGACGGGGTGTTGGGTCCGCCGGGGCGACGATGGTTACGGCCTATCGTTCGTCGCAGAGCTCCACGCCGCCGCTCAGCGTGTTCACGCGCACTTCCGCCGACCCGTCGCCCGTCGAGAAGCGCAGCTCCGAGCCGGGCGTGAATTGACTGGTGCGCTCCGGCTCCGGTCCGAAGCAGTTGTCGATGTCGCCGCTGAAAGTTTCGATGACGTATTCCGCGTTGCCGCCGTCCTCGACCGCGAGCGTGACCTGGCCGCTGACCGTCTCGACGTCGACCTCCGAGTCTTCCGTGAGGCCGAACATGAGATCGACGTTGCCGGACACCGATTCCGCGGTAAGCCGCGCCGCTTGCCGTGCCGCGACTTCGACACTGCCGCTCACGCTGGCAGCGGAGATGACGCCGCTCACACCCGTAGCGATCGCATTGCCACTGACCGTCTGCACGATCACGCCGCCATCGGAGCCGTCGCCCGTGACGCGCGCGTCGCCGCTGACGGTCCGCACCTCGACGCGCTCGTCCGCTGCGGGCGCCTCGACCGTGCCGCTGACCGATCCCAGCGACAGGGCGCCGATCACGTCGGCCACCGTGATGTCGGCGGACACGGTCGTGACTTCCAGGCGGCTTTCCCGCGGTATGCGGATCTCGAGATCGGCGTGCATGCCTTCGCCGTGGTGACCGCCCTTCGGATGGAGGACCTTGATCAACGTGTGCTTGCCATCCGCTTCGAACTCCAGGCGGTCGGCGGGCCCGCTCAGCTCGCCCGTGACCTCGACCTCGTTCCTGTCCCAGCCGGTGACCGACACGCTGCCCGAATTATTGGACACCTCGACTTCGCCGCGCGGATCCGCCGCCGCACGCTGGTCGACCGGTTCAGCATGAGCCGGCAGCGCGACGACCGCCAGGGCCAGAAACATGCGCGCATTCATAACTCGATCCTTTCGCCTATGGGTACGGTGGTGCTGTTCAGGTTGGCCAGGACGAACATCTCGTCCTGATACGTCCGGAGCAGCATTCGTTGCAGCAGTGCATTATCCGGGTCTTCGACCAGGGCGACGTTGATGGCGTCCAGCGCCCGGCGGATTTCGATCAGGTTGGCGATCACCACGCGCCGCGTTTCCGGCGGCATCGCGCCGAGTCGCTGCTGGAGCGTCGCCGTCAGCGCCGCGCGGGCGTCGAGGTAATCCTGCCCGAGTGCGTAGCGGACGCCGAACCGTGCAGGCTCCGCCCAGATGTCCGACAGGGCGAGCATGTCGGGCGCCCGCTCTGCTGGCGCAGGCGCGCGGTCGGCCGAATCGACCATCATGAAGGTCACCAGCGAGGCGACGGCCATCAGCGCCAGCGCGGCGGCAAGCTGCGTCGGCCAGCCGCGCAGCACCGATCGCTCCCGTTTCTCACCGCTCGCGGGCATCGAGGCGATGCGCGCCTCGATCGCCGGCCACAGGTCCCGGTCCGGCTCGATACCGGCCGGCAGGGCGGCCGCGGGGGGGGGGG
>JBOIDB010000060.1:0-39779 GCA_050740235.1 Gammaproteobacteria bacterium
CGGTGGCCTCGGCGAGCGGCTTGGCCTCGAGCCGGCGCGGCCGGCGCTGGGCGTCCTTGCCGCGTGAGACCAGCCCGGCCTTCTCCAGCACCTTGAGTTTCTTGGAGATCGCCGGCTGGATAATCGCGAACGGCCGGGCGAGCTCCGTCACCGACGCCTCCCCCGAGGCGAGCCGGGCCAGGATCGCCCGCCGCGTGGGGTCGGCGAGTGCCGCGAACGTCGCGTCGAGGAGGTCGGCCTTCGGGCGGCTTCCTCGCCGGGGCGACGGGGCCCGCTTTGTATAACTTCTCGGTTGCATAAACATTTAGTTATATATCACGCCCGGGCGGGATCGTCAAGCTCCACGACCGACGCCCGCCGTCATGATGGGGGTGATCAAAGAGAGAAGGCACGCGAAGTCACGGGCCGTCACGCGTGTCGTCTGGAATTGACGTCGTCGCTGGGGTGCCTCTGGGGTCGGTGCTGGGGTGGGAGGCGCTCAGCTCAAGGGCTTCGGCACACCGTGTGCGTTCGGAACGCCCGCCAGCTGGCCGTCGCGGCGGGATCTACGCACGCGTTCTAGGCTCTCGAACCTTTGCTCTTTGGCACCGAGTGCTTGGTGTTGTAAGCCACCGCCTCGCGCAGCAACGCCTTGAGCGCGGGCTTGTCTGTCTTGTCTCCCTCGCGAAAGTCTATCGCCCGCCACTTGTTCCCGGTCAGGCCCGCGTTGAAGAGCTTCTTGGGGTCGGGGAGCTCGGCTCCGTGGAAGAACGTGAGCTTCACCTTGTCCTTGTGGGCATTGGCGAGGGCGTACATCCCCTCGTGCGACCAGACGGGGGTCCCCATCCACTTCCATTCTTCGACCACCTCGGGGTCGACCTCGTGGATGAGCCTGCGGATTTCGGCCAGCCTCTCGCCTCTCCAATCGCCCAAGTCCGCGATTTTCTTGTCGATCCGCTTGGATGCGCTCATATGGTCTGATGACTTGGCGACCGCCTTGCGCGGTTTGGCCGCCTTCGGAGCGACCCGCTTGGCGACGGCCTTCTTTGCGACCTTCGCCGACTTCTTGGACGTCTTGCCGGCCATTGTGTTCACTCCTTAGCTGCGGTGACTTCGACCTCGAAGGGCACGTTGAGATTCGTGTGTGGGCGACGCGGCCTTTCGTCGTGCGGCCGGCCGCCCGTTCAGTCGGTGCGTCGCCCGCTGCGCCACTTGGTGGCATGCGGCAGCACGAACAAGTACAGACCGGTGAACAGGAGCAAGGCGAGCGGGAGCAGCGGAACGTAGCTCACCCAGACGACAGGCTCCTCCTGTCCCAGGGCGACGAAGGTGACGATGACGGCCACCGTAAAGGCAATGGCCAGCCAGCGGTGGGTTTGCCGAATCCATTTGTTCCAGCTCAAGGGAGCCTCCTCTGAACACGAGCCGAAGCGGATCGGGCCATGCAATTTTGTAAAAACTGGGCTGGCTTTGAATTTGTGCCGGCGGACTTTACGCTATCCGCGCCAGGACCTGCTCCAGGTTTGTAAAGAACTGCTGCCACCCGTACCTGGCGCCTTGGCAGGCCTGGTTCTGATCCGGCCGGAAGCCCGCCTGCTCCATGCGCAGGAGGGTTCCCGTGCTCATTGGGGTGAGAGTAAAGGCCACCACACTCTTCAGATCGTAGGCCGCATCGTGGTGTGTAAAATTCCAGGTGTAGGACAGCGTCTTGTTCGGCTCGATGGCGAGGACCTCGCAGTCCAGCACGCCGCCCCAGTCTCCGCGAAGATTGAAGCGGTGACCCACGACCGGCTTGAAATCGTTTTTCATCAGCCACTCCTCGAGCAGGTGCGGCTGGGTGAGCGCGCGCCAGATCTTTTCCGGCGGAAAAGGTATCTCCCGTTCGACAACGACGGAGCGCGTTTCGGCCGACGTTTCGTTCATTGGTCCATCCTTTTGAGCAGATCTTCGAGGTCGTCGAACCGGCTTTCCCAGAAGGCGGCCATCCGATTGGTCCAGTCGACCAGCGGGACCAGGGCGCGGAGCTGTGCGCTGTAGTGCGTCTGGCGACCTTCGTGGCGGTCGCGCACCAAACCGGCCCGCTTCAGGACCCCGAGATGCTTCGAGACGGCCGGTTGCGAGACCCCAGCCCTGGCCGTCAGCGCCCCGACCGTTTGCTCTCCTTCGCGGCACAATCGCTCGAAGATGCCCCGCCGGGTCGGGTCGGCGAGCGTTCTGAAGAGCACATCGTGAGCTTGCGGCATTTGGGATCGATAACCTGTTGGTTATTGATGATATATATAACCGCAGAGATATATGTAAGTCAAGCTGGAACTTGGAGCGGCACAAAGATTCTTGTCACAGGAGACCGGGCCGGGCTCCGGATCCGCGCTCGAGGTCAGGTTGAACCGACGCCCGTGAGCCGTGCGATGAAGTTCAAGCAAGCGGTTGCTCAACCGCGACGAACATTGAAGCAGCTCGCTGATACGCAGCGAGTTCCGGGACCAGGGGTCGAGATTCACCCTCCTTCGGTCGCCTTCGAGGCGTGGAGTCGATTACCGGGCGGAACTCTCAGATCGTCCAGCCGCGGCCAAATCCAAGCACTCGAGCTTGCGCGCTGCCCGCTTTGTAACATCTGCCGGAAACCGTTTCGCCTGCCCCATGGCATAAGGTTCCCGAGTGCGTCTGTCCGCGAACGTTTTGATCACGCATCGTGTTGCACTGCGTCACATGACACGTGTCAAGGGTCGATGGCTGCCGCCACGACCTCTTCGCCCGGATCGAACGCCGGATAACAGTTCTCGATGTCCCGCGTGATCAGCCCTGCGGCGTGCGCCACACGGCCAACAATGCCTCGTTGAGGGGCTGCCCGGTGAACTGGATCTCGTGGCCGGCACCCTCCACGGCCAGCCGGGATGCGCCGATCCGTTCCGCGAGGTCGTCGCAGATCGCGTCGAACCCCGCGCTGTGGCCACCGGAGACAACGAGCTTGGGAAACGTGGCCGAGGCGAGCTCGGACAGCGGCAAGTCCGGGTCCCACATTGGGCGGCCGCGGCGGAAGATCGGCACGAGCGGCAAGGCTGCGGCGAGAAACTCGGGAGGGAACGCGTCCGGATCACTTCCCACCGCTTTGAGGAAGCGGATGACCCACTCCTCGTCCGGCAGGTCCTGGTCCCACATTCGACGAATCCCGTCCACGAGCGCCCTCGCCGCGGGATGGTGCTGACCCAACGAGAACGCGCCCGGCTCGAGCATCGTCAGTGATCGGGTCGCCTCGGGACGGCGGGCGGCGGCGAATAGCACCCCGAGACCGCCGTAGGAATGACCGACAAGATGAGCACCGTCACCCATGAACTCGGCGATGTCCTTGGCGTCACGCAAGAAGTCCTCGCGCTCCACCACTCCTCCGCGCCCGTGGCCAGCGAGCCGTGCACGAGCACAACCGGTGTGCCGGTTCCCCACGTATCGATGAAGAGGTCACTCATGGTGGATACATCCCTCGTGCAAGCGTCTCGACCAGCATGCCGGAGTGGGGCTCATCCCAGCAACTGTCGCCAGCGGCAGGTTGTCAAAGATCGGCGCTGTCACCCTGATTCAACGCTTCGGTTCGGCGCTGAATCTCAAACATGCTCGGCCGCCGCGTCGTAGGTGCTTTGCAGTTCGCCACGCAACGCAAGCGCCCTTACCTCAGTCGCCCCCACCCTTCTGCTCGCCTCATCTGACAACCCGCCCCCTCGCTCGCCGATCACAGACCAGGGCACGGCGTTTGAATCGCCTATACTCCCGAGAGGCCGTGCCGGTTCGACTCAGGCCCTGGGCATCATCGACCGGCGATATCCGCGGGCGTTGCAAGTTCTTCGAGTTCGGCCGCGACTATCCGTCGCATTGGCGTGGAAATTGCTCTTGAATTTTTCGGGTTTTGAGCGGGTTGCATCACATTACAGGGAGCTAGCAAATGGCAATCGAGAGGAAAGACAGACCAGCAAGGCGGCGCCGCAGCGTCGAGAAACCGTTGACGCGATCCGGGGAGGACGAACCGGTCAGAGCGGATGAAACGGCGACCATCAGCCGGCACAACCTGCAACGCGCTGTCATGTCGGATGACCGCCGACGCGAGATCGCTGAGGCGGCCTACTACCGCGCCGAGAGCCGCGGGTTCGTGGCCGGGCACGAGGAATCCGACTGGCTGGAAGCCGAGAAGGAAGTCGACAGCAGGCACGAGTCGGAAGCGGAAGGGCGGTCGCGGCACTGAAGCCACCGCGCGCTGCGTTCAGTCCCCGGGAAGATGTCCCTGATCCCGCACTGATTTTGCCGCGGCCTCGAAAGCGGCCCAGGCTGCGAATGCGAACCCGGCGCCGATGCTGACCCGCCGCACTCCGACGGCGGCCAACTCGGCAACGCGCATGCTCGAACCGAGCAGCAGCACATTGAGCGGCTTGGGCGCGACTGCCGCCACCATGCTTTCGATGTCTGATATCGATTGCACGCCGGGGGCATAGAGGCAGTCGGCGCCGGCGTCGGCGAATGCGGCCAGGCGCTCGATCGCCTTCGTCGCATCCAGCGTGCCGATCAGCATGCCCTCCGTCCGGGCGACAAGCATCACGTTCTCGCCCGACCCGCCGATCGCATCACGCGCGGCCTCGATTCTCTCGACGGCGAGCGGCAGCGGATACAGGTCCTTGCCGGCGCGATCCTCGATCGAGAGTCCCGCGACTCCGGTGTCGATCGCAAGTTTCACATTGGCGGCGACGTCGCCTGGCGCATCGGCGAAGCCGTTCTCGAAATCGGCATTCAGAGGCAGACCTGTCGCGGCGGACAGGACGCGCAGATGCTCCAGCAGCTCGTCGCGCGACACCTGATAATCATCGCGGCCGAGCGACCATGCGAATCCGGCGCTGGTCGAGGCGATGGCCTTGAACCCCAGTTTCTCGAGACGCTTAGCGCCGCCGAGGTCCCACGGATTGGGCATGACGAAACAGCCCCGTTCGTGCAACGCACGGAAGGCCGCGCGTTTGTCCTTCAGCGTCCTCGCCATCGATCTCTCCTGTTGCGGACTGCGGAAATCAGTTTGCCTTGCGAATCGTCAGGTTGTAGCGGCATCGCCCGACCTGTGAGTGCATGCCCTCCTTCAACGGCGCCACGCCGTGAAAGCGCATTCGCGACGGACCGCCCCACACCACGATGTCGCCGTGCGCGAGACCTATGCGCCGCGGTTTGACGGATCGGCTGTCGCCGCCGAACAGGAACACGGCCGGAATGCCCAGCGACACGGACACGATAGGCGCGTGGAAACCCCGCTCGTCCCGGTCCTGATGCAGCGACAGGCGCGCGCCGGGCTCGTAGTGATTGATCAGGCATGCATCGGGCTCGAAGTCATCGAATCCCGCCTGCGCGGCCGCCCGCGCGGCGAGAGCGGAAATGACCTCGGGCATCTGCGGCCAGCGCGCGCCCGTGTCAGGATCGACCGGGTCGTAGCGGTACCCTGCCCTGTCCGCGACCCATCCGAACCGGCCGCAGTTCGTCATCGCCACCGACATGCGAAATCCGCCCGGCGTGACCATGTGGCGCAACGGCGCCTCGGCGACGACGTTCCGGATGGCCGCGAGGAGCGTCGCCTCGTCGCGGATTGCAAATCCGCGCAGCACGACGGCGCCCGGAGCGAGGGCTTCACGCAACGGCCCGGTTACGATATCGAGCGATTGCTGAGTTTTCAACGCGGTTTACCTGAAGCCGTCACGTGATATGACAAATTTAATCACGGTCATCGGCCGTCGCATTCCGGATCTTGCCGTCGAATTCAAATGCCGGAACGGCGGGCGCTTTCTCGAAAACGCTGTAAATCCATCCGTGGACGCTCCGGGGGCGACATCCCTGTCGCCCACGGTTTCGAGAAAGCGCCCGCCATTCCGGCTCTGGTACGTTCGGACGAGCCGAAAGGGTCAGATCCGGTCGGCGATGGCCGGCCAGGCCGCGCGCAGATAAAGCACCATCGACCAGAGCGTGAGCGCGGCGGCCGCGATCAGCGACAGCACGCCGACCTCGTACATCGGCAGGCCGAACAGCGGGAGCTGGTAGAGCATGCAGCCGACGCCGACCATCTGCATGATCGTCTTGACCTTGCCGATGACGGATACCGCCACGCGGTCGCGCGCGCCGGACTCGGCCATCCATTCGCGCAGCGCCGAAACGGTGATCTCGCGGCCGATGATGATCGCCGCGGCGATGCCGACGAACATGCTCGGATCGCTCTGCACGAGCAGCACCAGCGCGACCGCGATCATGAGCTTGTCGGCGACCGGATCGAGAAACGTGCCGAACGCGGTGATCTGCCCGAGCCGGCGGGCCAGATAGCCGTCCAGCCAGTCCGTCAGGCAGGCGAAGCTGAAGATCAGGGCCGCGGCGGGGCGCGACCAGTCCGCCGGCAGATAGAATACGAATACGAACAGCGGGATGACGGCGATACGCACGCTCGTCAGGGCGACCGGCAGATTCAACGGCGCGCTAGTCCGGACTGTGGAAGGTTTCATAGACGGTTTCCGCCAGCCTGCGGCTGATGCCCTTGACGCTCGCGAGATCGTCGATGCCGGCGCGACTCACGCCCTGCAGACCACCGAATGACTTGAGAAGCGCGCGCCGCCGCTTGGGTCCGAGGCCCGGCACCGATTCCAGCACCGAGACGCGGCGCTGACGCGCGCGCCGCTGGCGGTGTCCCGCGATGGCGAAGCGGTGCGCCTCGTCGCGAATCTGCTGCACGAGATGCAGGGTTCCCGAGCTCGCGGGCAGTATAAGCGGGCGGTTTCGGCCTGCCAAGAACAGCCGTTCCTGGCCCGGCCGGCGCGCTGCGCCCTTTGCCACGCCGACGATCGTGACGCCTTCGACCTGCAGCTCCTCGAGCACTTGCGCCACCTGCGCGACCTGTCCGCGGCCGCCGTCGACGAGCAGCACGTCGGGCATCGGAGCTTCGCCCCGCTTGAGCCGCGTGTAGCGCCGCATCAATGCCTGGGCGAGCGCGGCGTAATCGTCGCCCGGCGCGATGCCTTCGATATTGAAGCGCCGGTAAGCCGAGCGCATCGGACCTTCGGGGCCGAACACCACGCACGACGCAACCGCGGATTCGCCGCCGGTATGGCTGACGTCGAAGCACTCGATGCGCTGCGGCGCTTCGTCGAGCCCGAGCGCTTCGCGCAACCCTTCGCGTTGCGCGGCGAGGCTCGAATGGCTCGCCAGCCGCATGGCAAGCGCTTCGCGGGCATTGGCTTGCGTCATGCGCAACCAGCGGGCGCGCTCGCCGCGCACGCGGTGACGCACGCGCACGCTGCGTCCCGCGCGTTCGCTCAGCGCGCTCTCGAGCAGCCCGGCGTCTTCGACGGGCTCGCCGGTCAGAATTTCGGCGGGCGCCTCGCGCTCCAGATAGTACTGCGGCAGAAACGCCGTCAGCAGCTCGCGCGGCGAGGTATCGTGGGCCCGCGGGAAGAACGTTCGGCTGCCGAGGTTGCGCCCGGCACGCACGAACATCACGGCAACGCAATGCACGCCGCCCTCCACGGCAGCGGCGACTACGTCCGCGGCGCCCGGCCGTTGCGAAGTCGCGACGCGACTCTCGACGACCCTGTTGAGGGTAGCGATATGGTCGCGGTACCGCGCCGCGCGCTCGAAATCCAGCTCCGCTGCAGCCGTCTCCATGCGACGCGCAAAGCTCGAGATGACCTCCCGGTTACGGCCTTCCAGAAAATGGATCGCATCCTCTACGTCGCGAGCGTACGTCTCCCTGTCGATATACGCCACGCAGGGCGCCGAGCAGCGCTGGATCTGATACTGCAGGCACGGCCGCGATCGGTTGCGGAAAAAGTTGTCGTTGCACTGGCGAAGCTGGAACAGGCGCTGCAGCTGGCTGAGCGTCTCGCGCACCGAGCGCGCACTCGCGTACGGCCCGAAATACCGCCCGGGCTGTTTGCGCGACCCGCGGTAGAACGACAGCCGCGGAAAGTCGTGGGTCGTCGAGACGTGGATATACGGATAGCTCTTGTCGTCGCGCAGCACGACGTTGAAGCGCGGCTTGTGTGCCTTGATCAGGTTGTACTCGAGCAGCAGCGCCTCGCTCTCTGTGTCGGTGACCGTGACCTCGACATCCGCCGTCTGCCTGACGAGCGCCGCGGTCTTCGCATCGCCGGCCTTGCGCGAGAAGTAGCTGCCGACCCGTTTCTTGAGGTTTCGCGCCTTGCCGACGTAGATGACCCGCCCGCCCGTGTCGCGCATGCGGTACACGCCCGGCCGCTGAGTGAGGCTGCGAGTGAAGGACGCGGCGTCGAAGGCTCGCGTGGTGTCGTTCATTCGGGGAAACTCACATTCCGGCCTGCAGCGTCGACGAGCGCGCGGGTGCGCCCTATCACTGTATCGAACATCGCTTGCGTCAGGCGCTTCGTCTGCGTGTTGTAGCGGCTGCAATGATAGGAGTCGACGAGGACCTGCCCGCTCCCCAGCGCGTGCTCGGCGCCGTGGGCGAACGCGAATGCGGACTGCCGGAGGCCGAGAGCGCGCAACGCCGCCTTGTGCGCGACCAACCCAAGCGCCAGCAGGACGGCCGGCCGCGGCAGGCATTCGAGCTCTGCGCGCAGATAACGATTGCAGGTCTCCACCTCGGAGCCGAGCGGCTTGTTCTGCGGCGGCACGCACTTTACTGAATTGGTGATACGGCAGCCTGGCAGTTCGAGGTCGTCGTCCGCGTGGCGGGATTCGGGCCGGCTGGCGAACCCGTGCCGGAACAGCGTCTCGTAAAGCATCACGCCGGCGAAGTCACCCGTGAACGGCCGCCCGGTCGCATTCGCGCCGTGCAGGCCGGGCGCAAGACCGACGATGAGCAGCCGCGCTCGTGGATCGCCGAACGGTGGCACCGGCCGCGCATGGTAATCCGGATATCGTTGCCGGACGCCGGCCAGGAATTCGGCCAGGCGCGGGCAAAGCGTGCAGTCGGGATCGTAGATGGCGGAAGGCATTGACAGCAGGCAGTCTAGCAGACGCCTGCCGAGACTCGATACTGCTTTAACTATGCTTTATAAGCTACTGTTTTGGCCCTAGTTCATTCAAGCCCAGCAAGCCGCGACCGATGGCCAGTCGCAGCACCTCGAGATCGCTGCGCACGCCCAGCTTCTGCAGAATTCGCGAGCGATAGGTGCTCACGGTTTTCGGGCTCAGGCAAAGGCTTCGCGAAATACACCGCGTAGACTCGCCCTGGGTCATCATGAGCATCACTTGCCACTCGCGCGCGGACAGCTTGTCGAACGGATGCGTCGCCGCATTCGTGCCGAGTGCGAGCCTTCTTGCGATCGGCGCACTGAGGTGCAGATGGCCCGTATGCACGCGGCGGATGCAATCGAAGGCCTCCTCCGGCAGCGAGGTCTCGCCGAGCAGGCCGCGCACGCCCCGATCGAGCAGGTGCCGCGCCAGGTGCTCGGCCTCCGATGCGATCACGCAAACCAGGCGGCCGGATCGGGCCGCCTGCAGCCGGCAGAGCCAGGCCATGGCAGGCATCGCGGCGCGCACGCCGAGAACCGTGATGTCGATCGGCCTCACCCGTAGAACCCGCAATGCGCTTTCGGCGTCGTCGGCCTCCGCAGGCACGCCCAGATCGCCACTGCTTTCGATGATCTTGCGCAGGCCCGCGCGCGCGAGCGGCTGCGGTTCGACGAGAAGAACGCGGATCATTCGCCAAGTGTCGGCGAATCGTGGACCGCCTCAAGGGCTCAATTGCGCGGGTAACCGGAGTTATCGCGATCGGAGTCAGTCGTCCATGTGCCGGATGACCGCGTCGCCGAAGCCTGAGCAGCCGACCAGCGTCGCGCCGGGAATCAGACGCTGCAGGTCTTCCTCGACGCTCTTGCGCCGCGCGGTCTCGCGCTTCGGCCGGCGGATCGCCGTGCGCAGGCGCGCCAGGTCATAGGTCAGCTCTTTGTTGGCGATCGTATTCGTCACACCCTTGATGATGAGCTGCGCGGCCTCGGTCCAGCCGAGATAGCGCAGCATCATCTCCGCCGACAGGATCAGCGAGCCTGGATTGACGCGGTCCTTGCCGGCGAACCCCGGCGCCGTCCCATGCGTCGCCTCGAAAACGGCAAGGCCGTCGCCGATGTTGCCGCCCGGCGCGATGCCGATGCCGCCGACCTGCGCGGCGAGCGCGTCGGAAATGTAATCGCCGTTCAGGTTCAGCGTGGCGATGATGTCGTACTGCTCCGGGCTCATGAGAATCTGCTGCAGGAAATTGTCCGCGATGACATCTTTGATGACGATCTCATGCCCGGTGACGGGATTCTCGAAGCCCAGCCAGGGGCCGCCGTCGATCTCCGTCGCGCCGAATTCGTCCTTGGCGAGCTGATAGCCCCAGTTGCGGAACGCGCCCTCCGTGTACTTCATGATGTTGCCTTTGTGCACCAGGGTCACTGACACGCGATCGTTCTCGATGGCGTAGTTGATGGCCTTGCGCACGAGCCGCTGCGAGCCCTCGCGCGAAACGGGCTTGATGCCGATGCCGGAGCTCGAAGGAAAACGGATCTCGTTCACGCCGAGCTGGGTGTGCAGGTAATGGATGAGTTTCTGGACTTGCGACGATCCCGCCGGCCATTCGATGCCCGCGTAAATGTCCTCGGTGTTCTCGCGGAACACGACCATCTCGACCTGCTCGGATTCCTTCATCGGCGTTGAAACGCCGGGAAAATAGCGGATCGGGCGCACGCAGGCGTACAGATCGAGCTCCTGGCGGATTGAGACGTTCAGGGAGCGCACACCGCCGCCGACCGGCGTCGCGAGCGGCCCCTTGATCGAGACCACGTATTTGCGCAGCGCGTGAAGCGTGTCGTCCGGCAGGTACTGTCCGTCGTAACGATTGATGGCCTTCTCGCCGGCGAAGACTTCCATCCAGACGACCCGCCGTTCGCCCGAGTAGGCCTTCTCGACGGCGGCATCGACGACTTTCAGCATGACCGGCGTGACGTCGATGCCGATGCCATCGCCCTCGATGTAAGGAATGATGGGCCTGGCGGGCACCTCGAGTGAGGAATCGGGCTTCAAGGTGATGGCGGCACCGTCTTCGGGCACCTGAATTTTCGCGTTTCGCATGATGCGAATGATGGCCGGTTGAAACCGGCCCTACAAGAAGGAAATCTCGCCGGCAGGCCATCGCGAGACGCGGCGCGATGCCCTGTAGCGCCGGGAACCCCCGCATCGAGTGCGGGGTTATCCCGGCCTGCGACGGGGCCACAGGCCGTTGCCGGCAATACGGGTCGAGATCAGCCGGCGGCTTCGAACTGGTCTTCTTCGGTCGAGCCGCTCAATGCCGTGATCGACGAGCAGCCGGCGGTGATCGCCTGCGTGACCGCGTCGAAGTACCCGGCGCCGACCTCGCGCTGATGCCTGGTGGCGGTGTATCCGAGCGCTTCGGACGCGAATTCGTCCTGTTGCAGCTTCACGTAAGCCGACATGTGTGCGCTTTTGTAGTCGTGCGCGAGCCGGAACATGCTGTAGTTCAGCGCATGGAAGCCGGCGAGCGTGATGAACTGGAACTTGTAGCCCATGGCGGCGAGCTCGCGCTGGAACTTCGCGATGGTCGGTTCGTCGAGCCGCTTGCACCAGTTGAACGATGGCGAGCAGTTGTAGGCCAGCAATTGCCGCGGATGCTCCCGGCGAATCGCTTCGGCGAACCGGCGCGCCTGCTCGATATCCGGCACGCTGGTCTCGCACCAGACGAGATCCGCGTATGGCGCGTAAGCCAGCCCGCGGGCGATCGCCTGCTCGAGGCCGGCGCGGACGCGATAGAAGCCTTCGCTGGTGCGCTCGCCGTTCTCGATGAACGGCCGGTCGCGCTCGTCGATGTCCGATGTCAGCAGCGTCGAGGCATCGGCATCGGTGCGTGCTACGAGGATCGTCGGCACGCCGCAGACATCCGTTGCGAGCCGCGCGGCGACGAGCTTGTTGATCGCCTCGCCGGTCGGCACCAGCACCTTGCCGCCCATATGGCCGCATTTCTTCGCCGAGGAAAGCTGATCCTCGAAATGCACACCCGCGGCGCCCGCCTCTATCATGGCCTTCGTCAGCTCGAATGCATTCAGGACGCCGCCGAAGCCGGCCTCGGCGTCGGCCACGATGGGCTTGAACCAGTCGATACGGTCGTCGCCCTCGGCATGACAGATCTGATCGGCGCGCTGCAGGGTCTTGTTGATGCGCCGGACGACGGACGGCACCGAATCGGCCGGGTACAGCGACTGGTCGGGATACATTTCGCAGGCCAGGTTCGCGTCGCCGGCCACCTGCCATCCGGAAAGATAAATTGCGTCGAGGCCGGCCTTGACCTGCTGCATGGCCTGGTTGCCGGTCAGCGCGCCGAGCGCCCCGACGAACTCCTTCTCGTGCAGGTAGCGCCAGAGTTTCTCCGCGCCCAGCCGCGCGATCGTGTGATCGACCTGCACGGTGCCGCTCAGGCGAGCGACGTCTTCGGCCGTATAGGGCCGCCGAACGTCCTGCCAGCGCGGGTTGCGCGTCCAGTCCGCCGTCAATTTCGCGGTCAATTCCCTGGCCTTCATAGCGTCCATTGAGAGCTCCGGATTCGCCGTACCGCTTCGATTCTGAACCTCAGTCAAGTTTCTCGTATGCCACGGACGTCACAAATTCAGCGAATTCGGCGTCCAGGGTAATCCGGCGCAGGAGGTCCGCCGCGGCGGCATAAGGGGTCGCTGCGAAGGCCTCTGCACCGGCCTCCTCTTCGATTGCCTGCATTTCCTCGGTCATCAGCGACTCGAACAATCCGGGTGTAACCGTGCGACCGTCATCCAGCCGGCTGCCGTGGTTTATCCACTGCCAGAGCTGGGCTCGCGAGATCTCGGCCGTCGCCGCATCCTCCATGAGGTTGTAGAGCGGCACGCATCCATTTCCGTCGAGCCACGCGGCCATGTACTGCACCGCTACGCTGATGTTCGTGCGCAGCCCCGCCTCGGTGATGTCGCCCGGCGGCACGGCGAGCAGGTCTTCGGCCGTAACGTTCACGTCCTCGCGCAGGCGGTCGAGCTGGTTCGGCTGCGGCATATGCCGGTCGAAGATCTCTTTCGCGATGGGCACGAGCCCCGGATGCGCGACCCAGGTGCCGTCGTGCCCGTCGCCCGCTTCGCGTTCCTTGTCCGCTCTCACCTTGGCGAGCGCGGCTTCGTTCGCTTCCCGGTCGCCCTTGATCGGAATCTGCGCGGCCATGCCGCCGATGGCGAACGCGCGCCGGCGGTGACAGGTTCGGATGACGAGCCGGGAGTACGCGCGCAGGAATCGTGTGGTCATGGTGACGACCGCGCGATCCGGAAGCACGAACTGAGGATGTTTACGTAACTTCTTGATATAGCTGAATATGTAGTCCCAGCGTCCGCAGTTCAATCCGACGATGTACTCGCGCAGCGCATGAAGGATCTCGTCGATCTCGAACGCCGCGAGAATCGTCTCGATGAGGACCGTGGCTTTGATCGACCGGCGCGGCAGCTTCAATGCTTCTTCCGCGAATGCGAATACTTCGGCCCACAGCGCGGCCTCACGGTGATTCTCGAGCTTCGGCAGATAGAAATAGGGGCCGCTGCCGCGCTCGATCAGCGTGCGCGAGTTGTGAAAGAGATAGAGGCCGAAATCGACAAATGCGCCCGGCACCTCTACGTCGTCCACGAGCAGGTGCTTCTCGCGCAGATGCCAGCCGCGCGGACGCACGATCAATGTCGCGGTCTCGACGTTCAGCGCGTAACGCTTGCCGTCGGGGTTCGTGAAATCGATGCGACGGTCGACGGCATCGCGCAGATTGATCTGGCCCTGGATGACGTTCGCCCAGGTCGGCGTCAGCGAATCCTCGCAGTCGGCCATGAACACGCTCGCGCCCGAGTTGAGCGCGTTGATGATCATCTTGCGGTCGGTCGGGCCGGTAATCTCCACGCGCCGGTCGTCGAGATCGGCAGGCACGTCGGCGACGCGCCATTCCGCTTCGCGGATCGCGCGCGTTTCCGCGAGAAAATCCGGTAGCCCTCCCGCATCCAGCTCGCGTTGCCGGTCGGCCCGCGCCCGGAGCAGCTCATCCACCCGTGGCGTGAATCGCCGCGCCAGATCAGCAATGAAGGTCAGCGCGCCGGGCTCCAGAATGTCCTCCACCTGTAACGGCATGGTCGCCCGGATCTCGACGCCGGACGGGAGGCGAAGGTCGCTGCGCAGCGCCATGTCAGGTTGCGTCAATTCGATGGCCGGCAATGCGCATGGCGAGCTCGAGGGCCTGCTCGTAGTTCAGCCGCGGATCGACCTGCGACAGGTACGCACGATTCAGATCGCCGTCGGTGAGCCCGCGTGCGCCGCCGGTGCACTCCGTGACGTTCTCGCCGGTCAGCTCGAAGTGCACGCCGCCGAGGTGCGTCCCCAGCTCCCGATGAATACGGAATGCCGTTTCGAGCTCGGCCAGGATGTTCTCGAAGCGGCGCGTCTTGATGCCCGAGACCGTCGTCTCGGTGTTGCCGTGCATCGGATCGCAGGTCCACAGCACCAGCGCGCCCGCGCCCCGCACCGCTTCGATCAACGGTGGCAGGCTTTCCTCGATGCTTTTCGCGCCGAAACGGTGAATCAGCGTGAGGCGCCCCGGCTCGTTGTTCGGGTTCAGCACCTGCATGAGCTGCTGCAGCCACTCGGCCGTCATCGAAGGACCGACTTTCACCGCAATCGGATTCGCGATGCCACGGAAGTACTCCACGTGCGCGCCATCGAGCTGCGCCGTGCGCATGCCGATCCAGGGGAAGTGTGTCGACAGGTTGTACCAGCGCCGGCGGCGCTGGATGAAACGCGTTTGCGCCTGCTCGTAGAGCAGATGCAGGCCCTCGTGGCTCGCATAGAAATCGACGCGTCGGGTATCCTGGAGCGAGTGGCCGGAGATGGACTCGAAGAAGTCGAGCGATTCCGAGATCGCTTCGACGATGCGACGATATTCGGCCTCGAGTGGTGAATGCCCGTCGAAACCGAGGTCCCAGTACTCGGGATGATGGAGGTCGGCGAATCCCCCGTCGACGAGGGCCCTCGCGAAGTTGAGCGTGAGGGCGGCGCGCTCGTAGCCACGCAGCAGCAGCTCCGGATCGGCCGCACGGTCGTCGGATGTAAAGAGCCGGCGGTTGACGAGATCGCCACGATAGCTCGGCAGGCTCGTGCCGTCGCGCGTTTCGGTGTCGGCCGAGCGCGGCTTGGCGTACTGCCCGGCCATGCGCCCGACCCGTATGACAGGCTTCCTGAGACCGTACAGCAGGACGAGGCTCATCTGCAGGAGAATCTTGAGCTTTTTCGCGATTTTCTCGGACGTGCAGTCCTCGAAGCTCTCTGCGCAATCACCGCCCTGCAGGAGAAAGCGCTGCCCTCGCTGCGCGTCGGCGATCTGGCGCTTGAGCGCTTCGACCTCCCATGAGGTCACGATCGGCGGAAGGCGGCTCAGGCGTGCAATCACCGCTTCGAGCGCCTGCGTGTCCGCGTAATGCGGCTGCTGGCCGGCCGTTCGTGATTGCCAGAGCGCCGGGTGCCATTCGGTCTGTGGAAGGGGCCGGCTCATGGCGGAAGTATGCATGGCGGTCCGCCGCGACGCAAAACGCAATCCGTGGCAAAATACGCACGGGACGACCGCGCGCACGACGCGGGATGCCCGACAAAACCGGCCGGCAAGCTTGTGCCGGCCTGCGGCGCGCAACTCAAAATCTTTCGCGCGCTCTTACGTCATCTGGAGATGTTTTCCATGCATCGAGTTCTGGTGCTGGGCGCGGGCAAAATCGGCGCCTTGATCGCCGGCCTGTTCGGCGAGACCGGCGATTACGAGGTGCAGCTCGCCGACGTGGACGGACAGGCGGCGGCGACGGTCGTCGATGCGCACGGTCTCGACAGCCTCGAGGCGGTGCAGCTCGATGCCGCCGATTCGGAACGGCTGCTCGAACGCGTGCGCAAGCACCCGGTCGACGCCGTCGTGTCGAGCCTGCCGTACTTCTGCAACGTCGCGGTCGGCAGAGTGGCGCGCGAGCTCGGCCTGCACTACTTCGACCTCACCGAGGACGTGTCGGTGACCGCCGAGATCCGTGCGCTGGCCGAAGGCGCCCCGCACGCCTTTGCGCCTCAGTGCGGTCTGGCTCCGGGGTTCATCAGCATCGCGGCCAACGAGCTGATCACGCACTTCGACGAAATCGATTCGGTCAAGCTGCGCGTGGGCGCGCTGCCGCAGAATCCGAACAACGTGCTCAAGTATTCACTGACCTGGTCGACGGACGGCCTGATCAACGAATACGGCAATCCCTGCCAGTGCCTGCGCGGCGGCAAGATCATCAGTGTCGAGCCACTCGAGGGTCTCGAGGGCATCGAGATCGACGGCCGCCGTTACGAGGCTTTCAACACATCGGGCGGATTGGGCTCGCTGGGCGATACCTATGCCGACCGGGTGCGCAGCATGGATTACAAGACCATCCGCTATCCCGGCCATTGCAAGCAGATGCGCCTGCTGATGAACGATTTGCGGCTCAACGACGACCGCGCCACGCTGAAGCGGGTTCTCGAGCATGCCGTACCGCGCACCCTGCAGGATGTCGTCATCGTCTACGTCGCCGTGCGCGGTGTGCAGGACAAGGAATTCCGTGAGGAGAACTACGTAAACTCGATTTATCCGCAGGTTATTGCCGGGCGCCTCTGGTCGGCGATCCAGGTCACTACAGCGGCCGGCGTCTGCGGCGTCGTCGATCTGGTGCTGAGCCGTCCCGACGACTATCCCGGCTTCGTCGCGCAGGAGCGCTTCCGACTGGCGGATTTCATCGGCAACCGTTTCGGCCGGCATTATGCGCACGGCGGCACGAGTGAAATCTCTGCACGGTTGATCGCCACCGGTGGTACGGGCAGCCAGCGCAAGAGCGCGAGGGCCGGCGCATGAAAGATATCCTGCAAGCGCTCGGCCTCGAGGCCGTCAATCCCGGCGCCTGGTCGGGCGACGGCTGGTCGCGCACCGATGGCCATGCCTTCGACTCCGTCAATCCGGCGACCGGCAAGCCAATCGCCCGCGTCTGCGCGGCGACGCCCGACGATTACGAGGCGGTTGTCCTATCGGCCCGTGAGGCTTTCGACGAATGGCGGCGCGTTCCTGCGCCGCGGCGCGGCGAAGCCGTGCGTCTGGTCGGCGAGAGCTTGCGCGCGAACAAGGACGCGCTGGGCAGCCTGGTCTCGCTCGAGATGGGCAAGATCAAGGCCGAAGGCGATGGCGAGGTGCAGGAGATGATCGACATCGCCGACTTCGCGGTCGGCCAGTCGCGCATGCTCTACGGCAAGACCATGCATTCGGAGCGTCCATTGCACCGCATGTACGAGCAGTGGCATCCGCTGGGCGTGGTCGGCATCATCAGCGCGTTCAATTTTCCCGTCGCGGTCTGGTCCTGGAACGCGTTCATCGCGGCCGTCTGCGGCAATGCGTGCATCTGGAAGCCCTCGCCGAAGACTCCGCTCTGCGCGATCGCAGTGCAACGCATCTGCAATGAGGTGTTCAAGGAGCACGGATTTCCGCCGGTCTTCCAGCTTTTCATCGACCCGGGCAACGAGCTGGCTGATGCGTTCGTGCGCGACGAGCGCATCGACCTCATCTCGTTCACCGGCTCTACCGCCGTCGGCCGCAAGGTCGGCGAGAAGGTCGCGGCTCGCCTGGGCAAGGTGCTGCTCGAGATGGGCGGCAACAATGCCATCGTCGTGGATGAGCACGCGAACGTGGATCTTGCAGTGCCGGCGATCGTGTTCGGCGCGGTGGGCACGGCCGGCCAGCGCTGCACGAGCACGCGGCGAGTGCTGGTGCACGAGAGCCGGCTCGATGATCTGGTCCGCCGACTGAAGAGTGCCTACAGTCAGGTCAATATCGGCGATCCGCTCGACGGCAGGACGCTCATGGGCCCGTTGATCGACGAAAGCTCGGTGACGCGTTATTCGGAAGCGCTCGAGATCGTCAGGCGGGCGGGCGGGGAGATTCTTTACGGGGGCAAGGTGCTGGAACGCCCCGGCAACTTCGTCGAACCGGCCATCGTGCGCGCCCGCAACGACTGGGACATCGTGCAGAAGGAAACCTTCGCGCCCATTCTGTACGTCATTCCGTTTGCCACGCTCGAAGACGCTATCGCCATGCACAACGGCGTCGTGCAGGGCCTGTCGTCGGCGATCTTCACCGACAACCTGCAGCACGCGGAGCGCTTCCTCTCCGCCATGGGCAGCGACTGCGGCATCGCCAACGTCAACATCGGCACGTCGGGCGCCGAGATAGGCGGTGCCTTCGGCGGCGAGAAGGAAACCGGCGGCGGGCGGGAGGCGGGCTCGGACTCCTGGCGGGCTTACATGCGCAGGCAGACCAACACCATCAACTGGAGTCACGAGCTGCCGCTCGCTCAGGGCATCAAGTTCGGCGCATCGTCGTAGTTATTTCGTCATCATCCGGTAGATCATCTCGACCCACTGGGCGGGCCCGATTGAGCCGTCGCCCCATTCCGCGTCGAACTCCGCCGTCGGCGCCCGCGCCTGAATTTCCTCCAGCGAAAGCCCTTCGTCGATCAGCTCGCCCATCCGCTCGTGCACTTCGACGAGCATGTCGCGATAGCTCTCCAGCTCCTGTCGATTCGACAACGGGCCGTGGCCCGGAATGACCGCGGTATCTTCACCGACGAGCTCGAGTGCGCGGTCGGCGGCAGCGATCATGCCTCGCAGGGATCCGCCGCTGGACGCGTCGATGTAAGGGTAGAAGCCGTTGAAGTACGTATCGCCCATGTGCACGACGTCGGCTTTCCTGAAATGGACGATCGAATCACCGTCAGTGTGGGCACTCAGGACGTGAAACGCGTGAACCTCGTCGCCGTTGATGTGAAAGGTCACGGCGTTATCGAAGGTAACGACAGGCAGGGCCGCGCCGGACGCCGGCGGCACGTTGATCTCCTGCCCCAGGTAATTCATGATTTGTCCGGCCGCGAGTCGTTTGCGTACATTCTCGTGTGCAATGACCAGCGACCCGCCCTTGCCGAATTCCTCGTTTCCGCCCGTATGGTCCTCGTGCCAGTGCGTGTTCAGCACGAAGCGCACCGGCTCGTCGGTGACTTCCGCGAGTGCCTCGCGGATCGCCGGTGTGAGGGGAGCGTACTGATCGTCGACGAGGAAAACGCCGTCCTCGCCGATGGACACTCCGATGTTTCCGCCCCGCCCGGTCAGCATGTAAACGCCGGTGCCGACCTCCTCGAGGGTCACCTCGATTTCCTCCTGGTCCTGGGCGATCGCCGCGCCGGCCGACATCCACAGCAAGGCCGCGAGCGGCGCCAGTCCGAACATGTGGTTCATGCGATTCTCCTTATTCGATGGCTTCGAAGCGATTGCGTGACCGGTTCTTGCGCACCTCGCGCGCGTCGAACACACGCCCGTTCATGGCAATGTAGACTCCGGGCGGGCTGGTCTGAACGGCAGCCACTGCCAGCCCGATATTGAATACGGCATCGCTCGAATCGAAGCGCGCGGGATTGAGCGATCCGGTGAGGACGATCGTCTTGTCGCGCAGGCCGTCGAGCACCGCGGCCGTTTCCACCATCGTGTCGGTGCCGTGCGTGATGACGATGCGAGTCGCCGATTCGTCCGCGACTGCCTGCCGGATGCGCTCCCGGTCCACGTCGTCCATTTCGAGGCTGTCCTTGCGCATGAGCTGCTCGATCTCGTACTCGAAACCGACCTGCGCGTCGCCGAGGATCCGGCCGATCTGCGGCTCGCCGACTTCGAAATCGCTCTGCGCGTCGAAATAGATCTTGTCGATGGTCCCGCCAGTGGTAAAAATCTTCAGCCGCACCGGGGACATCCCTTTCAGTCCCGGAACCGGGCGATGGCGCCGGCCTTCTGTTGCGCCACCGTGGCCGCACACAGGCGGATACGCTCGACGCTTTTCGCCAGGTTGCGCGGCCCGCCGGTCAACGATTGCATGTACGGCTGCAGAAAGGCTTCCACTTCTGCGGCTTTCTCCTCGCTGCAGAAACCCTCGCCGAATCGCGAGATCCCGTTGGCGTGCAAGGGCGGCATGCGCGCGATCAGCGCCTCGATATTCGCTTCAAACCACGCCCAACCCGCGTCGCGATTGTCGGGCTCTTCAAAATGCTCGGCGAGCAGCGTACGAATCTCGTTGTCGCGCAAAGCGTCATTCAGTGCGAGCTCGCGCGCCCTTCGCGCGAGCTCGGGATCCGTGGCGCGCCCCAGCGCCTTGAGCGCCATGCCGCGAAACAGTGCGTCGCGGCTGCGCATGAAGTGATCGAGCACGCGTTGAAAAATGTCGGCGCCGCCCACCTGGACGGCCATTTCCAGCGCCAGTGGCCGCCCCTCCGGCGACACCGCGTCGGGGTGCAGGGCCTCGCCGGTGCCGAGCCAGGCACGGCCGCGGGCAGCCGCCTCCTCGCGCACCGCCGGATCACGCGCCCAGCGCGCCTTGAAAACGGCGACGTCGATCAGGAACACGCGATCCGCATCGCTGGACAGATGTGCCATGGCCGCCGGATCGAAGGCTCCCGCCGCGTTGACCTGACGATACAACGCGGCGGCTTCCCGGCGGCCCGCCGCGAGCGCCGGCGTATCCCGCAACAGATGGTCGAGCACGAACTCGATAAAAGGCATCGGAGCCGACGCGACTTCGGGACGCGGCGAGAAAGCGAGCGGGCGCAGCAGCTCGAACGCCTGGGCGGTATCCATCTCGCCCGCGAAGAACGCTGCACGGATGGAGCGCGCAACCGCAAATTGCTCCGTTGCAGTCAGTGCCTGCGCATGCTCGTTGAGCGCGCGATAGCCTTCCGGCGGCAGGCGCCATTGATAGTACCCTGCGAAATCGGCGTTCGGCATGAGCCAGTCCGGACAGCTCGCCAGCTCGTGCGTCGCGCGCGCGGATTCGACCAGGACGCAGAGCTCGCCGATTTCCCCGCCGGCAGCCATCCGCATGCAGGCCGGCACGCCCCATTGCCGGTCAGGGCTTGCGGATGAGCCGAGCGGCAGGTAGCGGCTTTGCGAAACTGCAATCGCGGCACCCGGGTCGCTGCAGTCGAGCGCGACATCGAGCACCGGCAGGCCGCCCTGCGTCAGGAAGCTGCGAAAAGCGCTGCCGACCGCCGGGCTGGACTGTCGGGCGATGGCCGTGATGAAGTCGTCCGCGGTCGCGTTGCCGTCGGCAAAGCTTGTAAGGTAATCGCGCACGCCGTCCCGGAACGTCTCCGCGCCGAGATAATGCTCGAACATCTCCAGCACGGCCCCGCCCTTGCCGTAAGTAATGCCGTCGAAGGCATTGACGATATCGTCGTGGCCGGTGATCGGCTGGCGGATTTTTCGAGCCGTGCCCAGTGTGTCTTCGTCCATGGCCGGGAACAAACGCTTCAACCGGGCCATCTCGCCCTGGTATTCGGGGTTCCATTCCTCGACGGTCCGATAGGCCATCCAGGTCGCAAAAGCTTCATTCAACCAGAGATCGTCCCACCATTGCATGGTGACCAGGTTGCCGAACCAGTTGTGGGCCAGCTCGTGAGCCATGACCGAAGCATAGCGGCGCCGCTGATCGACAGGAGCGTCGTCCTCCAGCAGCAACTCCTCACGGAAAGTGTGGGCGCCGACGTTTTCCATCGCTCCGGCGGAGAAATCCGGCACGGCAATGATGTCGAGCTTCCGATACGGATACGGAATGTCGAAGTATTCCTCGAGCAACGCGACGAACTCGCCCGCATGCGCGAGCGCGAAATCGAGCTTCCCGCTTTTGCCGCGCGCCGTCACGCCGCGCAGTCGCAATGGCCGCTCGCGCACGGCGTTCGGTGGGATGTCGGGCGCTTCGACCACGTCCAGGGGGCCGACCGCCAAAGCGACGAGATAAGTCGGCAGCGGGCGCGTGCGCGCGAAGCGGACACGCTTGAGGCCGTTCTCCGCGGGGGTGGTTTCGATCTCCGGCGTATTGCCGATCGCAACCTGATCGCGCGGCACGTTGAGTATCAGGTCGAACGGCGTCTTGTATCCCGGCTCGTCGAAGGCGGGAAAAGCAAGCCGCGCGTAGGTCGATTCGAACTGCGTGAAGGCGTAGGCGTCACCGCCTTCCCGCACCGAGTACAGCCCGCGCAGCCCCGGATTCAGGCCGGCCGAATACGAAATCACGAGGCGGGCCCGCTGTGGCGCAATCTGCCGGCCGAGCTCGATACGCACGACGCCGTCGTCATTCACCTGTGTGTAATCGACCGGCAGACGCTTCCCGCTCGCGAGAATCAGATCAGCCTCGCCGACGTCGAGCCGCTGGCCGTGCATCCAGAAACCATCGACCGCTTTCCGAACGTCGAGGGCGATATCGACCTGGCCGGAGAAACGGTCCCGCGCGGGCCTTACGGTCAGCTCGAGCCGATAGGCCTGCGGGACGACATCGCCGGGCAGGCGGCCGTCCGGCGCGGCGCCCGGGTCTGCGCCGGCACTGCGGCTCTCCGGCGCCTGCGCCTGACAGGCGGCGAGCATCAGGCCCGCGAGCAGGAGAAACGACGCATGCAACGCGGAATGCGCGTCTCTGATCATGCTGCATGTTCCGTGATGCGCGGGGAAGCATAGCCTAACATGCTGGCGGCGCACCGGTGTCCGCCTGCCCTGCTATCATGGCCTCGTGAAGAAACTGATTGCTGCCCTCTGCTGCGCCGGCTGCCTTGCCGCGGGCCTGAGCGGCGCGCAGCAGACCGGGGACGAAGCGTCCGCCCAGCCGCGCGGCGTGTTGCTCGAGATACGCGGCGCCATCGGACCTGCCACCAGCGACTATATCGTGCGCGGCATCGACGCCGCCGAAGCGGGCGATGCCCAGCTCGTCATCCTGGAGATGGATACGCCGGGCGGCCTCGATTCGGCGATGCGCGACATCATCAAGAAGATTCTCGCCTCGCGGATTCCGGTTGCGACCTACGTTCATCCGAGCGGCTCGCGCGCCGCGAGCGCCGGGACGTATATCCTGTTCGCCAGCCACATCGCCGCGATGGCGCCGGCGACCAACCTGGGCGCGGCCACGCCGGTGCAGATAGGCGGCGCGCCCGCTCCGGCGGACGACGACGAGCGCCCCGCAGACGAGGACCGCGACGGGACTGCGGGCGACGAGCCTGCGGTCGAGGACGGCGCCGAGCGCGGCCAGACTGACGTGCCGCAGCCGGACAACGCCATGGAGCGCAAGGCCGTCAATGACGCGGTCGCTTACATCCGCGGCCTCGCCAATCGCCACGACCGCAACGCGGACTGGGCAGAGCGCGCCGTACGCGAGGCCGCGACACTTTCGGCGGAACAGGCGGTCGAGCAGAACGTCGTCGACCTCATCGCCCGCGACCTGGCGGACCTGCTCGAGCGTATCGACGGGCGCACGATCTCGATCAACGGCGCGGAGCAGACCCTCGACACGAAGGGCATGCTCATCGAGCGCGTCGAGCCGGACTGGCGCACGCGGCTCCTTTCGGTGATCACGGATCCGACCGTCGCCTACCTGCTCATGCTGATCGGCATCTACGGCCTGATCTTCGAAGGTTACAATCCGGGCGCCATCGTGCCCGGCGTCGTCGGCGCCATCAGCCTGCTGCTCGCGTTGTTCGCATTTCAGGTGCTGCCCATCAATTACGCCGGCGTTGCGTTGATACTGCTCGGCATCGTGCTCATGGTCGGCGAAGTCTTCGCGCCGAGCTTCGGCGCATTGGGCATCGGCGGACTGATTTCATTCGTCATCGGCTCGGTGATACTCATCGACACCGACGTGCCCGGCTTCGGCGTCTCGCGCACGCTGATCGGCAGTATCGCCCTGGTAGGCGGCGCGTTGCTGCTCGCGACCATTGCCTTCGCGGTGCACCTGCGCAGAAGAAAGCCAGTGACCGGCACGGAAGAGATGCTGGGCGCGCTGGCAGTGGCCGATGCCGACTTCACCGGCCAGGGGCGCGTGCGGCTTTACGGCGAGGTGTGGAACGCCCGTACGCTCTCGCCGGTCCGGCGCGGTCAACAAGTCCGGGTCGTCGCCGTCGACGGTCTCATGCTGGACGTCGAACCGGTATCGGCATCATTGCCAGGAGAAATCACATGAGCGTGTATGTCACCGCAATCCTGCTCGGTTTCGTCGTGCTGCTGTTGTTCAGCGCCTTCAATATTCTCAAGGAATACGAGCGCGGCGTCATTTTCTTTCTGGGCCGGTTCCAGCGGGTCAAGGGCCCGGGGCTCATCATCGTCATCCCGGGCCTGCAAAAGATCGTCAAGGTCGACCTCCGGGTCATCGTGCTCGATGTGCCGACACAGGACGTCATCTCGCGCGACAACGTCTCGGTCAAGGTCAACGCCGTCATCTATTTCCGCGTCGTAGATCCGGAAAAGGCGATCATCCAGGTCGCCAACGTCTTCGAGGCGACCAGCCAGCTGGCGCAGACGACGCTGCGCTCGGTCCTCGGCCAGCACGATCTCGACGACATGCTCTCAGAGCGCGACAAGCTCAACGCCGACATCCAGGGCATCCTCGACCAGCGCACCGATCATTGGGGCATCAAGGTTTCCAACGTCGAGATCAAGCACGTCGACCTCGACGAGAGCATGATCCGGGCGATCGCGCGTCAGGCCGAGGCGGAGCGCGCCCGGCGGGCGAAGGTCATTCACGCGGAAGGCGAGCTGCAGGCCTCGCAGCGCCTCGTCGACGCGGCGCGCACGCTCGCCGAGGTACCGCAGGCGATCCAGCTACGCTACATGCAGACCTTGACGGAGATCGTCAACACCAACAGCAACACGATCGTGTTCCCGCTGCCGCTGGACACGCTGGGGGCGCTGGTGGAAAAGCTCAAGACGTAGCGTACTGGCCTTCGATGTACGCCATCGAGAACGCGCCCGGCCCGACGTTGACGCCGGCCGCGGCGCTCATGACGGAAAACAGGATGCCGATCTCGCGCTCCGCGGCGTAATCGAGGAAGTCGCGGCAGGCCGGCAGCTCCCGGATCTCCTGCGGATTGCCGGCATAGCTCATGGCGACGACGGGCCGGTGCAGGCCGGTTCGCAGGCTTTCGCGCGCATGCTCGAACAGCCGCGCAAGCGCGCTGCGGTAGCCGCGCTCGCGGTAACGGACACGGGTTTCACCCTTGTGCATCTCGAGCACCGGGCAGCGATCCATCGCGCGGCCGAGCTGATACTCGAGCAGCGATACGCTGTGGTCGCCCTTGCGGCCGGCGCGCTTGCGGAGATAGAAGAGATCGCGCGGCACGAGATACGCGCGCACCGCCGGGATGATCTCGGCCACCGAGCGGCGGGCCTGGTCGAAGGTCGCTGATTCGAGCTGTTTCACGGCCTCGTGCGCGAGGACCGCCTCGCCGGCGCACAAGGTCTGGGTGTCCAGCACGCGCAGGACGAATGGCCCGGAGAGCCCCGCTTCCGCGCGCCTCTGACGATACTCCGCAAGAATGCCGCGCGCGGCGCGTGAGGCGTGCTCGAAGATGCGCCCGCGCGTGCTGCTCATGCAGAGCACCAGTACACGGTCGTATCTCAGCACCAGCCGTTCCAGGAACAGATCCTTGGTCGCCTCGACGCTGATCGCATGCGTGTCGGCATCGGCGCTCCGGCTGGCGATGTAGCGCTCGTAGAATTCCCGCGTCGCCTCGGGATCGCGCTTGTCGACGAAGCTGCGCTCGCCCAGCTCGAGGCTGACCGGGAGCACCTCCAGGCGATGGTCGTCGATGAATGCGCGGGGCAGATCGCAGGTCGCGTCGATGACGACGCCGACCGTCGCACGCGCTGTATCGGGAGCGCCGGCGGGAGCTTTCAAGGTCATGGCGCGCAACTCTATCGCATCTGGAGAGAGATGGGCACCTCGGGGGAAATGGGGACATTCCTGATTTTCGATGGAAAATCAGGAATGTCACCATTTCCCCTAGCGCGGGGGAATTCGCACTTCGATTCGCATGCCGCCCAGCGCCGAGACGTCCGTGGCCAGGCTGCCGCCGGCCAGCTCGACGATTTCGCTGACGACGGCCAGGCCGATTCCGTGGCCCTCCGCGCGTTCATCCGCGCGCGCGCCTCGCGCGAGCACCCGTTGCGCGTCCCCGGCAGGGATGCCGGGGCCGTCGTCCTCGACGACGAGCCGCAGGCCGCGCCGGCGCCGCCCCTCGATCGCGTCCGCATGGGCGGCAATCCGGACCGTCGTGCGACACCACTTGTACGCATTATCCAGCAGATTGCCGATCAGGTCGGTCAGATCCTCCCGGTCGCCGTAAAAGACGGCGTCCCGATCGGTATCGGCGAGACACCGAGGTTGCTTGTCGGCGTAGACCTTGTCCAGCGCACCGCGCAGCTCTTCGACGACCGGCGTGACAGGCACCGGCGTGTGGCCCAGCGTGGTGCCCGCCGACGTCGCCGCGCGCCGGAGCTGGCTGCCTACGATCGCGTCCATTCGGTCGATCTGCGCATCCAGCGTCGCGGCATCGGGCCGTCCCGACTGCAGGGCGCTGCGCATGACCGCCAGCGGCGTCTTGAGGCTGTGCGCCAGATTGCCGAGCGTATTACGGTAGCGTTGCAGGCGCGCGCGTTCATCGCGAATCAAGGCGTTCATGTTTTCCGTCACGCCGACGAGCTCCGAGGGATAGCCGTCGCCGAGCGCCATCCTGGAGCCGGCCTCGACGGCGGCGATCTCCGATTCGATGCGTCGCAACGGCTGCAGAATCCAGCGAAGCAGCAGCGCGAGGCTGGTCAGAAGCAGCAGCATCAGCGCGAGGAACCAGACGAAAAGCTGCTGCCGGAAGCTTTGAACCTGTGCGTGATAGAGATCGAGGCTCTCCGCAACATCGAATTCGAAACGGCGCGTCGTGTCGTCGGCGAATTCCCATTCGATGCCCAGCGCCAGCGACATGACGGGGATGTCTTCGAACAGCGCGACGCGAACCACCTCGCGTTCGCCGGGGGCCAATAGCTGGCCCTCACGAAGCCGGGCGCCGATCGATGAGGCCGACCGCCAGACGATCGCGCCGCCGGCGTCGCGTATCTGACCGAAAAGGCCCGACCCCGGCTGCGAGAATCGTTCCTCGGGCAGATCATCGGGCATCTCGAGACCCCCGGCGCCGTCGCCCTTCGCGGCCGCCAGCAGTGCGATCAGGTGAATCTCGAGCACGTTCTGCATGGCGCGCTCGCCGGTTTCGCGGAACAGGCGATCCAGCGCTGCGACGGTAATGCCGAAGAAAAGCACCAGCACCAGGCTGACGGACAGCAGCAGGCGCGCGCTCAGCGACGAGGGCATCAATCCGACCGGTCGCGTTCCAGGGCGAAGCGGTAGCCGCGGCCGCGCAGCGTTTCGATCGGCTGAATCTCGTCGTTCGGGTCGAGCTTGCGGCGCAGCCGGCCGATGAACACTTCGATCACGTTGCTGTCGCGCTCGAAATCCTGCTCATAGAGCCGGTCTGTCAGCTCGGCCTTCGAGACCACCGCCCCGGCGCGCATCATGAGGCACTCCAGGATCCGATACTCGAAGCCGGTCAGCTCGACCTCGGCGCCATTGACGGCTACCGACTGGCGGGTCGTGTCGAGCTGGATCGGACCGCAGCGCAGCACCGGTTGCGCCCAGCCCGCCGCCCGGCGCAGCAACGCGTTCACTCGCGCGAGAACTTCCTCGATTTGAAACGGCTTGACGACATAGTCGTCGGCGCCGGCTTTCAACGCGGCGACCTTGTCCTGCCAGAGGTCGCGCGCCGTGAGCACGAGCACGGGAAACTCCCGGCCGGCGCCCCGCAGCCGGCCGATCAGTTCCATGCCCGGCATATCGGGCAGGCCGAGATCGATGATCGCGAGGTCGACGGGATACTCGGTGCCGAAATAATAGCCCTCACCGCCGTCGCCGGCCGCTTGCACGGCAAAACCGGCTTCCTTGAGCTGCGCGGTCAAAGACTCGCGCAGCAGTGTCTCATCCTCGACCAGCAACAGGCGCATGCGTCCGGATCAGGAGATCGCGCCGGTCTGTCCGTCGACCCGCACGGTCCGCACGCGGCCGTTTTCGGTGAGCACCTTGATGCGGTGAATGACCCGTCCGTTGCGCGTGCGGGTCTCCGCGCTGATCACTTTGCCGCCGTAACGCCGCAGCACCATGGCGACGGCCTGATCGAGCGAAATGCGCCGGTCCGCAGCCGCGGCAATCGCGACCGGCATCGAAGCCTCGACGGACGCAGCGTAAAGCGGGCTGTGGGTCATCGCTGCGGCGGGCGCGATCCACAACAAGCCGATCAGGACAGCGCGATGGATGCGGAACCGCAGCGTCATGGGCAGGAATTCTCAGTGTTCGCCGGCGGCATTGCAATCGCGTCGCCGCTCGAAGTTGGGGCCGGATCCGATTGCGTGCGGCAGCGAAGGAGCCGCGGCGAACCGGATCCGGCCCCGGCGGGCCAGGGGCGATTCAGGTGGGGCGGTATCAGTAATCGCCGACCGGCGTGACCGCCACGCGAACCCGGATCGTGTCGCCGGGATGGTGCCGGGTCCGCGTCGTGTACTCGCGCCCGTCGTACTCGTAGGTCACGCGATAGCCGTCGATGCGCTCTTCCTCGTGCGCGTCGTAGCTCACGTGACAGCGCTCGACGGGATAGGCGCGCGTCTGCCGGTAGCCGTATGAGCGGTCCTGTCTGCGTTCCGCCCGATCGCGCGCGATCGAGGAGCCGACCAGCGTGCCTACGAGCGTGGCGGCATCGTTGCCGCCGTTACTGCCGAACTGATGCCCGATGAGGCCGCCGATCAGACCGCCGGCGATGCTCGCGCCGGCCGTACCGCGCCGCGGCTCGTAATCGTAGTCGTCCGCGTAATACTCGACATCGTCGTAGCACTCGCGGCGCGGCGTCTGCACTCGAACGTAGCGCACCAGCGGCTCGACGTAAACGACGCGCGCATTGGCGTAATCGTCGCCGGTGTAATGGCGGTCGTAAACGTCATGATAGGAACTGTCGTACGGCTCGCTGTAAGGGTGATCCGCAAATGCCGGGGCACAGGCGCCCGATCCCAGAGCAGCCAGGCCGATCATGGTGTTTCTTACGAGTTTCATACGCAAAACCCTCCTGCCACCTGCGACACAGGGTATGCATACCGCGCTGAACGAAACCTGAATGATCCCACTCCGTACCGATCGTTTCTGTCAGCTCAAAGCGGGTCGCCTTTGTCGACTTGTTTTACCTGATTCCAAAGCGCATCGAGCTCCTCGAGCGGCACCTGCCGCATGTCGCGGCCCTCCAGCTCGAGCCGTTGCTCGATGCGGGCGAAGCGGCGGGCGAACTTCGCGTTGCTGCTGCGCAGGGCGCTTTCCGGATCGACATCGACATGCCGGCACAGGTTCGCGGTCGCGAACAGGAGGTCGCCGATCTCGGCTTCGATCTCCGCACGACTCCCGCCGGCAATCGCCGCGTCGAGCTCGCCGAGCTCTTCGCCGAGCTTGTCGCGCACGCCCGCGAGATCCGGCCAGTCGAAACCCGTGCCGGCAGCGCGCTTACCGAGCTTTACCGCGCGTGAAAGGGCCGGCAGCGCGAGCGGAATGCCGTCGAGCAGGCTCGCCGATTCACCATGACGCGCGGCACGCTCGCGCGACTTGTGACGTTCCCAGGCCTCGGTCTGCGCCGCCGCCGAATCGATCTGCTCGTCGGCGAAAACGTGCGGATGCCGGCGGCGCATCTTGTCGCAGATGCCCGTTACGACATCGGCAAACTCGAAGTCGCCCTGCTCGCTCGCCATCTGCGCATGGAACACGACCTGAAACAGCAGGTCGCCGAGCTCGTCGCGGAGCGCGCCGGCGTCTTCCCGCTCGATGGCGTCCGCGACTTCGTAGGCTTCCTCGATCGTGCAAGGCGCGATGCTGCGGAAATCCTGCTGCAGGTCCCACGGGCATCCCCCGACGGGATCGCGGAGCCGCTTCATGATCTCCAGTAATTTATCCATATCTATTATAACTTCATGTTTCAAAAGACTACTTGACCTCCTGGATTCGCCGGCTGAAGTCCACGAGGATGGCAGCGGTTGCACCCCAGATGCGGCGCTGCTCGAACAGGATCTCGTAGACCGGCACGTCGACGCCGCCGATACGCCGCGTCGACTTCCGGTGATGAGCCGGATCGAGCAGATGGTCGAGGGGCGCGTCGAATACGGCGGTAACCTCACGTGGGTCCGGGCGCCATTCGAACGATCCACGGATGAGCGCGACCACGGGCAGGACGGCATAGCCGGTGACGGTCGGATAAATGCCGAGGTAACCCACCGGCTCGACCAGGCTGCGCGGCAGCCCGATTTCCTCTTCCGATTCGCGCAACGCCGTGTCGAGCGGCCCGGCGTCTTCGGCTTCGACGCGGCCGCCCGGGAATGCGATCTGGCCCGGATGCCGGGTGAGGCCAGCGGCGCGCTCGGTGAGGATCACGCGCAGGCCATCGCCACGCTCCAGCAGCGGCACGAGCACGGCGGCGGGTATGAGGGTCTCCGGCCAGATCCGTCGCACGGTCGCCGGCGTATCGTCCGGCAGGTCCGCTGCAAGGTCGATCGGCGCGCGCGTGTCCGCCAGGCTGCGCCGGATCAGCTCGAGCTGCGGAGAATCCATGCTCCCCGGGAAAACAAAACCCGCCCTACGAGTCCCTGCGCGTCAGTGCCGCCGGGTCCAGGCGGCGAGCCAGCTCGTCCTCGTCGAGCTCGGTCATCTCGGCCGCGACTTCGCGAATCGGGCGCTGCTCCGCATAAGCCTTCTTGGCGATGGCTGCGCCCTTCTCGTAGCCGATGACGGGATTGAGCGCCGTGACGAGGATCGGATTCCGGTCCAGCGCCGCCGACAGCCGCTCGTGATTCACCGTAAACCCCGCGATGGCCTTGTCGGCCAGCACGCGCGATGCGGACGCGAGGATCTCGATGCTCTGCAACACGTTGTAGGCGATCACCGGCAGCATGACGTTGAGCTGAAAATTGCCGGACTGCCCGGCGACGGTAACCGCTGCGTCATTGCCGATGACCTGCGCCGCGACCATCGCCACGGCTTCGGGCACGACCGGATTCACCTTGCCCGGCATGATGCTCGAGCCGGGTTGCAGGGCCGGCAGCGAGATTTCACTCAGGCCCGCGAGCGGCCCGCTGTTCATCCAGCGCAGGTCGTTGGCGATCTTCATCAGGCTCACTGCGACGACCTTGAGCTGCCCCGACAGCTCCACGGCGGTGTCCTGCGTGCTCAGGCTTTCGAAGTAATCCGGCGACGGTTCGAAATCGATCCCGGTGCGCTTCGCGAGCAGCGCCGCGAACGTGCCGCCGAACGCTCCCGGCGCATTGATGCCGGTGCCGACGGCGGTACCGCCCTGTGCCAGCGCGCGCAACCGCGGCAGGCAGGCTTCGACGCGTTCGATGCCGAGCCGCGCCTGCCGCGCCCAGCCACCGACTTCCTGACCGAGTCGCACAGGCATCGCATCCATGAGATGCGTGCGTCCTGTCGTCACGACGTCGTCGACCTCGCGCGCCTTTCGCTCGGTGACCTCCGCAAGATGCCGGAGCGCAGGCAATAACGACTCCGTGACGGCAAGCGCCGCGCTGACGTGGATCGCGGTGGGAATCACGTCGTTGCTGCTCTGGCTCATGTTCACGTCGTCGTTCGGATGGATCGACAGGCCGGAGCGATCGCTCGCGATGCGCGCGATGACCTCGTTCGCATTCATGTTGCTGCTGGTGCCGGACCCGGTCTGGAAAACGTCGATCGGAAACTGGGCGTCACATGCGCCGTCCGCGACTTCGCCGGCGGCCGCGCGGATCGCCCCGGCTTTGTCCTTGTCGAGCAGGCCGAGGCGCAGGTTCGTGTCCGCCGCGGCACCTTTGATGAGCCCCAGGGCGCGGATGAATGCGCGCGGCAGGCGCAGGCCGCTGATCGGGAAATTGTCCACGGCGCGTTGCGTCTGCGCGCCCCACAGCGCGTCGGCCGGCACCGCGAGCTTGCCCATGCTGTCGCGTTCGATGCGCGTGCGGGCGATGGTGCGGGTCGCGGCTTTCTTCTTCTTCCTGCCGGACGTTTTCTTCATGTAGCTCGAAGGGCTGACGGTAGCGGACTCACGCCGATCTGGCGGCAATCCGGGGTATGATGCGCATCCTATCACCGTTGCATGAGCCACGGTATGTCGCTCGATCCCCTGACTGCCCTGTCACCTCTTGACGGCCGTTACGCTTCGCGTCTGCGGCCGCTGGCCGAGACCTTCAGCGAGCTCGGCCTGATTCGCTATCGCGTGCTCATCGAGATCCGCTGGCTCGAGCACCTGATGGCCGAGCCGGGCGTAGCCGGGCTCGACAGCGCCAGCGTACGCGAGATTGCCGACGAATTCGGTTTCGAGCAGGCGCGTCGCGTCAAGGAGATCGAGGCGGCGATCAACCATGACGTCAAGGCCGTCGAGTACTACATCAAGGAGCGTCTCGACGCGAAGGACGCGCCGCGCCGTCAGCGTGAATTCGTCCACTTCGGCTGCACCTCGGAGGACATCAACAATCTGGCGTATGCGCTGATGCTAGTCCGCGCGCGCGATCAGGTGCTCATGCCGGTCATGCGGGAGCTGGTCGCGGATATCGACCGGCTGGCGACCCGCCACGCAGCCCTGCCGATGCTGTCGCGAACCCACGGCCAGCCGGCAACCCCGACCACTCTCGGCAAGGAATTCGCCGTCGTCGCGTCGCGGCTCGAGCGGCAGCTCGAAGGATTCGGCGCGGTCGCAGCGCTCGGCAAGATGAACGGCGCGGTCGGCAATTTCAATGCGCACCTCGCCGCCTATCCCGAGCTCGACTGGCCCGATATCGCCAGGCGATTCGTACTATCGCTCGGGCTCGAATGGAATCCGTTGACGACGCAGATCGAATCTCACGACTGGATTGCCGAGTACTGCGATGCCCTGGCACGGTTCGATACCGTGCTGACCGATTTTTGTCGCGATATCTGGGGCTACGTGGCGCTGGGATATTTCCGGCCGCAGGCGCTGCGCGACGAGGTGGGCTCGTCGACGATGCCGCACAAGGTCAATCCGATCGACTTCGAGAATGCCGAAGGCAACCTGGGCATCGCGAACGCGCTGCTGGCACATTTCTCTGCCAAGCTGCCGGTCTCCCGGTGGCAGCGTGACCTGACGGATTCCACGGTCCTACGCTCGATCGGCGTCGCGCTCGGCCACGCGCTGCTCGCTATCGGCGCCTGTCGAAAAGGGCTCGAGCGGCTCGAGGTCGAGGAGACGCGGCTGAGCGCCGACCTGGAAGCGCACCAGGAAGTGCTCGCCGAGGCGATCCAGTCGGTCATGCGCCGGTACGCGATCGAGCAGCCGTACGAGAAGCTCAAGGCCCTGACGCGCGGCGAGCGGGTCTCGCCGGAGGCCTTGCGCAAGTTCATCAGCGCGCTGGACATCCCCGAGGCCGCGAAAATGCGCCTGCTCGAGTTGACGCCGTCCACCTATACCGGCAACGCAGCTCACCAGGCGCGCCGCAAGACCTGATCCCTGCCCGGGGACGCCGGCCCAACAGCTCATGGTCGAGGCATCACAGACATCGGGCATCACCATTCGCGAGGCGAGCTGGCATAAGGATCGCGCAGCGCTCATGCGCATTCGCGAGGAGGTTTTCATTCGCGAGCAGCACGTGCCGCCCGAGCTCGAATGGGACGCCGCGGATGAGAACAGTTTTCATGTGCTGGCCGAGTCGGCAAAGCGTGATGCAGTCGGCACCGGGCGGCTCGAGTCCGACGGTAAAATAGGCCGCATCGCGATACTACATAACTATCGCGCGGCCGGCATCGGCACGGCCGTTCTCCAGCGGCTCGTCATGGAGGCAAGGAAAAGAAACATGGAGAACGTCTACCTGTACGCACAGGCGCAGGCTCTCGGATTCTACGAACGGCGTGGATTTCGAGCCGAAGGCGAACCGTTTCTCGAAGCGGATATTCCTCATCGCCGGATGCGCAAGTCGCTGACAGTGGAGTCATGAGCGAGGCGCCCGGAATCAACAGCCGCCGTCGCATCCTGACGGGCGCCCATGACGTGCGCGGAGCCGTCGTCGAAATAGCGCGCGGCGCCCGGCGCCAGCTCGCCGTCTTCTCGCACGATCTCGAGCCGGGCATCTACGATCACGACGATTTCATAGAGGCCGCGACGCGGCTCGTGCTGGCAACGCGTTTCGCGCGTATCCGCGTGCTGGTCGCCGACCCGGGGCGCGCCGTGAAGGACGGCCATCAGTTCGTGGCGCTGGGCAGGCGCCTCAGCAGCTACATCGAATTCCGCAACGTGCGCCCGGAATTCCGCAATCACCCGGAAGCCTATTGCGTTGCCGATGACCGCGGGATCGTCTACCGCGCAATCGCCACGAGCTGGAACGGCATCGCCGCGTCCAACGACCCGCACGTCGCCGGCAAATACCTCGACATGTTCAATGAAATCTGGCACGCCTGCGAGATCGAGCAGGAGTTTCGCCGGCTTCACGTCTGACGGATATACTGGGCTCATGGTCTGGAAGCCGGACGTGACCGTTGCCGCGGTCGTGGAACGACAGGGAAAGTTTCTGCTCGTCGAAGAGCGGGTCTCGGGCCGCCTCGTCTTCAATCAGCCGGCCGGTCATCTCGAGGACGGCGAAACCCTGCGTGAAGCGGTCATCCGCGAGACCTGGGAAGAAACCGCGCGGCATTTCGAGCCCGAGGCGCTGATCGGCATTTACCTGTGGCGCAATCGCGCCAGAAGGCGCTCGTTCCTGCGCATCGCGTTCTGCGGGTCGTGCCGCGACCACGATCCGGACCAGCCGCTGGACGAAGGTATCCTGCGCAGCGTCTGGCTCACGCGCGCGGACCTGGCCGCACGCAGCAGCCGGCTGCGCAGTCCGATGGTCCTGCGCTGCGTCGACGATTACCTGGCCGGGGCCCGCTACTCCGAGGACCTGATCAAGCACCTGGACATGGACGCCGTCGCGGCGCGCGCCGCGATCCTGTAGGCCCGGAAAAACCCCGCACTCGATACGGCCGTTCCCGGCGGATCCACCTCCGAGCTCTGCGCCTTCCCGGCCGGGAAGCGGAAGAAACTCCATCGGTATAATGTCCGCATGTCCAATGCGACGAAAACCCGCGTGGTCGTCGGCATGTCCGGCGGCGTCGATTCTTCAGTGGCTGCGTTCCTGCTGCTCGAGCAGGGCTACGACGTGCACGGCCTGTTCATGTTCAACTGGGAAGAGGACGAGGACGGCTATTGCACGGCTGCGCAGGATTTCCAGGATGCCCGCGCCGTTTGCGCGGAGCTCGGCATCCCGCTGCACAGGACGGATTTTTCGACCGAGTATCGCGACAGGGTGTTCCGGTATTTTCTCGACGAGTACGCCGCAGGCCGCACGCCAAATCCGGACGTGCTGTGCAATCGGGAGATCAAGTTCGGCGCCTTCCTGGAGTACGCCGGGCGCCTCGGCGCGGATTTCATCGCGACGGGGCATTACGCGCGGCTGCGCCATGCCGGCCCTCGCATCCGGCTGCTCAAGGGACGCGACGCAGACAAGGATCAGAGCTATTTCCTGCACGCCGTCGACGCCGGTGCGCTTGCGCGCGCAATCTTTCCGCTCGGCGACCTCGACAAGCCCGATGTCCGGCGCATCGCGCTGGAGCAGGGATTCGCCAATCATGCCAAGGCGGACAGCACGGGCATCTGCTTCATCGGCGAACGTCCATTCCGGCAGTTCCTTGGACGCTACCTGCCGGCGAAGCCCGGAGCCATAGAAACGCCTGACGGCACGACCGTCGGCACGCACGCCGGGCTCATGTATTACACGCTCGGCCAGCGGCGCGGCCTCGGCATCGGAGGCATCAGCGCGGCCGGCGAAGCGCCATGGTACGTCGCGGACAAGGATCTCGAACGCAACGTGCTCATCGTCGTGCAGGGCCATGGTCACGCGGCGCTCAGGCAGCGAATGCTCGTGGCCGGCGACCTGCGCTGGATCGCAGGCGCCCCGCCTTCGCGTGCGTTCAGCTGCCGCGCGAAGACGCGTTACCGGCAGGCGGATCAGCCCTGCCAGGTCGCGCTTATGGCAAAGGGCGGCGCCCTCGTGAAGTTCGACTTGGATCAGCGCGCCGTCACGCCCGGGCAATTCGTCGTCTTCTACAGGGACGAAGAGTGCCTGGGCGGCGGCGTCATCGAGCACGCGGCCGCGACCGCCGAGAGCTCATGCGGCGAGCCGCGCCAATTGAGCGCCTGACATCGCGCGACCCGAAACCCGCCGCACGATAATCACCTATAATTGCTCGTTTACCGTCCCGCCCGATGCTTCCGGAGGCCTGCATGAAGGACACTTTCGACGCGCGCTCGACATTGAAGGCCGGCAACCGGGAGTTCGAGATCTTCCGCATCGACGCGGTCGGCGCCGGAAAAACCGGGCGCCTGCCCTACTCGCTCAAGATCCTGCTGGAGAACCTGCTGCGCCACGAGGACGGCGTAAACGTGACGCGCGACGACATCCTTGCGCTGGTGAACTGGGATCCAGCCGCCGAGCCGAGCCAGGAGATCGCGTTCACGCCCAGCCGGGTCATCCTGCAGGACTTCACGGGCGTTCCTGCCGTCGTCGATCTCGCCGCCATGCGCGATGCGGTGGTCGGTCTCGGCGGCCGGGCCAGCGCCATCAATCCGCTTTCCCCGGCCGAGCTGGTCATCGATCATTCCGTCCAGGTCGACGAATTCGGCAATCCCAAAGCCCTCGCCGCCAACAACCGCATCGAATTCCATCGCAACAAGGAGCGGTACGCCTTTTTGCGCTGGGGTCAGAGCGCGTTCGACAACTTCAAGGTCGTGCCGCCGAACACCGGCATCGTGCACCAGGTCAATCTCGAATATCTTGCGCGCGTGGTTTTCGAGCGCGAGGTCGACGGCGTGCATCGCGCCTATCCCGACACACTGGTGGGCACCGACTCGCACACGACCATGATCAACGGTCTCGGCGTGCTCGGCTGGGGCGTCGGCGGCATCGAGGCCGAGGCGGCGATGCTGGGGCAGGCGGTCACAATGCTGATACCGCAGGTGGTCGGCGTCCGCCTGACGGGACAGCTCGCCGAAGGGACGACCGCGACCGATCTCGTGCTTACGGTTACCGAGATGCT
Source organism: Gammaproteobacteria bacterium (assembly GCA_050740235.1). Taxonomy (GTDB): domain Bacteria; phylum Pseudomonadota; class Gammaproteobacteria; order Steroidobacterales; family JACDCP01; genus JACDCP01. The sequence goes on from JBOIDB010000060.1 coordinate 37,073, forward strand.
GCGCAAACGCGGCGTCGTCGGCAAGTTCGTCGAGTTCTTCGGCGAAGGCCTGGGCGGCCTGCCGCTCGCGGACCGGGCCACGCTCGGCAACATGTCGCCCGAGTTCGGCAGCACCTGCGCGATCTTTCCGATAGACGAGGTCACGCTGCGTTATCTCGAGCTGTCCGGCCGCGCGCCGGAGCACATCGAACTGGTCAAAAGCTATGCGCAGGCGCAGGGCATGTGGCGCGAGGCCGGCCAACCCGGTGCCGAGTACAGCGAAGTGCTCGAGCTCGATCTCGGCCGTGTCGAGCCGAGCCTGGCCGGCCCGAAGCGCCCGCAGGACCGCATTCCGCTGCGGCAGGCCAAGCAGGTCTTTCACCAGCATCTCCAGCCGATGTCCGAGGAACGCGGCCCCCCGACGCGCAACGAAAGCCGGTTCGAGAACGAAGGGGGATCGACAGCGGTCGGCAGCCCCGGAACGGGACTGCGCGCCAGCGCCGACATCGACATCGGTGTGGAGCCCTTCAAGCTCAGGGACGGTGCCGTGCTCATCGCGGCCATCACGAGCTGCACGAATACCTCGAATCCGGAAGTGATGATCGGCGCCGGGCTGCTCGCGCGCAACGCGCACGCGCGGGGCCTGCGTTCCAAGGCTTGGGTGAAAACGAGCCTCGCGCCGGGCTCCAAAGTGGTCACGGACTATCTTGAGAGGTCCGGTTTACTCGACGACCTTCAGGCGCTCGGTTTCCACACCGTGGGCTACGGCTGCACGACCTGCATCGGCAACTCGGGGCCGTTGCCACGCGAGATCGCCGAAGCAGTGCGCAAGCACGAGCTGATCGGTTGCGCGGTCCTGTCCGGCAACCGCAACTTCGAGGGCCGCATTCATCCGGACGTCCGCATGAACTTTCTCGCCTCACCGCCGCTCGTCGTGGCGTATGCGCTGGCAGGCACCATGGATTTCGACTTGTACGAGGATCCGCTCGGCGAGGATCGAGATGGCAAGCGGGTGTTCCTCAAGGACATCTGGCCGACCCGGCAGGAGATACACGAGACGATCCGGGGCAGCATCGATGCAGGCATGTTCAAGCGAAGCTATTCGAGCGTGTTCGCCGGCGACGACAACTGGAACGGGCTCGAGGTCCCGCAGGGCGAGATCTACGCCTGGCAGGAGGATTCGACTTACGTGAAAAATCCGCCGTATTTCGAGGAAATGAGCGTCGAGCCGCAGCCGCTGAACGACATCGAAGGGGCGCGCGTGCTTGCGCTGCTCGGCGACTCCGTGACGACGGACCACATTTCGCCGGCCGGCAGCATTGCGCTCGACAGCCCGGCCGCCGACTACCTGCGCCGGCACGGCGTCGAGCCGAAGGATTTCAACTCCTACGGCTCGCGGCGCGGCAATCACGAGGTCATGATGCGCGGCACGTTCGCCAACATCCGGCTGCGGAATCGCCTGGCGCCCGGCAAGGAGGGCGGCTGGACGACTCATCAGCCGGGCGGAGAGCAGATGACGATTTACGATGCGTCCTTGCGCTACAGGGAAGAAGGCGTTCCGCTGCTCGTCATCGCAGGCGCCGAGTACGGCACCGGCTCGTCACGCGACTGGGCTGCGAAGGGCACCCTTCTGCTCGGCGTGAAAGTGGTACTGGCGGTCAGTTTCGAGCGCATCCACCGCTCCAACCTCATCGGCATGGGCGTCCTGCCGCTGCAGTTCGCCGACGGGGAAAATGCGGACAAGCTCGGCCTGACCGGCAAGGAGACTTACGCGATAACCGGCCTCGACGGCGGCACGGCGAAGCGTGTCCGGATAACGGCGACGCCGCATGACGGCAAGCCGATCCGGTTCGACGCGCGCGTGCGTATCGATACGCCGCGCGAGCGCGACTACTTCGTGCACGGCGGCATTCTGCACTATGTGCTGCGGCAGCTTGCCGTGCGAAAAGCAGCGTAACCCGTCGCCCGATGAAGCCGACGCTCGCGGGCAGAACGCTGTTCATCAGCGGCGGCAGCCGCGGCATCGGCCATGCGATCGCGCTGCGCGCCGCGCGCGACGGCGCCAACGTGGCCGTGGCGGCGAAGACCGCCGAACCTCATCCGAAGCTGCCCGGCACGATTCATACCGCGGCGCGCGACATAGAGGCTGCGGGCGGCAAGGCCCTGTCGCTCGAGGTCGACATCCGCGACGAGCGCCGTGTCGGTGAGGCTCTCGAACAGACGGCCGCTACGTTCGGCGGCATCGACATTCTCGTCAACAACGCCAGCGCGATCTATCTGACGGGCACGCTCGAGACGCCGATGCGGCGCTTCGATCTGATGTTCGGCGTGAACGTGCGCGGCACGTTCGCGTGCTCGCAGGCGGCGATCCCCTTTCTCCGGCGATCGGGGAATCCACATATCCTGAATCTTGCGCCGCCGATCGATCTCGATCCGCGCTGGTTCAGGGATCACACCGCTTATACGATGTCGAAATACGGCATGAGCATGTGCATGCTCGGCATGGCCGCCGAATTCGCCGACGACGGCATCGCCGTCAACGCGCTGTGGCCGCGCACGGTCATAGCCACCGCCGCTCTGGCCATGCTGGGCGGCATGGTGCAGCCGGCGAACTGTCGCCGTCCCGAGATCGTGGCCGATGCCGCGCACGCGATCCTGACGAGCGACAGCCGCAAGCTGAGCGGGAGATTCCTGATCGACGAGGAAGTGCTGCGCGAAGCCGGCGTCA
>JBOIDB010000061.1:0-11566 GCA_050740235.1 Gammaproteobacteria bacterium
GCATCACGCCGCGCGGCGCTCCGGTATTCAGTCTCATCGTGTCGGCGACGCTGGTCACGATCCTCGTGGCAACGAACTACACGCGCGGCCTGGTCGAGCTTTTCACTTTCGCCATCCTGCTGTCGACACTGACGGCGCTCGTGCCGTACGCTTTTTCCGCCATGGCCGAGCTCATGATCTTCATGAAGGAGCGGGAAAAATTCCGCGGCGAAAAGCTGTTGGGCTCCTGCGTGATAGCGGTGCTGGCATTCGTCTATTCGCTGTGGGCGATCGCCGGCTCCGGCCAGCAGATCGTCTTCTGGGGCTTCCTGCTGCTGCTCGCCGGGCTGCCGGTTTACGTGTGGCTCGTCTGGCGGCGCGCGGGCAATCCGGAAACTTACCAGGGCAGCCTGTTGAGCGCGGAAGGCACGCTGAGCAGCAGCACGAGCCCGACGAGCGCGAGTCCGACATAACGCCAGGCGTGCATCCCCCGCCAGGCTGCGCGCCATCTGCGCCGCCCGCTCCTCGCCGGCGAAGGCCGCAGCGTCGAATCGGATCGACCTTTTGACGTGTTCTGTAGGGTCGAATTCATTCGACCTCTTGTTTTGAGTACACGCAAACCATAAAGATAAACGCCCGTGGCGCTCATGGCGCTCATCGCAAGGCCGAAGAGGAACCACAGCGATTTCGTGAGCATGCCGCCGAAGGTGCCGAAGTGCAGCGGGTCGGCGGCTTCGGATATGCGCTGGTGCACGCTCAGATCGCGCGCGTCGAGCCGCGCCAGCACGGTTCCGTCCCCCGCATCGAGCAGCACCGTGTTCGCGCGGGGCCGGACCAGCCACGCACCGGCGTCGCCCTGCAGCACGAAGGCGCCCGCCGGTCCGCTCGGGATGAGATTGCGGATCTCGAGCCGCGGAAAGATCTCGTTGCCGCGCGCGATGAGCTCGGCCGCGCCGACCGCGGGCGACGATTCTTCGGCAGGCTCGACGGTGCCGATCAGCGGCGGCGCTTCGCCGCCGAGCTCCTCCACCAGATACCAGATGCCCGTCAGCGCGATCAGCAGCAGGAACGGCATCGTCCACAGACCGCAGAGACGGTGCAGGTCCCCCCAGAAGCGCCGCGCGTCGCCTCGGCGCGGCCACCGCAGCCAGCCGCGCCACCAGCGCTTGTAGATCACCAGGCTGGTGCCGAAGGAGAGCAGCAGCACGACCGCCATCGTGCAGACGATCGGCACGCCCCAGGCGATCGGCAGCATCAAGTGGCGATGCGCCTGACGCAGGAAGCGCTGCGCATTGAACCAGGGCGCATCGCCTTTTACATCACCGCTGTAGGGGTCGACGTATACGCGGCGCTGCTCGCCGTCCGCGGCGCTGATCACCGCCTCGGCGGCGAACCACGGCTCGACGGACGCTCGCAGATAATCGACGCGCCATGCAGGATAGTCCTCGCGCACGTTCGAAAGCATCTCCGCCCAGCTTGCGCGTTGTTCCGATGGCCTCACGCGCATATCGGCGTTCAACAGCCAGTCGATCTCGTGCGCGAAAACGGCCAGCGTGCCGGTCGCGAGCACGAAGAACATGAAGACGCTGAGCTTCAGGCCGACCCAGCTGTGCACCTCGAACCAGAATCGCCGGCGCCGGTGCCACGGGCGGGAAATGGGGACGTTCCTTAAAGCTGGTACTGGACTTCGAAGAGGACCCGGCGCGGCTCGCCGGGGAAGTGGCCGGTGCGCTCGGCGAATCCGCTTGCGGCATATCGTTTGTCGAACAGATTCTTGATATTGACCTGCAGCAGCCAGGCGCCGAAGCGCGTGTGCCAGCTCGTGTCGAACACGGCATACGGTTTCACCCGCTGGCCGTCGAGGCTGATGCGCTCGCTGAGATAATCGGCGCCGAAGGCCACCGCAGAATCGATGGTCGGAAAGTCGTAGCGCGTCCACAGTCCGAACTGGTGGCGCGGCGCGTTGGCGAAACGATCGCCGACCGCATTGCTGAGCCCGTCCGTCGCCTCGAGCACGACCGCGTCGTTGTAGGCGTAATTGGCGAGCATCACCCAGCGCTCGGTCAGGTCGCCGAGGAAGTTGAGCTCGATGCCGCGGCTGCGCACCTTGCCGAGCGCCATCAGGTCGTCGACGCCGTCACCGCCCGCGTCGCCGGCCGGATCGGCCTGCAGCACGTTGCGCCGCTCGATCTCGTAGAGCGCCGCATCGAGCTCGAAGCGGCCGTCGGACAGGCGCGTCTTCGCGCCCAGCTCCCACTGGCGGCTTTCTTCCGGCTCGAACGGCCCGCCCGCCAGAGGCGTCTGATCGCCGAGTCCCTGCGGCACGAACCCGGTCGCCTGGTTCGCGTACAACGACAACGGCTCGACGGGCGTGAACACGAGGCCGGCGCGCCAGGTGACATCCCTGTCCTCGAACTCCGCGCCGGCGATGCGATCGAGATCGGAGAACTCGTTGTAGCGCACGCCGGCGAGCGCTTGCCAGCGTTCGCCGAAGTCGATCTGATCCTGCAGGTAGAGGCCCCGCCGCGTGCCCGATGCATCGGAGAAGCGCGGCTCGATCGACGGGAGACCGTACGCAGCCGCGGACGTGAGCCCGTACATCGGCTCGAACAGCGAAATGCCCGGCACGGGGCCGCCGATCTGCTCCTGCCCCGCGGTGCGGAAGACCCCGGCATCCTCGATCTCGAGCCAGTCGCCGCCGAGCAGCAGCGTATGGCCGAGACCGCCGAGCTCGCGCTCGACGATCAGGTTCGCCGTGCCGCTCATGATCTGCGTGTCGCGCAACTGATCGCGGAACTCGCGCGTCATGAAATCGTCGATGCCGTCGCCGTCGCTGTCGATCAACCCGCGCGGCTCGTGATAGTTCTGCATCTCGGTGCTGTCGATGTAGCGCGTGGACGCGTTGATCGAAATCCCGTTGTCGAAGGCGTAGTCCAGCGACCCCTGCAGCACGTCCGAGCGCAGCGCCTGGAAGTCCGTCGGCTCGTTGTGGTTCCAGCGGACATCGGTGAGAAACTCGCCGTTGTCGTCCACCGGCACGCCACGAAGGCGCGCGCCCGCGAGGTGCTGGTCGTAGCGAAAGGCCTGCACGACGGCTTCGCCGCGAGTGCCGAGATCGAAGGAAAGGCCTGCGTCGTAGATTTCGTTGCGCGCGTCGGTATTGAAGCGGAACGGATCCTCGCGCTCGTAGAACGCGCCGAGGCGATAGCTCGCGATGTCCCCGCCGACAGGCCCACCTAGCTCCGCCGATGCGCCGCGCAGCGCGTCGTCTCCCGCGCGGGCGGTCAGGCGGGCGAGCGGGATGGAGCCCGGCTTCTTCGTCACGTAATTGATGACGCCGCCGGCCGCGCCGGCTCCATACAGCGCGCCGCTGGGGCCCTTCAGTACTTCGATGCGATCGATCGTGAAAAGCTGCGGCACGGCGAAGCCGATGAACGGATCGCCCCTCAGGCCGTCGTATAGGATCTCGTCCTGACGGAATCCGCGAAACGTCACGCCGGCGTAGCTGAAGAAGCTCACGCCTGAAATGTTGCGGTAGAGGTCGATGATCTGGCGCGCGGCCTGATCGTCCATCAGCTCGCGGGGCAGCACCTGGACCGACTGAGGCACGTCCTCGAGCAGCGTCGGCGTGCGGGTCCCCGTCGCGGCCCGATCAACCTGATAGAGGGTTTGCGCGCGGCCGAGCACCGTGACCTCTCCCAGCGCGAGTTCTCCGGAAGGAGGGTCGGTCTGCTCAGTGTCCTCCGCCTGCAGCGGCCCGGTCGCCAGAACGAGCAGGGGGAGCAGCCGGACGATGTGCAGTCTCATTTCGTGTTCTCCGCGGTGCAGATTCGCGGATACTAACGTAAACGAGAACGATTCGCATTTCCTTTCGGTAGCCTGCTCCGGGTACTTCCAGATGACCGGCCGAGGGCGGCTTCCTGCCAATCAGACCGCGGCGCGCACCTTTTCGCGGCGGCTGTAGATCAGCCAGGCGGCGCCGATGAGCAGGCAACCGAGCTGGGCGCCAAGGCTCTGTACGGTCGGATAGACGCCGAGCAGATCGATGCGCGGGAATGTGACCAGAGCCGCGGGCAACACCCCGGCTTCCTGCAGGGCCGCGACCCCCTTGCCGGCGAAGACGACCGCCAGCGCGAACATCAGGATGCCGTTCGCGCGAAAGAATTGCCGGAGCGGCAGGCGCGCGCCGACCCGGAACACGAGCCACGCGAGCACGACGAGGGCGATCGCCGCGACGGCGGCCCCCCCCATCAACGGCGCCGGGCGCGCCGATTGCAGCCAGAGCGCCTGGTAGAACAGCAGGGTCTCGAGGATCTCCCGATAAACGGCGATGAAGGCCAGCCCGGCGATGCCCCACAGGGCTCCCGCCGACAGGCTGCGGCCCATGCGTTCCCGAAGGAATGCCTGCCAGCGTGCCGCGAGGCTGTGGCGATGGAGCCAAATGCCGACGTAGAGCAGCACGCCCGAAGCGAGCAGGGCGGCGATGCCTTCGACGGTCTCGCGCTGTGCGCCGCTCACTTCGATGAGCGTCTGCGCCGCAATCCACGTCACGACACCGGCGGCGAGCGCTCCCGCCCAGCCGAAGTGCATGTATGCGAGCCCGCGATGATGTTCCGTGCGCCGCAGGTACATGGCGAGCGCGGCCAGGATCAGGATCGCTTCGAGGCCTTCGCGCAGCAGGATCAGCAATGCGCTGAAGAACACGGTAACGGGGGACAGCCCCTCGTCATCGAGCCGCCAGCCCGCCGCATCGAGCCGTTGCACGAGATCGTCGCCGGCCGCGCGCACCGAATCGACGGGCGCAGCTTCGCGGATCAGGTTGCGAAACGCCTGCATGTCGCGCTCCAGATCGAGCGCCATGTCCGCATCGAGCGTGCGCAGCGGCGCCTCGACGAGCTCATAGCCTTCGAGGTAGGCGGTCAGCGCAAGCCGAGTGGCCATTTCGGGTTGCTCGCCCGCATAGGCTGCGACTGCCCCTTCGATGCCCTCCCTGGCCCGGGCGAGCGGCGAGGGCTGCGCGCTTCCAAGGGCTTCCGGGTGGTGGCGGAGGTAGGTCATCGCCGCCTCGGCGTCCGGCCCGGCGGCGTCCGCCACCTCCGCCGGGGTCTGCGAGGTCAGGCTGGCGAGCGAAGGCAAAGCCGCGCTGAAATCCTCTCCATTCCAGAGCTCGCGACCGCGCTCGATGGCCGCGGCATCATCGCCCAGCCCCGCCACGTAGAACGCGAGGTTCCAGCGCGACGCTTCGTCGAGCGCCGCGAAGGCGGCCATGCCGGTGCCCTCGACGCCCAGCGTGATCGTGGAGTACAGGCCGTACAGGCTGCGCTGCCGCGCGCGCGCGTCATCGTGAAAGTCCGTCGGCGGCGGTTCCAGAGCGGTGGCCGCCGGGCCGTCGCCTCGTCCTTCGACACCGTGGCACATCGCGCATTGCGCTGCGAACAGCGGTGCCGCGGCTTCCGGGTCCGGCACGCCGGCCGGCGCGACGGCGATGTCGTACGTGCGCACCACGTCCGCCGCCAGCGCGCGGCAAATCTGCGCGATCTCGTCGGCCGGCGCGAGCGACTCGACGGCCGCGACGAGCTTCCCGGCGTCGCTCAGCAGACCCTCGCGGCCGGGCTCGTCGGGCAGCGAGCCGAGCAGCTCGAGCACCGTCGCGGCGAACTCGCGTTGCTCGGCATATTCGGCCTCGTTGACGACCTGGCCGTCGCTCACCGCCACCGGATAGTCGATGGCCACATAGTCGAGCGCGCTGACGGCGGACTGGGCGCTCTGACGCCAGGCAGGTGATTCCTGCGCCGACACCGTGCCGGACACGAGCGCGGCCAGGCACAAGCTAATGAGAACTATTCGCATCCGCGCATCGTATGCGGTCCGACCACCGAGCACAAGCAGCGCCAGTTCGAGGACGTTTTGATAGATTGCGCCGGTGACGCAGGGACGGCACACGTTTCAATCCGACACCGCGCCGCTCGACAGCGTGCTCGTGAAGCATGCCCGCGACGCCTGGCGCGATCAGGCGACGGTCGATGCCGAGTGGCAATCGCTCGGCTTCACGGCGCGGCCCGATTTCGCGCGCGCGCTCGAGGAATACGAAGGCTTCCTTTCCTTGCTCGGGCGCAGCGGCGATATCGGTTTCGTCTTCGCCGCGCCGGATCTCCGTGTGGGCCTCGACTCGCTCTACTCGAGGGATGCCACCGTCGCGACTGACCGCGGCGTCATTATCTGCAACATGGGCAAGGCGGCGCGGCGCAGCGAACCGGCGGCGATGCTCGACACGCTCATGGGCGCCGGCGTTCCGGTACTCGGCGCCATCGAAGGAGAGGGCACGCTGGAGGGCGGCGATCTCGTCTGGCTCGATGGGCGGACGCTGGCCGTCGGGCGCAGCTATCGCAGCAACTACTCCGGCATCGAGCAACTGCGCGGCCTGCTCGGCGATTCGGTCGAAGTGCTGGTCGTCGATCTGCCGCACTGGCGCGGGCCCGCGGATCTCCTGCACCTGATGTCGATCGTGAGCCCGCTCGACGTCGATCTGGCGCTCGTGCATTCGCCCCTCATGCCGATTCGCCTCCGCGAGGCGCTTCTCGCGCGCGGCATCGAGCTCGTAGAGGTCGCGGAGCAGGAAATCGCGACCCAGGGCTGCAACGTTCTGGCGCTCGCGCCGCGGGAAGCGCTCATGGTCGCCGGCAATCCGCGTACGCGCGACAGGCTCGTGCGCGCCGGCGTGCGGGTACACGAATTCGCCGGCAACGAAATCTGCATCAAGGGCGGAGGCGGCCCGACCTGCCTGACACGGCCTTTACGACGGCATCTCTGAGCTCGCCCGTGCAACACGCCAATCCGATTCCCTGATCCAGCGCGTGGCCAGCCACTTTTCGCCCGCGAGCACCGGCTCGCCCGCGTGCAAAGTCGCAGGTTCGATGCTGCCGTCTGCCTTGCAGTTGTGGAACAGCAGCGCCTTGCCCTTTGCAGCGGTGACGCGCAGGTCGATCTCCGGAAAATAAGTCGCGCCGCCCTGTTCGACGTCACAGAGATACGTGAGCACCGTGACGACGCGCTGTCCGGCACGTGCGAGCTTGGGCGCGCTGCTGGCCCGGCGCGGGTCGAAATAATCGACATGCGGCCGGTATTCATCGCCGCGCCCGTAATGCAGGATCATGAGCGGCTCCCCGCGCTCCACCGCAAGACCTGCGAGCCGCGCCAGCCGCTGCTCTATGTTCCAGACGACGAGGTCCCTGATCTGATCGTGCAGGGCCGTTTCCTCGCTCGTGCGCTCTTCGACCGAGGCCTGTTCGCCGCTTTTCGTGAGCACTTTGGAAGGCTTGAGGAACGGCGTGGCTATCGCGATCAGATGATCGCATTCCTCCGGTGTCATGAATCGGCTGCACATGCGGATGTGGGGCTGTTCGGTCAGGAGCTCGGTCGAGGGCGCGGGCACAGGTTCGGCCGGCACCGGCGCATCTTCCGGAATATCGTTTTGCGCCAGCGCGCGCGCGGCCAGCAGCCCGGGCTCATCGAGCATGGCCGAGAGCTTCGCGACTTCCGCGGCTGCTCCGGGATAGGCCTGCGCATCGGCCCGGAGGTGCCAGGCCAGTGCTTTCCGGACATCGCGGGGCAGGGTACGGCCGTTCGCATAGCGGCCGCCGATGACATTCTGCGCCCGTGCATTGCCTTCGCGTGCGGCCCTGAAATAGAGCTTCGTGGCCGCCTGCGCGTCAGGCGAGCGGCCGATGCCGTGCTCGAGACAATAGGCGAGCTGACTCTGCGCGAGGGCATGGCCCTGCTCCGCCGCCCGAGCGAGCCACTCGAACGCAAGCACCGCATCGGGTTCGCCGGTCAGCCCGATGGCCAGCAGCTCGCCGAGCCGGTACTGCGCTTCCGCATCGCCCTCCCGGGCCGCACGCTCGAACCAATGACGAGCCTGCAGCAATTGCTGCTCCGCGCTGCCGAGCTTGAACAGCATGGTGCCGAGCAGAACCTGCGCGGGCACGAAGTTCTGTTTCGCCGCCGCGAGTATCAGCTCCTGCCCTTCGACCGAAATCGTGCCGCGAGGCGCCTGGCGCAGGTGCCACAAACCGAGGTTGAACTGGGCTGCCGGGTGCCCCGCCGCGGCTCCGCGGCGGAACTTCTCGAGATCGACACTATCCGGCATGAGCGCGCAGGATCAGGCCATGCGTTCGCGGATCCAGCGCGTAGCGAGCCACTTTTCGCCGGCCTGCACGGGCTCGCCCGCGTGCAGCGTCGACGGCTCGATGCTGCCGTCGTCCCTGCAGTTACGGAACAGCAGCGCCTTGCCTTTTTCGGCCTTGACGCGCAGGTCGATCTTCGGGAAACAGGTAGCGCCGCCGTCCTCGACCTCACAGAGGTAAGTGAGCACGGTGATGACTCGCTGCCCGGCGCGCCCGAGCTCGTAGGCATTGCCCTTGATGCGCGGATCGAAATAGTCGTGATGCGGTCGGTACTCGTCGCCCGGGCCGTAATGCAGGATGACGAGCGGCTCGCCGTGCTGCACGGGCAGGGCGGCCAGATCCGCCAGCCGCTGCTCGATGTTGGCCACGACGAGATCCTTGATCTGATTCAGCATCGCCATCTCCTGGCTCGTGCGCGCGTCCCACTGCTCGTGCTCGCCGGTGTTCGAGAGCACTTTCGAGGGCGCCAGAAACGGCGTGGCGACGGCGATCAGATGGTCGCATTCGTCGGGCGTCAGGAAATCCCTGCACTCTGTCACGAACGGTTGCCGGCTGAGGATCTGCGCATCGAACGAAGGCACGCGAGGCGCGGCCGGCGCAGGCGCATCCTCGGGAATCCCCTTTTCCGCCAGCAACTGCCCCTCGCGGACCGCGGTCTCGTCGAGCGACGCCGAAAGCCTGGCGACTTCCGCCGTGGCGCCGGGATAATGACCGGCGGCAGCCCGCAGGTGCCAGGCGAGAGCCTTGGACGCGTTCTGCGGCAGTGTATGGCCGCTCGCGTAACGGCGGCCGAGGCAGTTCTGCGCGCGCGGGTCGCCCTTGCCCGCGGCTTCGAAACAGAGCCGCGTGGCGGCCTGCACGTCGGCCTCGCGGCCGAGGCCGTACTCGAGGCAATAAGCCATCTGCATTCGCGCGGTAACGTGTCCTTGCGCGGCCGCGCGCTCGAGCCAGTCGAACGCGAGTGACGCGTCGGGCGGTTCGGTCAGACCCAAGGCCAGCAGCTCGCCCAGCCGGTATTGCGCTTCCGCATCGCCGGCTTCCGCGGCGCGTTCGAACCAGTATCGCGCGTGCATCGGCCGCTGCTCGGCGCCGGCCAGCTTGTACAGCAGCTTGCCGAGCAGAGTCTGCGCCGGTACGAAGTTCTGCTTCGCCGCGGCCAGCAACAGCTCCTGCGTTTCCGTCGGCACGCTGCCGCGGGGCGCCTGCCGCAGATGCCACAGACCGAGGTTGAACTGGGCCTGCGGGTGCCCGGCCGCGGCCGCGCGACGAAAACGTTCCAGGTCGACACTGTCCGGCATAGGGCCGTATTCTAGCCCGATGACGCTTCAGTGCCGCATGCGCGCGGACATTTCGACACGACTGTTCAGCCGGTCGGCGCTCGGCCTGACCGCGTTGCTCGTCTGCTTCCCGGCGTTCGCCGAAGTGTCCGGCATCGATATCGAAGAGCGCGGCGTCGTGCTCGACGGCTACGAGTTCGGTCCGGCGGGCGCCTACGAGAAGCTCGCCGGCCGACTGCACTTTCGCTTCGATCCCGATGCCGAGGCCAATCGCGCCATCGTCGATATCGAGCTGGCGCCCCGCGACGAGGACGGCCGCGTAAGCGCCGTGGCCGATTTCATGGCGCTGCAACCGGTCGAGCCGGAGCGCCGTCGCGGCGTGGCCCTGCTCGAGGTGAGCAACCGCGGCGGCAAGGCTTCGCTGGCGTATTTCAACGGCGGCCGGCGCGGCGTAAACGATCCGTCGCTGGCGGAGGATTTCGGCGACGGCCTGCTGATGCGTGAAGGGTTGACGGTCATCTGGGTCGGATGGCAGCACGACTTGCCGGACGAGCCCGGCCTGCTTCGGCTCGCGGCGCCGATTGCGAAAGCCGCCGACGGCTCGCCGCTCGAAGGGCTCGTGCGCAGCGACTGGGTCGTGGACGAGCGCGTGCGGACGCTTGCGCTGGGGCACCGCAATCACCGGCCGTATCCGGTATCCGACCCCGAAGACCCGCGCAACTTGCTGACGGTACGTAACGGCCGAGAGGCGGCCCGGCGGGTCGTATCCCGGGACGGGTGGTTCTTCTCGAACGGAGAGGGCGAGGAGACGGGTGCGGGCGCCACGCACATTCATTCGCCTTCCGGGTTCGAGCCCGGGCACATCTACGAGCTCGTCTACATCGCGCGGGATCCGCGCGTCGCGGGCATCGGCCTGGCCGCCGTGCGCGACACGATGGCCTACGCGAAGTACGGCCTGCTCTGCCCGTTTCGCGTCGAGCAGGGCGTCGCTTTCGGCGTCTCGCAGACCGGGCGTTTCCTGCGCCACTTTCTCCACCAGGGCTTCAACGTCGACGACCAGGAGCGCCGCGTGTTCGATGGAATGCTGATCCACAGCGCCGGCGCCGGCCACGGCAGCTTCAATCACCGATTCGCGCAGCCCTCGCGCGACGCGCACCGGTACTCGGCCTTCTTCTATCCGACCGACCTGTTCCCGTTCTCGAGCCACACACAGAGCGACCCGGAAACCGACCGGCAGGACGGGCTCGTCGAGATTTACGATTCGCGGCGGTTGCTGCCGCGCATTTTCTACACCAACACGGGCTACGAGTACTGGGGGCGCGCGGCGTCGCTGATTCACATGCGCGTCGAAGGCCTGCGCGACCTGCCGCCGCAGCGCAACGAGCGGATCTTTCACTTCGCCGGCGCGCAGCATTACGTGGGCTCATGGCCGCCGGAAAACCGCTTCATGATGAACGGCACGCCGGCCTGGACGGGCAATCCGCTCGATTTCCTCGTCAATCTGCGCGCGTTGCTGGTGCATCTCGTGGGCTGGGTAGCCGACGACGAGGCGCCGCCCGCGAGCGATTACCCGCGCATCGAACGCGGCACGCTGGTGCCGCCCGACGAGCTGGATCTGCCCGAGCTGCCCGGGCTCTTGCAGCCCCGCGCGCCGCACGTCGCCTATCGCGCGGATTACGGCCCCGACTGGGAGGACGGCATCATCACCAAGCAGCCGCCCGACCTCGACTCGGCGTACCCCGTGCGCGTGCCGCAGGTCGACGACATCGGCAACGAGCTCGGCGGCATCCGCAACGTCGACATCGCCGTGCCCCTGGCGACCTATCTGCCGTGGAGCCTGCGCCGCGGCCTCGCCAATCCCGACGAGATGGCCGACTTCGTCGGCACCTTCATCCCGCTGCCGGTCACCGACGCGGAGGCCGAGCGCAACGACGATCCGCGACCGAGCATCGAATCGCTCTACCCGAATCGCGAGGTCTACCTCGACGACGTGCGCGCGGCGGTGCGCGCGCTGGTGGAACGCGGCTATCTGCTCGAGCAGGACGTCGAGCGCGTCGAAGGGGACGCGGCGAAGCGCTGGGACTGGGTGGTCAAGTACACGCGGCGGCCGGTCGCCGGGGAAGCGGC
>JBOIDB010000062.1:0-3668 GCA_050740235.1 Gammaproteobacteria bacterium
GTCGTGAACGCGCAGATGTCGGTCGATGACGCTGTGAGCAGGATCCGAACCCATCCGCACGCCTCCGAGATGGTGGTGCGACCAGCTCGTCTGCAGCTCGGTCACGTTCTCTGCCCCCAATCGCTGAAAGATCGACTGTAACAATGCCCGCGTGCGCTCCATCGTGCGGCCGTCGTCCGGCGAAAACGAGAAATCCAGGCGCGCGCCCGGATTGCCGAACAGATCGCGCGCGGTTTCGCTGAGTGTGATCCGGTTCGTTGCGACCGGCCGCATCTCGACCGTGGCCGAGATGCGCAGAATCACGCTGCCGTCGTCTCTGGAATGATTCCGGAATACCAGCAGGACGCTGCCGAAACCGTCTTTCTTGAAAGCGTCGTAGAACTGCTCGGAGCGGCCAGCCGCATGCACCGGCATGCCCGACCCCGCGGGCACCAGAGCCTTGAATCTTACGTTCGGGTGCTCGTGAAAATAACGGCCGACCTGATCGAAGCGATTGCCGAGGCCGCCTGGATCCCTGCGCGAGCCTGACAAGAGCAACAGTCTCGCGGTCTCGACGGCGCCGCCGGCGATCACGAACACGTTCGCGGTAACCGATCTGGCACGGCCTTCGAGATCCGTGACCTGCGCCTCGCGGACCGCACCGTTGCTGCTCCTCGACAAGCCGGTCACGGTCGCGCCGGTCACCAGCAGGCCCGCGCGCAGCTCGGCAAAATCGGGCAGGTAATCGCCCGCATACCGCACCGGACCGCGATGCAGGATGCCCGACGACGTCGGCGAGGTATCGACGTCGTAGCCTCTCGCCTCCATGAACGCTTGAAAGCCCTGCAGCCGGCGCAAGGCCGGGTCGCTCAGCTCGCGCCAGAAGGGCATCTCATGGCCCGGCGGGTATTCATAGCGGCCGGGCCAGCTGACGCGCAGCGTCTCTTCCGCCTCGAGGTAGTGGCGCTGAATGTCGGCATAGCGGATCGGCCAGCCGCCGCCGGCCGGCGTATAAGCGTTCGGGGCGAAGTCGATCGCGTGCAGACGGTTGCAGCGGCCGGTCCAGATATTCGACGTGCCGCCGAGCGCGCGTACGCGGCTCGACAGGAGAGGATATTGCGTATCTCCGGCGACCTCGTAGCTGTCGAGCTGCTGGAATCGCGGATCTCCGGCCATCGCGTTCCACTCGTCGCCGGATTCGAGAATGGCCGTCCGCAAGCCCTGGCGAGCCAGCTCGAGCCCGAGGGTCACACCGGCGGGCCCGGAGCCGATGATGCAGACGTCGAAAGCAGCCGCCTCGGGCAGATCGCGCAGCGCGATCCGCGGACCGTCGTACGCGGTGCCGGTGCGCTGCCGATACGAATGGACGAACTGCCAGAAACCGCCGGATCCGGCGATGACCGCGGAACCGCCGAGGATCTTCAACAGCCGCCGGCGGCTGATTTTCTGCATTCAGATATTCTTTACGAGTTCGCTCGATCTCTCTCCGAAACGGGAAATCGTCTCCCTGAAGACCCGCTCGTAGCGGCCCGCGCAGGCGGGGATGAAGAATTCCGTGACCCGCCCCCGGTTCGCCTGCGCCATCTGCGACCGCAACTCCGGATTATCGACCAGTCGGCGGCAGGATTCCGTGAACGCCATCAAATTGCCGGCAGGTTCGAGGTAGCCGGTGATGCCCGACTGGAGGAAGTCCGTCTGGCCGCCGTGGTCGTAGCAGACGACCGGCAGGCCGCAGGCCATCGCCTCCAGGAAAACCAGCCCGAATCCCTCGTGCAGGCTCGTCGACACGTAGAGATCCGATACGCTCAGGATCTCGTATTTGAGCTGCTCGTCGACGAAGCCGGGAAAGCGCACCCGGTCGGCGACGCCCCGCGCCTGCGCATACGCCCGCCACTCCCCCAGCTTCGGACCGCTGCCGATGACGACCAGAACGGCACGGCTGTCGTTCAGGCGCGTGAGACAGTCGATGAGGCGATCGACGGCTTTGCGCGCGACCAGCCGCCCGACCGTAACGAGAATCACCTGATCGTCCTCGAAACCGAGCTCGGCACGGGACGCGTCGACGTGCGGCGGCCGCTTGATGCCGAGCGGGATCAGCTCCGCGGGCACGTCGGGCGCGAAGTACGCACGCAGGTTGTCCAACGTGTTCTTCGACTGGCCGACCACCGCGTCGGCCCGCGACACGAGCCGCTGCACCCATTGCCGCAACAGCCAGTGCCGATGCGGCGAGGTGAACTTGCTCGGATCGTACAGGTCGCCGCCGTGCACGGTCAGCACGTTCGGAATGCCCGCCTGATGAGCGAGCGCATCGCCGACCGGCCCGGTCGGCAACACGAAATGCGTATTGATGACGTCGAAGGCGGAGTCGCGCACCAGCCGTTCGCCGTAACGCCGTCCGTTGACCATGTAGCTGAACATCGAGGTGAAGCTGGCCGACGCGAGACGGCGGCGCAACGCGACGGGCACGCGCACGACGCGCACGCCGTTCTCTTCCGTATCGCGGGGCAGATCGAAGCCGTGCGACGTGAGGACCGTCACCGAATGACGTTGCGCCAGGTCTTCCGCCAGCGCCGCGTTGACGACGCCGCCGCCGCCGCCGAGCGGCGGATACTCGAAGTTACAGAAGAGAATTCGCACGAATTCGCCGGGGTGGTTTTCTTATATACTGAGCCGCTGAAAACCGGAGTTGACGCGATGAGCCTCGAGCAACCGAATCGTTTTGTCGCCGAATCGACCGCGCAGGCCGAAGCCGCCGGCAGGCCGGACAGCCGCCGCCTGGCCGCGCGTCTCGAGCCGTTCGATTCATTCTGGCAGGCTCCTGCCGAAATTGAAAAAGGCTACGCATCATTTGCGAGCTATTATCGCGTCAATTACCTGCCTTGGATACCCGAGGACCGGAAGGCGCGCATTCTGGTCATCAGTTGCGGGCCCGGATATCTCGTCGATGTGCTCGTCGAAGCCGGTTACGTCAACGTCACCGGCATCGACTCGTTCAGCGACAAGATCAAGCACGCGCAGGCCAGGGGTTTGCCCTGCGAGACTGCGCGCGGTTTCGAGTATCTCGCTGATTCGCAAGAAACCTTCGACGTCATCATTCCGGAGCAGGAGCTCAACCACCTCACGCACGCGGAGATGCAGCAGTTTCTCCTGCTGTGCCGGGATCGCCTCAAATCGGGCGGCACGCTGATCGTTTACGGCCTCAATGGCGCCAACCCGATGGTCGGCGCGGAAAATCTCTCGCACAACATCGATCACTTCAACACGTTCACGGAATACAGCCTGGGCCAGATTCTCGAGCTGGCCGGCTTCACGAACATCAAGCCCTACCCGCTCAAAGTGTACGTGTTCTACAAGAACCCGCTGAATTACGTCGGCTGGGCGGTGACGGCGAGCTTCGAGCTGTTCTGCCGCGTCATGTTCAAGCTCTACGGCAAGGACGTGAAGATCCTGACCAAGAAAATCGCCGCCGTATGCAAGAATCCGTGACCGCGCCCGCCGTCCCGGCGAGCCGGCCCCGGTACCCGCTCCCCTGCCGTCCCGGCGCAAGCCGCGACCCAGGACTCCCTCGTCGTCCCGGCGCAAGCCGGGACCCAGGACTCCCTCGTCGTCCCGGCGCAAGCCGGGACCCAGGGCTCCTTCGTCTTCCCGGCGTTCGAGGCTGTGAGAGATTTGCGTTGCCAGCGCTTCGG
>JBOIDB010000063.1:0-8755 GCA_050740235.1 Gammaproteobacteria bacterium
CGCCGCATGCCCAGCAGTAGCTCGTTGTCGGCGTGTCGACCCGAGTCGTCAGGCCCGCGGTGCTTTGTGACGTCGCCCATCCGGCCTGCCCATTCAGGATCGGGCCGGAATCCGTCCTCGAGTCCCAGAACGCCGTGGATGCCGCACATCGCCAGCGGCCTCAGGCCACGACCGCGATCGCGCGGGGCCGCTCACCGCCTGCTTCGAGCACGTTGCGCTGGAAGGATTCGAACATCAGCAGGGACCAGATCGGCGCGCTGAAATCCCGCACGCCAGCCTGGTGCTGCTCGATCATCCAGGCCACGAAACCGGCGTCGAAGATCGGCGAGCCGGCGATCAGGGGACCCAGCAGCCGCTCGCGGACGTGAGCCCGAAGCGGTCCGCGAAACCAGCTCGCCAGCGGCACTGCAAAGCCCATTTTTGTTCGGTACAGGACTTCCCGAGGGAGATGCGACTCGAAGGCTTTCTTGAGCAGGTATTTGCCCTCGTGGCCGCGCAGCTTGAGGCTGGAAGGAAGACCGGAGACCCACTCGACGACTTCGTGATCGAGCATCGGGACCCTGACCTCGAGCGAGTGCGCCATGCTCGCGCGGTCGACCTTGGTCAGGATGTCGCCCGGCAGATAGGTTTTGAAATCCAGGTACTGTATGCGCCCGAGCGGATCGTCCGTGGGGCAGTTCCGGGCGTGGCCCTCCAGCACCTCGACGGCCGAATAGCCCTGCAGCTCCCGGCGGAACGCCGGTGAAAACAGTCGCCGGCGCAGGTCGTCGCCGAGTATCGACACCGCGTGAAAATAACCTTCGACGCTGCCCCGTGCGATCGCTTCGAACGTGGCCCTGGCACGCAGGAAACGCGGCGCCCAATCGGCTTTCGGATACATTCGGCCGAGCGTCCCGAACAGCGGGCCGCGCATTGCCAGGGGCAACAGCGCGCGAAAGCGCTCCTCGAACGCGTGCCAGCGGTAGCGGCGGTAGCCGGCGAAGTTCTCGTCGCCGCCGTCGCCGGACAGCGCCACGATGACCTGCCTGCGCGCAAGCTCGCAAACGCGATAGGTCGGTATCGCCGAACTGTCTGCGAAAGGCTCGTCGTAAAGCGAAGCCAGGCGGTCGACGAGGTCGAAATCGTCGGTGTCCACCTGCTCCACGCGGTGATCGGTTTCGTACCGCCTCGCGACCCGGGCCGCGAACTGCGACTCGTTGAACCGTGGATCGCCGAACGATATGGAGCAGGTGTGGACCGGAGCGTCGCTGGCTTGCGCCATCATCGCGACGACGGCGCTCGAATCCACGCCACCGGACAGGAACGCGCCCAACGGCACTTCCGCAATCATGCGCATCCGGACGGCATCTCCCAGCCGGTCCACGAGCTCCCGGGCGGCATCCGTGTCGCTGATCGGCGGTCCCGGCGCGAACGGCACATCCCAGAACGCGCGCGGTTCGGTCGCCCGGCGCCCCGTTCCAACGCGCAGGGTGTGAGCTGGCGGGAGCTTGCGGGCGGCCTTGAGAATCGTATCCGGTTCCGGAACGTATCCGTAGGCGAAGTAGTCCTCGACCGCGCGGGGAGACATCTCGCGCTCGAGTCCGGGATGCTCGAGCAGGGCCTTGAGCTCCGATGCGAAGATGAACCAGCCATTGTGGAGTTGCGCGTAGAACAGGGGCTTGATGCCGAGCCGATCGCGGGCGAGAAACAGGCTGCGCGAGTTCCGGTCCCAGATGGCGAACGCGAACATGCCGCGCAGGCGGCGCACGCAGTCCTCGCCCCATTCCTCCCAGGCGTGGACGACGACTTCGGTGTCGCAGCGGGTTCTGAATTCGTGCCCCAGAGCGACGAGCTCCTTATGCAATGCGGGAAAATTGTAGATTTCGCCGTTGTACGTAATCGCTACGGAGCCATCCTCGTTGTACATCGGCTGCTGCCCGCCTCCGATGTCGATGATCGACAGTCGACGATGTCCCAGCCCGACGCCAGGCTCGACATGGAAGCCGTCGGCGTCCGGCCCGCGATGGCCCAGGCTGTCGGTCATGCGCGAGAGGAGCGCGCGGTCGACTTCACGACGCGCTTCGACATCCAGAATTCCGGTAATGCCGCACATGTGCTTTCCGTCAGTGCAGCGACCGCTGCAATGCAGCGTCGTAGGCAGAAACGTACCCCCCTACCATGCTGGCGAGGCTGAAATTGGCCGACGCAAGATTGCGCCCCGCAATGCCGTGACCACGCCGTAGCGATGAGTCGTCGACGTAGCGGGAGATCGCTTGTGCGAGCGCATCGGGATCCGCCGGCGGGACGAGCGATCCGTTGCAACCCTGCTGCACGAGCTCGCCATTGCCCCCGACATCGGTTGCCACGACCGGCAAGCCGGTCGCCATGGCCTCCAGCACTGTATTCGAGATACCTTCGTTGAGCGACGGCAGGACGAACACGTCGAAGCCTCGCATGAGCTCGGCGACATCCGGCCGGGCACCGGGCATCCAGACGAACCTGCCGATATCCGTCTCGGCAATGAGCTCCCGTAGGGCCGCTTCCTGCGGCCCGTCGCCGATCAGCACGAGGCGCAGTCGATCGCGGGCGTGAGGCAGCATCTCGCGCAGTCGAAGGAACGCGCGGCCGAGGGTGATCTGGCTCTTGACCGTCTGCAGGCGACCGACAGTGCCGATGATGATGCAGGCGGGATCTGCAAACCCCGCGACCGGCAATGGCACGCGTCCGTTCGCCGGGGGCTTGAACCGGTCCGTATCCACGCCGTTGTAGATCTGGACGACTCTCGCCGGCGGCACGTGCACCGTATCGAGGAGCCAGCGCTCGAGATGCTTCGATACCGCGACGAAACTCGTGATCGCCGGAGCGAGCAGGCGGCGCAGCAATCGGTATCGGCGCGCCTTGCCGTGCAGATCGAACACGTCCCAGCCGTGCTCTCCATGCATCCGGCAGCGCACGCCGGCAAGCGCGGCCGGCACGACGCATTCGAGCGTCGGAAGGTTGCGCGTGTGAACGATGTCGGGCCGCAGTTCGCGAAACAATCGCCACAATCGCAGCTGCGTACGTGGATCGTTGCCCGGCTTCTTGCTCAAGGCAAACACGCGTACGTCGTCGCGACGGATCCGCGCTCGAAAATCGGTATAGTCCGTCAGGCAGACAACGCAGTGCTCGAATCGCTCTTCCGGCATGCCGTTGATGAGGTTGATCAGACCGTTCTGCAATCCGCCGACATCGAGACGAAAGATGACGTGCGCGATTCGGCACCGCCGGTTGCGAGGCGGTATGTCTTCGGTTCCGCGCATCCCGTTCATCCCAGATTACGCGCAAGCAATGGACCGAGGCGGCGTGTCAACGGCAAAGGCAGGCGCTTCCAGCACTCGATAAGCAACCGGTACTTCGGGTTTGCCGGGCTCAGGTCCGGAAGCCCGGCGGCGCGAACCAGATAGTATTCGTAGAACAGCGGCTGTGCCTCGAAGCCCCAGTGCTTCTTGAAGCGGTAAGAGCCGCTGTCGACTTTGCTGCGCCCGAAATCGAACGTGCGCACGCCGCGTTCGCAGGCCCGCCGCATGAGCTCCCAGTAGAGAAAATCGTTGCCCGCGACGCGCCGCGCTTCGCGCGTGCCGCCGCCGTAGTACGGCAGGACCTCGTCCCGGAAATAGAAGCTCATGACGCTGTTCACGGCCGCACCATCGGAGACTACGGTCAGAATCTCGCAGGCGTCGCCGAATTCCGCCCGCAACAGCTCGAAATAACGCTTTGCGAAGACAGGTGTTCCCAGATTGCGCACGCTCTGGGAATAGATATCGTAGAACCGCTCGACCGAATCATCGAGCTGCGAGGTTAGGCCCGCGTTGATCCCCTTGCGGATCATCGCGCGCTGCTTGCGGGGGACGGCCTGCAGATTGCGCTCGGCTTCCGCCTCGATTTCCCTGCGGAATGTCACATAGAGCGCTTTCGAGGGCCAGTCGGTCCGCCGCGGCCTCAGGTTGCGGCATTCGAGGTAGTCGACGTCGAGGTCCCTCGCGAGATTGCACGCGGCCTCTTCCAGACGCGAGCGCGCTTCATCTTCACCGGCGACGACCCCGCCGTATACGCAGAACGGAAGCGAAATCAACGCATTGCCGAAGACCCGGCTGCGCATGTGAGCGAGCGGCAGAATGCCGCAAATCGCGCCGTTCCGTTCCGCATAATAGAACCAGGTGCGATGCCCGAAGGCCTTTTCGATGACTCGAGCCCACCCCGAGTAATGAAAGAACGTTGCCGCGGGTTCTGTGTCGACGAACCTGTCCCACTGCTCGCGGTAAGCGTCTTCCAGCAATCGGACTTGCATGGCATCACCCACCAGGCGCCGCTTTCACGTCAGGCTCCGCCGAATCTGCAAGGAACACCCGGTCGACGCGATCCCAACGGAAATCCCGCAAAAGTTGCTGCAGCCGTCCGGACATGCGCTCGAGATTGAGGTAATGCCGGAAGCGCGACCGCCAGTCGACACCCGGGATACGCGGCTGGTCCGGATCGATTTCCCAAGGATGGAAATAGAAAATCGCCGGCTGCCGGTCGCGCCGGTTTATCCGGCCGAGCGCCCAGCGCGATACGCGGTACGGCAGCAGCCGGAAGTATCCACCTCCGCCGCAGGGCAGATTGTGGCCGAACAGCCTCACCGTGCTGATGGGAATCTCCAGGATGCCGTCGCGGCCGGCGCGGAACGGAAACCGCGGCGCATCGGGCATGCCATAAAGGTCGTGGCGGACCGGATAAATGCTGGAGCTGTAGCGATAGCCGGCCTTTGCAAGCACGTCGAGCGCCCAAAGGTTAGATGCACCGATGGAGTAGCTTGGCGCGCGATAGCCGAGCACCGCGTTGCCCGTGATGTCTTCGAGGAGGCTTTTTGCGCGCATGACGTCTTCACGAAACGTGTCCCGGTTCTGCCCGGACGCACGTTCGTGGTCATACCCGTGACTCGCCACCTCGTGACCGCGGGCGGCAATCCGCCGCAGAACTTCAGGGTAGCGTTCCGCGATCCAGCCGAGCGTAAAGAAAGTGGCGTGCACGCCGGCCGCGTCGAACAATTCGAGAATCCGATCGACATTGAAGGGCAGTCGGCCAGGCAGACTGTCCCAGTCGCGCCGCGGAATGTAAGGCTTCAGCGCTTCGACCTGGAAGTAGTCCTCGACGTCGACCGACATCGCGTTGACTGGGGATGCGGCGACACCGCGCGCCTCGGTTACGAAACCGTATTGATCGGGCTGCCGGACCTGCAGCTCGATGGCGGAATCGGGAGTATCCGACTGGGACCGGGAGACCGGCATGGCTGACACGGTAGCAGGCTCCATCCTGTCAAGGCGGCGGATCAGCGGCGGAATCCGGCGATGGAGCTTCCTCCGCCCTGGAGCGCTTGCAGTTCGCCGGGCCCGAATCGCCTGGTGAACTGCAGGATTATCCAGTTGGCGCGATATTCGGTGTTCGGCTCGCGACGGAAATGCGCAATCTCAATGCTGCCCGTGGTGCGGGCGCCGAGCTGGCGGAACAGGCCTCCGGAGACTCCATAATCCTCCTGGTCATCGTCACCTTCGCGGGCAATGTTCCTCCGCCAGGAGACCCCCAGCCCCACGCTCGTGCGCGGTGCGATGGCCCGCACTGCCTCGAAGGCGACACCGCGCGTTTCACCCGAATTCATGGCTTCGATGAAATCGCTGCGATAGTCGAAAAGGTTCAACCCGAACTCGGTGCGGTTCGCTTTATACGTGAGCTCGGCATTGAAATCCTTGCTCACGAAAACCTCGTCCGTCAATTCCGACCCGCCATCCACGTCACGCTCGACCGGATTTGAAGTCGGTTGAAAGGGCGTCGCTGCTAGCAGAGACGCAGCAGTGGTCGGGCTTTCCCTGTACGACATGCTCGCGCCGAGCCGACGGCCTCGGTACGCGTATCGCGCAAACTGGCTGTCACCGAAGAACCGCCTGCCGTAACGCAGCTCCAGCTCGTTCCGGGCGCCCTTCAGCCGGAATCCGGCTTCCCAGAACTCGGCGTCCAGGCCGGCGGATGTCGTGTCCTCTTCGAGGTCGCTTTCCAGGCCGCCGATACCCACGACGCTCAGGTAATCCGTGAGACCTACCGCTATTTCGCCGGCGGCCTCCTCGAACTCGAACTCCGGTGACATTTCGAATTCCGTCCGCTGGTAGTCATAGCGGAGGCGCCAACTGTTGCGCGCATCCTCGTCCTCCGTGCCGATGGAAGCTTCCAATTCGTCGATGCGCGCATCCTGGAGAGTCTGGTCGTCGAACTGGTTTTCATCGAATTCGACCAGACCCTTCGAATAGCGCAGATCCAGCTCCGAGCGGCCGACCGTCCGCACATAGTTTGGGCTTACGACCAGCGTGCCGACGTCCGTAAGATTGCTGTTCTCGAACAGATTGTTGACGTTGGTCGCTCGATCCGGGTCGATGAGCTGTTGGTCATACGTAGCATTCGCGTCGATGAACAGGGAGTCGCCGTAAACGCGCCCCCTGGCTACAGCGTCGAGCTGGTGAAAAGTCGCGTTGCGATCGCTGTCGCGCACGGCGAAAAGGTTCTGCATCTGGTAATCGATATCGGCCCTGAGGCGATTCGACTCTTCCGCCGCACTGAAGGCAAGGATCGCCTGTGTAAAGTATTCTTCTTCCTCCGCCCCGGACGGCGCCAGCTCGATATTGTCGATGAAAATCTCCGAGAGGCCGATCCCGGGGGTGAATTGCCAATCCGCGGAAGCCGCCGGCAGCCAACCGAGAAGCAGGATAGACGCCGCGGCGCGCGCGGCAATCGTCCTCACGCCCCGCCCCCCTTGCCGATGTCTCGCTCTTCGCGTGCTAATCCTGGGCGTCGTCTTCATAGTTCGCGCCGTAATATCCGTCGTATCGATCCATGAAGCCGCGCTGGGTCTTGTTCAGAACGAGATTGATCGCCTTGCTCGAATCGAGCAGGTCGATCGCCTGCTGTACGGCCGGTCGCGGAGAGGAGTCCGCCTCGACGACCAGCACGATCTGTTCCATCAAGCCTGTGAGTACTTGAGATTCGGTCGTCACCAGCAACGGTGGAGAATCGAACAGGACAATCCAGCGATCGCGATGCCTGGCGAGCCGTTCGACCAGGTCCTGCATGCGCGGGCTGGAGAGCAGCTCGGTCGCTTCCGGATGCGGCTTGCCGGCCGGCAGCACGGCCAGGCCGGGCACGTCCGTATCGACAATGAAATCCTCGATGACCGCCGCATCGCGTGCGAGATAGTCGAGCAAGCCCGCCTGGCGGTGCAAGCCGAGCATGTGGCTCAGGTGCGGTTTCGCGACATCGCCATCGACGAGCAATACGGAGAGATCCCGTTCGCGAGCCATGGTGAGCGCGAGGTTGAGCGTGGTAAACGTCTTGCCGGTTCCGGGCAACGCGCTCGTGACCACGATGAGGTTGCCGCGCCTCATTGTCGCAGCGCCCGCACCGAACGCATTGCGCAGCAACGGCCGCTTGATCCGGCGAAACTCCGCCGTCGTCTGCCGCTCGAACTCTTCCGGTACCAGCAGACCGACGTCGGTGAGCTTTTTCCGATCCACGACGATGCGGTGCCGCTGGATCTCCGATGCCGCCATGCCGCGCCGGTTGTCCGGCCCGGAAAAGATGCCCACGGTAGTTCCGGATCGATCCTTGCCGTTCGCGCGCGGATCATCCGCCTCGTTCAGCCGCGCACGCGCCAGCTTGTCGACGGCTTGTTGAATGATGCTCATGACATTTCGCTCGCCGTCCATGATTGCACGAGCCGGGTGGCGGATTCTTCGAAACCGATCACGAAACCAAAGGACATGAACAACATGAGCACGGCCGTCGCAAGCCCCAATGTCGCCATGCGCCGCCTCCGAGTCTCGGCCGCGGTCCGGATCAGACTGATGCTGCCGAGCACGGGCAAGCCCGTCTTCTCGAGTAGGGATCTCACCGTCCCGAACACCGGTTTGAGCTGATTCAGGGCGAATGCCAGCAGGACCCCCGACACCAGAGCCCAGAACAACACGACCGCGAGAAACACCTTACGGTGTGGGGCGACGGGCTCGAGCGGCGCCCGCGTGGGGTCGATGACCTTGAACTTGACGTCGCTGGTGCTTTCCCTGGCTTCGTCGGAGATACGCGCCGTCTCGAGTCGCTGCAGCAGCTCCTCGTACTGGCTCCTGGTCACATCGTAGTCGCGATTCAGGCGAGCGAGTTGTGCTTCGACCTCGGGAATGGTGTCGACAAGCCGCTGCAGCTCCTCGACCCTGCCTTGTTCCGCGGCAAGCTTGCCGCGCAGATTCACGATCTCGACGTCCGTCGTGCTCAGCTGCATCTTCATTTTCTGGTAGACAGGGTTGAGATCGAGCGGGTTCGGCGCTGCAAGATTCGGTGTCCTGCCCACTACGGCGGCATCCGCGGCCTGCCGCGCCTCGAGTATTTCGATAGTCTCGAGCAGGCTGACGATTTCCGGATGCTTGTCGGTGTACCTCAGCCTGAGCTCGGCCAGACGGGCCCGCAACTCGTTGAGCTTCGCGCTCCCCGGCCCGCCTGGAGTTTCCCGTGGCGCAACGAGCCCGAAGACCGGTTGCTCACCTTCCAGCTGCTCCTGGAGCTCGTCGCGCCTGCGTTCTGCCAGGCTGAGCTCGTCGCGGTATTGATCTCGCCTCCCCATGGCGGTCTCCAGGCGATCGTAATAATCCCCGCCTTCGCCCGGCATCAGGCCCACGTTCTCGCGCTTGAAGTCGGCGAGCCGCTGCTCGGCTTCCGTAAGCCT
>JBOIDB010000064.1:0-23122 GCA_050740235.1 Gammaproteobacteria bacterium
GTTCCAGTTCACGCAATCGCTGAGTCAGTTCTTTCTGCGTCACTGGCTTCATCAAGCGCTGCAATTGCCGGAACCGCACGGCCCCGCCGGCCTTGCTGGCCTTGCTTGATTGATACAGATGATAAACGGTCGGCCCGGCCCACTTGCGTAACAGTACCTTCAGAGTTTCGACCATCGAGCAGTCAGGCGTTTCATCGTTCGCATTATTATCGCCAGGATGATTTTCGTGACTGGCTGGCGGGTGTAACGCCGCCAGAGCCAACCCTAATTCCGTGAGCCGATATTCGACGCGAGGGGGGACTTCCTCGTAAACCGTCCGACTGACGAGTTCCGCCTTTTCCAGTTCACGCAACCGCTGGGTCAGCGATTTCTGCGTCACCGGCTTCATCAAACGCTGCAACTGCCGGAACCGCACGGCCCCGCCAGCCTGATACAGATGATAAATGATCGGCCCGGTCCACTTGTGTGCCAGCATGCTCAACGTCCTGATCAGCTAGTGGTCGAGCGCTCCATCCTCAACGCTCTTCCCATCATTACCGCCAGGATTATCTTCGCGCTGGACTGATCGCTGTAAAGCCACCTCGGTATCCTGTCAGTAACTAAGCCGGAAAAAAGTGCCTTCTTGTCGCAAAGGTAGTAGATGCCTTATACACCTGAGCAGTCGGATGACGCAAAGAACGCTCATGGCAATTCATTCATACGATCCCGCCGATCATGGGGATTTCGCTGGCGGCGCGGAAATTCGAAAGGAGAAACAATGTTCAGAAAACTAATTTCACTCATATTGATAATCCTGCTGGCTACTTTCACCTGTACCGCGAAAACCTTCGGCGCCTCACCGCTGGAGAGAGAGGCGCAACGTGATGCGAAAGTCAAAAAGGCCATTCGCTCGCTCGGCGTGGGCGAACTGGCCCGGGTCAGGCTCAAGCTCAAAGACGGGAAGAGACTGGAAGGGTACATCAGCGAGTCGGGTGAAGAATCATTCGTCGTGACAAGCCCCGGAACCGGCGTCACGACAACAGTCGCTTACCCGCAGGTCGGTCAGGTCAAAGGCCACAACCTTTCCACCGGAGCAAAAATCGCCATCGGTGTTGGCATTCTGGCAGTGGTGGCTATCGCGGTTGTTGTTATCGCCGTGGGGAACTGGGAGGGGCCATTCCCCAATCGCTGACGCCTCACTTTTCAAGCATCGAGAGCTTTGGCGAGAGACTGGACGCCGGTTTGAATCTGTTTTTCATTGAAAGCGGCGAACCCCAGCATAATGGCGCGCAAGTCGCGGCGGCGGATTGTGTAGCGGTCAATCGGCCAGGCTTCGACGCCCCGCCGCGCGGCAAGTTCTGTTGCGTTTCGCGCGGACATGCCGTTCACAAGGAAGGCCGGCGTGTTCAATCCAGCCTGGATTTCCGGTAGTTTCAGAACGCCTTCAAGATATCGTTCCACATAACACTCAAGAATGGCATGGCGGGCGCCATAGATCTCTCGCATGCGCCGCAGGTGGCGTCCGAAATGGCCGTCCTCCAGAAAGGCGGCCATGACTTCCTGGGACATCGTGGGCGGGTAGCGGTCCGACCGGTACCGCTGCGCCAACACGCGATCAATCCAGGCGTCGGGGACAACCATGTAGCCGAGCCGCAAGGACGGGAACATAGTCTTGTTAAACGATCCCAGAAGGAAAACAGATTCGGCGCCGCCCAACCCCTTCAGCGCCGGAATCGGGCGGCCGCTGAAGCGGAATTCGCTGTCGTAATCATCTTCAATCAGAACGGTACCGTGCTTTGACGCTAGACGAAGGAGTTCAAAGCGGCGATCGTGTGACAGCGTCACTCCCAGACCGAACTGATGCGCCGGCGTAACGTAGACGGCTTTGGGCGCGGGGTGTTGCCTGCCGCCGTGAGTCGGGTTCAGTCCGTCTTCGTCCACGCGCACGGGTACCAGTCTTGCTCCGGCAAGGCGAAACGCGTCCACTGCGCCAATATAGCAAGGATCTTCAAGCCAGACCGCATCCCCCGGAGCTGTGACCAGGCGCGCCAGCAGATCCAGCGATTGTTGTGTTCCCGAAACAATAATGATGTTCTCGGCCGTGCAGGTAACGCCGCGCGAAGCGCCCAGGTATGCGGCGACAGCGGCGCGGAGCGAAGCGGATCCCGCCCACTCGCCCCCGGCCAAGGAATGCGCGGTCGTCAGACGCGAGACGCGCCGCACGATTCTGTTCCACGTTGCGAGGGGAAACTCGTCCAGCGCGGGCGCAGTCAGTCGAAAAGGCCGGGTAGGGCGATCATAACCTTCCGGAAGGATATTGACTCTCGGTGGGGCGATCTGCGGAACGGCCCTAGAGTGGCGCTGGGCAAGAAAATCATCGGGGATCTGCTCGCGGACCCGGGTGCCAGATCCCACGCGGCCAGTCAGATATCCCTCTTCAATCAGTTGGTCGAAGACGTTGACGACAATGTGGCGTGAGACTCCTTGTTGGGCCGCGAACTCGCGCGAAGCGGGAAGCCGCGATCCGCGCCGTAACCTGCCGCTCAGAATGGCGGCGCGGATTTCGTCGTAGAGCCATCGTGTGAGCGTGACGCCTGGCGGCTTCGGACGCAGGATGATTTGACTCATATTGGACTCACCAAAGTATTAAGAATTGGATATTTCCACGGTACCAAATCCAGGCTATCGTGAATGCATGAATATATATCAATCGACTTCCACGCCCAACAAGCGCATCAAGTCCACTATATATCATCGGGGAGGCTGGTGATGCTGTCGCAATCCGCAAACGCTGAATCCGCGGCCCTGGCGAACCGCGTCTATCGCACTCTCCCGGCTATTGCGGCGCTCCTCTATCCGGGGCTCGTGTGGAGCGGACCGGCGGTCTATTCGCCGCTGCTGCTGCTGTCACTCTTGCCTTCCGTTTTATGCGTGGTCGTAGCGCATCGGCCAGGCGTTGCGGACCGATTTCCATTAGCCGCCCGGGTTGCATATTTTGGAGCCGGCGCGCCAGCGTTGTTCTCATTCCTCGGCGGATGGCTGGACTTTCAAAAAGCGCTTCCATTTCATCGCGTCGGCGTTTGGAACAGCGTTGGCGTTTGGATTCCCTTGTGGGTCACGCTCGCCTTCGTGGTGTTCCTGGAGCGCCCCTCGAAACGGACTGAGCGGCCGCAAGAACCTCTCCGATCGCGCCTGGCGTTCGCTCATGGAGTTTCGGCTGTGTTGTTAGTGGCATTTGTTCTGGTACACCTGCTGAACCATTTGCTCGGCGCCTGGAGTGGAAGTCTTCACATCGCCTTTATGAGGGCCGCCAGAGTAGTCTATCGATCTCCGCTCTTCGAAGTCATGCTCGCGGCGGCGTTGTTGTTTCAGACGGCGAGCGGGCTTGCCCTTCTTCGGCGCAAGCTCAACAGTCCGGTAATGTCCTGGCTCAACACGCTGCGCGCGGCGTCCGGCGCCTATCTGGCGCTTTTTCTGCTGTCGCACTTAAGCGCCGTTCTCCGCGCCCGTTATCTGAGGCATACGGACACCAACTGGGTTTGGCTGACGGCCGACAACCTCTTGACGGATGATTGGAGCGCCAGACTGGTCCCCTACTATTTTCTCGGCATAATCGCGTTTGGTTTGCATGTGGGCTGCGCAATGCACCGAGTTCTGCTGGGTCACGAAATAAAGGAGACCTTGGCCGACCGGGCTTTCAGCGTCATCGCCGGGGCTACAGGCGTTGGCGCCATGATCATCATGATAGGGTTGATTCGAGCATCTATTCAGCCTTGACGGCTCCAGCCCGGATTTCTCATTATGCTGCGTCTCGGCGAAACAAATAAGCCCGCGGATTCGTCCGCGAGCGCAACCTGAAAGGAAAAGAAGGATGACACATCAAATTGTATCGCGTGAGGAATGGATCGCAGCCCGGCTCGAGCTGCTCGAGGCGGAGAAGGAGTTAACGCGGCGCAGCGACGAGCTGGCGCGGCGGCGGCAGGAGCTGCCGTGGGTTCGGATCGACAAGGAGTATCGATTCGAGACCGAGGAGGGGAGCGCCTCGCTGGCGGACCTCTTCCGAGGGCGCTCGCAGCTCTTCGTCTATCACTTCATGTTCGGCTACGGATACCGGCTCACCGACGAGCGCCGGGGATGCACCGGATGCTCCTTGATCGCCGATCACTTCGACGGTGTCATCCCCCACCTGAACGGCCGCGACATTACCCTCGTTTGTGCGTCGATCGCCCCGTTGCAGGAGCTCCAGGGCTACAAGCGGCAAATGGGCTGGCGATTCCCGTGGGTTTCGTCGCTCGGGAGCGACTTCAACTACGACTTCGGCGTCGCCTTCACCGAGGAGCAGCGGAGAAACGGCGCCGACTACAACTTCCGGCATGTCGACGAGCCCGAGCCGCGGAAGGAGGGCATGAGCGCCTTCGCGCTCCAGGACGGCGTTGTCCACCACACCTACTCCACCTACGCCCGTGGCGTCGAGGTTCTGATGGGGACCTACCAGTTCCTCGACCTCGCCCCGTGGGGCAGGAACGAGGACGGGCTCGAGTCCCCCAACGCGTGGTGGCGCCGCCACGACGAGTACGACAAGGGCTGAGCCAGATCGTGGGTATGGTCGACGCAACCGGGAGACGGAAGCTCTCAGGACGGATGGTCTCCGAGCGAGCTTCCCAACGACCCTTCTGGTGAGCGTAAGGCAATGACCGCACCAGAGATCGTATTGAGCCAAGCCGACAGCCCTGAGCTTGTCGCCGCTGCTCGCGACCTCTTCCGCGAGTATTCCGAGGTCATCGGCACAGATCTCGAGTATCAAGGCTTCGCCGCAGAACTCGCGACGCTGCCTGAACCGTACATACCACCGTATGGCGCACTGCTCATCGCGCACATCGATGCTGACGTGGCTGGCTGTGTTTGCCTGAGACCGTTGGATAGCCGGACGGGAGAAATGAAGCGTCTGTACGTCCGCGCGGCGTACCGACGCCTGGGCCTCGGCAAGCGCCTGGTTGAGGCCGTAGTTCACACAGCGCGCCAGGCGGGCTACAGTGAACTGCGTCTGGATACATTGCCGAGCATGGCATCGGCCCAAGCCATCTACCGTCAGCTGGGATTTTTCGAGATCCGGCCGTACAGCAACAAGTATCTTCCGGGCACCCGCTTTTATGCTTTCGAACTGTCCGCCTGACGCTGAACCGAGGCGTTGTGCCGCACGCGGAGACGTTCATGAGGTGACGCCATGAGGATCCTCTGCGTCTTCCTGGCTGCCTGCGTCCAGAACAGTTTTCCCACCGTGGCCATCCGGGCTACCACAGTGGTAGACGTGACAGACGGATCGATGCGTGTTGATCACACTGTGGGAGTTGCCCAACAATGGCGCCGCGCCGAGGGTCAACAATTCATTCAAGCCGAGCCCGCTGCGCGAGCCGGCTGAAAGCGGGTTAACATGAAACTTAAACTGGTGGTGTTTTACGGATCCGTGCGCACCGAGCGGCAGGGCATCCGCGCAGCGCGATTCATCGTGAATACCTGCAGGGCCCGCGGCCATGATGTCGATTTGATCGATCCGCTCGACTTTGCGTTGCCCCTGATCGACAAAATGTACAAGGAGTACACGCCGGAGAACGCACCGGAAGTTCTGCAGCGCATGGCGCGGCTCATCGTACCTGCCGATGCCTACATCGTAGTCTCCGGCGAGTACAACCACACGGTCCCGCCGGCACTCAGTAACCTTCTGGATCACTTCCTGGAGGAATACTTCTGGAAGCCATCGGCGATCGTCTGTTACTCGGCGGGCTCTTTCGGTGGAGTACGCGCAGCCATGACGCTGCGCTGCATGCTGGCGGAAATGGGAATGAGCAGTATCCCGTCGATTTTCCCCGTGCCGAGAATCGGAACGGCATTCCGCGAAGACGGCACGCCAAGTGACTCTGGCTGGCACAAACGTGCCGATACGTTCATGACCGAACTCGAGTGGTACGCGCGAGCAATGAAGCGGGAGCGCGAGAAGCCGGCGGAGAGAAGCGAGTGCGAAGCGCAGGCGGCAATCGCCAGTGCGCAATAGCGACGTTCCGGCCGCGGCTGCAGCGGACCGCCTTCGGCGGCCACTGAACTTCGACGTTGGGGTGCAACATGTTACGGCAGGCAATCGCCGCTGACATCGCCGATATCCAGCGGGTCCGGCGATCCGTGCGTGAAAACCGCCTGATCTCAACAGTGATCAGTGATGACGACGTCCGCGGCGCGATCGAGAACACGGGCCGGGGCTGGGTCGTCGAATCCCAAGGCAAAGTAGTCGCCTTTGCAATAGGCAATGCGCAGACCGGGAGTATCTGGGCGCTGTTCGTGCATCCGGATCACGAGCGTCGCGGTTATGGGCGGCTACTTCACGACACAATGGTCGAGTGGCTGTGGTCCCAAGGGCTTGACCGTTTATGGTTAACGACGGAACCGGGAACGCGAGCGCAGACGTTCTACGAATCGGCGGGTTGGCAACTGAGGGGCTCAACGGATCTCGGAGAGTTACGCTATGAAGCGCAGCGCACCGCCCTGAGAACAGGCAACAGCGGACTGTGATACGTTATTAATGGCTCGCGGCGTGCGGCCGCTGAACCGGGCTGCCGCGCGTCGTTTCCGCCTCAACAGAGAGAAAGAACGACATGCTCGAGGCGAGGACGGAAAGACTGGTCGTCAGGCGTTTTACCTTTGATGATGCTGCGTTCATTTTGCGACTCTTGAACGAACCGAGCTTCATCGACAATATAGCGGATAAAGGGGTTCGTGATTTGCAAGGTGCGCGAAGCTATCTGCGAGACGGCCCGATAATGAGTTATGAGCGATATGGCTTCGGACTATGGAGGGTCGGCCTCGCGATTGATGACACTCCGATCGGCATGGCCGGTTTGCTCAAGCGCGAGTATCTGGAGGACATTGATCTGGGCTACGCCTTGTTACCCGAGTTCTGCGGGTTGGGATATGCGTTCGAGATGACTTCTACCGTGATGGAGTATGCGAAGGGGCATCTGCAAGCGCGACGTGTCCTCGCGATAGTGAATGAAGGCAACAAATCGTCGATACGGCTGCTCCAAAAACTTGGCTTCGAAAATCGTGGAACGTGTCGAATCCCGGGCTCAATAGATGTGCAGTTGTTTGCGTGCGACTTATAACCATACTAGAGTTTCGAACGTGAGCTCGACTCACATCAGTCGCCGCGTGAACGCTCCCGCGCGATCGTCGAGACGAGCTAACGTTTGCGAGCCGACGATAGCTGAAGCAGCCCGGAATGAATGACTGGCCGACTCTGCGCACATGACGGATACGGTACGACGAGCGACAGTGCAGGATCTCGAGCAGCTGGTGACGCTGTTCGATGGGTATCGCCAGTTCTACGGTAAGACATCGGACCCGCCTCTCGCGCGCCGGTTTCTGAGTGAGCGTATTTCTCGTGATCAGTCGGTCGTACTCATAGCTGAGGACTCGGGAGGCGCTGCTGCAGGCTTCGCGCAGCTATTCCCGAGCTTCTCATCCGTTCGAGCAGCACCGATCTACATCCTGAACGATCTCTTCGTAGCCCCTGTCGCGCGGCGGCGTGGGGTAGGTGTCCTGCTGCTGCAGGCCGCCGCGGAGATGGGTCGAAGCACGGGCGCCGTTCGCCTGAAGTTGTCGACCGCGACCACAAATCTCCCGGCTCAGCGGCTGTACGAGAAATTGGGATGGAAGCGGGACGATGAATTCTATGAGTATGGCTTGTCGTTGCAGGATAACGGCGGCGTCGAGCCGTTGTGGAATGGAAGTGTCGATTCCGTACTGCCCGGAACGACTAGCCGGTAGTCACGGCCATCCTGGTCCGTGATGCAACTCGGCTACTCGCCTCGCTCGGCATTCGAGCTCCTTGAAAAGCGACCGGGAGAGGGCGACATATGATCTGCATCACCGGAGCCGGCGGGACGGTCGGCAGCGAGCTCATCGCGCAGCTCGAGTCGGCGAATGCGCCGTTTCGCGCGGCCTTCCACTCGAAGGAGAAGGCGAAAGCCGCACGCGCGAGCGGCATCGACGCCGCCGTCATCGACTACGATCGACCGGAAAGCCTGCATGCGGCGTTTCAGGGATGCGAGAGGCTGTTTCTCCTCGGCCCGAATGCGCCGAGCCAGACGCAGCTCGAGTTGAACGCGGTCGAAGCGGCGACGG
Organism: Gammaproteobacteria bacterium; assembly: GCA_050740235.1. Lineage (GTDB taxonomy): Bacteria > Pseudomonadota > Gammaproteobacteria > Steroidobacterales > JACDCP01 > JACDCP01. The sequence goes on from JBOIDB010000064.1 coordinate 8,152, forward strand.
CGGCCGGCGTGCGGCACATCGTGAAGCAATCCGTGCTGAGGGCCGACGAAGAGGCTTACATTCTGGCCAGAGTCCATCGTCAGGTCGAGCAGGCGATCGAATCGAGTGGCATGGATTGGACATTCCTCCGTCCGAACAGCTTCATGCAGAACGTCGTGACGTTCATGAGCGCCACGATCAAGGCCGAAGGGGCTTTCTACACTGCAAGCGGCCACGCGAAGATCAGCCACGTCGACGTGCGTGACATCGCTGCGGTGGCGGTGAAAGCGCTGACCGGGTCCGGGCACGCGGGAAAAGCCTACGCCCTGACCGGCCCGGAAGCCTTGACGTACGACGAGCTGGCGAGCGAGCTGTCGAAAGTGCTTGCGCGTCCGATCAATCACATCAACCTCACGCCAGCGGACATGAAGAACGGCCTGCTCGCGGAGGGTACGCCTGAAGATATCGCGGATCGGCTGCTCGACCTCGAGCGTTATTTTCGCGACGGCCAGGCGAGCCGCGTCACCGACGACATCGAACGGGTGACCGGACGCGATCCACGGCGATTTGCGCAATACGCAAGTGATTGCGCACCGCTACTGGAGCCGGCATAGTCTTTCCGGCAGCGCTGAATCCAGCGGACCATATTCGACAACTCCCGATTCGCCTGAACCTTCGTATAATCTATTCAGTTTGCCGCTCCATAAGAGCGGGCCAATGGGTACTGTGAAAGGACGCCAGTCTCCCGCACGAAGAGCTCCCTGGAGCACTGTGCCGTTGCCGCGGTGACGGCAATCCGGGAACCACTTCAAGAAGAACGTCCCGGCGCGCCTCACGGAGGAATTGATGAACAAGGCCGCAACCGACCAGAGAAAATCCAAAGACCGTTCCCTGCCGAAAGCCGCAACCGGGATCCAGGGCCTCGATGAGGTCACCGGCGGCGGGTTGCCCCGCGGCCGCCCCACGCTCGTCTCCGGCAGCGCCGGCTGCGGCAAGACTCTGCTCGCCGTGGAATTCCTCGTTCGCGGCGCAACGGAGTTCAACGAGCCCGGCGTTTTCATGGCCTTCGAGGAGACGGCGGAGGAGCTGGCCCAGAACGTCCGATCTCTCGGCTTCGACCTGGACGCGTTGGCCGCGCAAAACAAGCTGCTCGTGGATTACGTCCACGTCGAGCGAAGCGAGATCGAGGAAACGGGGGAATACGATCTCGACGGCCTGTTCATTCGGCTGGGCTACGCCATCGATTCGATCGGCGCGAAGCGGGTCGTGCTCGACACGATCGAGACCCTGTTCGGCGGCCTCTCCGACACCGCCGTGCTGCGCGCGGAGCTGCGCCGTCTGTTCCGGTGGCTGAAGGACAAGGGCGTCACGGCGATCATCACCGGCGAGCGCGGCGACGGGGCGCTCACGCGCCACGGCCTGGAGGAGTACGTCTCCGACTGCGTCATCGTGCTGGACCACCGCGTCACCGAGCAGCTCTCGACGCGCCGGCTGCGAATCGTCAAGTACCGCGGCACCGTCCACGGCACCAACGAATATCCGTTCCTGATCGACGAGAACGGTATCTCCGTCCTGCCGATCACCTCGATGGGGCTTCAGCAGGAGGCATCGGACGAGCGCATCTCCACAGGTGTTTCGCGCCTCGACGCCATGCTCGGCGGCGCGGGAGTCTATCGCGGCACCAGCGTGCTCATCACCGGGACGGCGGGCACCGGCAAGACGAGCCTGGCCGCCCATTTCGCCGACGCCGCGTGCCGCCGCGGCGAGCGCTGCCTGTACTTCGCCTTCGAAGAGGCGGAGAGCCAGCTGGTCCGCAACATGCGTTCCATCGGCCTGGACCTCATGCCCTGGTTGAAGAAGGGTTTGATGTCCTTCTTCGCCACCCGACCCACGGCATACGGTCTGGAGATGCACCTGGCGACGCTGCACAAGCTGGTCAACGACTTCCGGCCCCGGGTCGTGATCGTGGATCCCATCACCACGTTCACGAGCACCGGCTCGTCCGTCGAGGCCGAATCGATGCTGATGCGCCTCATCGACTTTCTCAAGGTGCAACAGATCACCGCTCTTTTCACCAGCCTGACCCACAGCGGCAACATCCAGGAGCAGAGCCAGGTCGGCATTTCCTCGCTCATCGACACCTGGTTGCTGCTGCGCGACATCGAGCTCGGAGGCGAGCGCAACCGCGCCATCTACATTCTGAAGTCGCGCGGCATGGCGCACTCCAACCAGATCCGCGAGTTCCTCCTGACCGACCACGGCGTCGACCTGAAGGACGTGTACGTCGGGCCGGAAGGCGTGCTCACCGGGTCCATGCGCCTGGCACAGGAAGCGCGCGAGCAGGCCGCCACACTGACTCGTCAACAGGAGATCGAGCGCCGCCGGCGCAATCTCGAGCGCAAGCGCCAGGCGCTGGAGGCCCAAACCGCCGACCTGCGCGGACGGTTCGAAGCGGAAGAGGAAGAGCTCAAGATGCTCATCGACCAGGAACTGGCCGCGGCCGATGCCCTGCGAAAGAATCGCGAGACCATGGCCCACAGCCGCAAGGCAGACCCGCTGGCGGAGACCTCGCGGAGCACCCGATCCCGTAGCACGGCACGTCAGGGAGGTCGCAAATGAAGCTGAATCCGGGGAAGCCGAAGCCCCTGGCGGAGATCGCCACCACCGCGTCTGCGAATCCGGATGTCTGGGAGCTGCGACTGTACGTAGCCGGCAAGGCGGCCAGGTCCGTCGCCGCCTTCGAGAACCTCGAGCGGCTGTGCAAGCAGCATCTGCGCGGAAAGTACAGGATCGAAGTCGTGGATCTGCTGGTTCACCCCCAGCTCGCGAGGGGCGATCAGATCGTTGCCATCCCCACGCTGGTGCGCAAGCTGCCCGAGCCGATCCGAAAAGTGATCGGCGATTTGTCCAACGTGGAGCGCACCATGGTCGGGCTGCAGCTGCGCCCGGCCAAGGGATAGCGTCCGACAAATGGATGATGCCGCAGGAATCATGAACGCCCGGACCGACGAGCAATTGGTTCAAGAGGTCGCGAAGCTTCGCCGCCGACTGGAAGAGGCCGAGGATACCGTGCGTGCCTTGCGCGCCGGCGAGGCGGACGCCGTGCTCGTCGAGGCCGGGCATGAGCAGGTCTACACGCTGGAAACGGCTGAAAAGCCCTACCGGATGCTCGTCGAACAAATGCCTCAGGCCGCAGCGACGCTTACGACCCAGGGCGCGATCATCTACTGCAACGGTCGTTTCGCCGAATTGCTCGAGCGGCCACTCGACTCCCTGCTTGGCAAGCCGCTCGACGACTTCGTCGCGTCTGAAAGCCGGCCGCTGATGGAGGCCCTGTTGCGAGACGGCCAGGCCGCCGAAGCCCAGGGGGAAGTCAGCTTGCAGCGTTCCGATGGCGCGGCGTCGACCGTCTATCTCGGCGTCACGGCGCTGCGGGAAGGCGCCTTCGGCTTATGCCTTATGGTCACCGACCAGTCCAAACGACGGCATTACGAGGAGTTGAAGCGCGCCCAGAAGGCGCTGCGCAACAGCGAGCGCCGCTTTCGCGAGATGATCGACGCGCTCCCCGCGGCCGTCTACACCACGGACGCCGAAGGCCGCCTCACGCACTTCAATGAGGCGGCGGTCAATCTGTCCGGCCGCATGCCGGAGCTGGGCACCGATCATTGGTGCGTCAGCTGGAAACTGTACCGCCCGGACGGCACGGTGCTGCCCCACGATGAATGCGCGATGGCCATCGCCCTCAGGGAAGGCCGCGCAGTCTATGGCTTTGAAACCATCGCGGAGCGGCCCGACGGCACGCGCGTGTGGTTCATGCCCTACCCGACCCCGCTGCGCGATGCCGAAGGCCGCGTCGTCGGCGGCATCAACATGCTCGTGGACATCACCGAACGCAAGCAGGCCGAGAAAGCCACGGCTTCGCTGGCTGCCATCGTTGATTCTTCCGACGACGCCATCGTCAGCAAGGACCTCAACGGCATCATTGCCAGCTGGAACAAGGGCGCCGAAAGGCTGTTCGGCTATGCGGCGCAGGAGGCGATCGGGCAACCCGTAACGATGCTCGTACCGCTGGACCGGCAGTACGAAGAAGCCGACATCCTCGACCGGCTCCGGCGCGGCGAACGCGTGGAGCATTTCGAAACGGTCCGCGTGCGAAAAGACGGTACCCAGCTCGATGTGTCCCTGACCATTTCCCCGATGCGGGATGCCAGCGGGCGCGTCATCGGCGCCTCGAAAATCGCCCGCGATATCACCGAGAGCAAGAAAATCGAGACCGCCCTTCGCGAAGCCGACCGCCGCAAGGACGAGTTCCTGGCCACGCTGGCCCACGAGCTGCGTAACCCGCTGGCTCCGATCCGCAACGCCGTGCAGATTCTCAACGCGAAAGGCTCGCTCCACCCGGACCTCGAATGGGGCCGCGGGGTGCTCGACCGCCAGGTGAAGCTGATGGCGCGCCTGCTCGAAGACCTGCTCGACGTTTCCCGCATCTCCCGCAACCAGCTCGAGCTTCGCAAGGAGCAGGTCGAGCTCGCCACCGTCGTGGAGGTCGCCCTGGAGACCAGCCGGCCGGTGATCGATGCCGAAAACCACGAGCTCACCGTCCACTTGCCGCATGAGCCGATCTACCTGGATGCCGACCCCGTCCGGCTGGCGCAGGTGTTCGCCAACCTCCTGAACAACGCCGCGAAATACACCGAGGAACGGGGGCACATCCGGCTCACGGCGGAGCGACAGGGGCAGGACGTGACCGTAACTGTCGGCGACAGCGGCATCGGCATCGCCGCCGGGATGCTGCCGCGCGTCTTCGAGATATTTTCGCAGGCGGCGCCGGCGCTGGCACGGTCGCAGGGCGGGCTCGGTGTCGGCTTGTCGCTGGTCAAGGGGCTGGTCGAGCTGCACGGTGGAAGCATCGAAGCGCGCAGCGGTGGCCTGGGGCAGGGCAGCGAGTTCGTCGTCCGTCTGCCTGTTGCCTCGGACACGCCGGTCCGGGAACCGATTCGTCCTGACGACGGCGAAAGGCCGATGCCCATGACGAAATTCCGCATCCTGATCGTGGACGACAACCGCGACAGCGCGGACAGCCTGGCCGAGATATTGAAGATCACGGGTCACGAGGTCGGGACGGCCTACGACGGCGAGCAAGGCGTCGAAGCGGCCGAGGCGTCGCGGCCCGAGGTCGTTCTGCTCGACATCGGGATGCCCAAACTCAACGGCTATGAAGTCTGCCGGCAGATCCGGAAACAGCCGTGGGGCAGGGAGATGTTCCTCATCGCCCTCACCGGCTGGGGGCGGGAAGAGGATCGCTTCCGTACCGAACAGGCCGGCTTCAACGAGCATCTGGTCAAGCCCGTCGACCCCGCTTCGCTCATGAAGGTGCTGTCTTCCCTTTCCGCCGGGGAACGAAGCAAGGCGGCGGATGCCTGATGCTGATCGCTCCGATCGGCAGATGCGCAACCTGAAACCCAATCGGGTCACGCGCACCTACCGGCAATCCCTTCATGCTCCGGCTGAGCGCGTGTTTCCGCTGCTTTGTCCGGTGCGCGAGCTGGATTGGGCCGTCGGCTGGTCGCCGCGACTCGTCGTCAGCAGTTCCGGGCTGGCAGAGCGCGACTGTGTCTTCATGACGCTGGAACGCTCGACGGAGGCAATCTGGTACATCACGCGCCACGAACCGGAAAAGTTGTTCGTGGAGATGCTCAAGCTGACGCCGGGCATCACGGCCTGTCGCCTGCAGATTCAGCTACATCCGCAAGCCGACGGCTGCGCTGCCGACGTCACGTATTCGCACACCAGTCTCGGCCCGCAAGGCGACGAGTTCGTAGACAACTTCACAGCGGGGCACTACCGCCATTTCATGCGGCAATGGGAGAAAGAGCTCAACCATTACCTGGCCACCGGTGAATCGCTCTCCGAAGGTGACGGCTGACGCGCGGGGTTGGGCCGGCGCGACCGGTTCAGGTATGCTCACGACGGTGGGGGGGAATCGCATACCCTCAACAAGGAGACATTACCATGGATGAGCTGATCAAACTCGTTGCCGACAAAACCGGAATCGGCCCCGACAAGGCACGAACTGCTGTCGATACGGTCGTCGGGTTCCTGCAGGACAAGCTACCCGAGCCGGTCGCCGGTCAGTTGCAGAATGCGCTGAACGGAGGCGGCAGGGAAAAGAGCGCGAAGGGAGGCCTGGGCGGCGTGTTGGGCCGCTAACCGGCGCGTTCGGTGCGCGCGTCGCACGCTCGCCGGATCGGCGCGCCACCGAACGCACCGCAGCGCTCCGACATGAGCGCGACCCTCGACCGGAGCGTTCCTTGCCAGACAATTCGGCTGATGTATCGGATTCGATGGCGCGCGGCCCACAGATTCGATTGCGGATCTGTGTCGACGTCGGCGATCTCGAAGCAGCGATACGCTTCTATCGGCAGGCGCTCGGGCTGAAAGTCGCGCACCGCCGCAGCGCCGGCTGGGTCGAACTTTCGGGCGCATCGGCGCCGATCGATCTGCTCGCCAAGCCGTCCGGTAGCATGCCCCATCCCGCGGCGCATGTCTTACGCGCCTATGCCCGCCACTGGACCCCGGTGCATCTCGACTTCATCGTTGCCGACGTTGCCGCTGCCGTTCAACGCGCCCTCTCCGCGGGCGCAACCCTCGAAAGTGGGCCCACCACGCACGATTGGGGCCTGATGGCGAATCTGGCGGATCCGTTCGGCCACGGATTCTGCCTGATCGCACTCACCGGCCGCGCATACGATGAAACGGTCGATATCGAGGAGAACAGTACTGAGGCAGCAATATGAGCGTCGAGATGCGCGACATGAAGCAATCGGCGGGCATCGACATCCGCCCCGCGGTCGAGGCGGACCTTCCGCTCATTCATGAATTCATCTGCGAATTGGCCGAGTACGAGAAGCTGCGGCACGAAGTCGTGGCCACGGAAGAAAGCCTGCGCCGTTCGTTGTTCGGCGCCGGGCGAAGCGCCGAAGTCGTGTTCGCGTCGCTGGACGGCGAAAAGGTCGGGTTCGCGTTGTTCTTTCACAATTATTCGACTTTTCTCGGCCGCCCGGGCCTTTACCTGGAAGACCTGTTCGTACGGAAGCGGGCGCGCGGCCACAGTGTCGGACGCAAGCTGCTCGCCTACCTTGCGGCTCTCGCCGTCGAGCGGGGCTGCGGGCGCCTGGAATGGCTGGTGCTGGACTGGAACGAGCCGGCGATCGGCTTTTACGAGCGTATCGGTGCTCGGCCGGTGGAAGGCTTCACCGTCTATCGCGCGACCGGAGAAGCGCTCGAGCGCCTTGCCGGCGAAATCTGAAGCCCGGCGCAACCGATCGGCGTGGCGGCAATACCGTGCCGGTTACAGCGTATGATGCCTGCCGGAATGGAAGAATCGGCATCCAGGAACCGGGCCATTCGCAACGTCCTGCTCCTCGAGGGCGCATCCGATCTCCTGATATTGATCGCCAAGCTGTGGGTCGGCCTCACGACCGGCTCGAGCGCCGTGCTCAGCGATGCCCTGCATTCGCTGACCGATCTCTCCAACAACATCCTCGCGCTGGTCGTGTTCCGTATATCGTGGGAGCCGCCGGACGCGGGACACCCGTACGGCCACCGGAAATTCGAGACGCTGGCGGTGTTCGTGCTGGCGACCCTGCTCAGCGTCACTGCGATCGAGATCATTCTGCGCGCCTTCGAGAGATCCGGTGAGCCCGTACTGCAGAACCGCCTCGGCCTGATCGTGATGCTCGGGGTGCTGAGCGTGAACATAATCGTGGCAGCCTGGGAGGCGAATCGCGCGCGCAGGCTGGACTCGGAGCTGCTGAGGGCCGACGCGCGTCACACGCTCAGCGACGTGCTGGTCACGGTTGCTGTCATCGTCGGATGGCAGCTCGCTGCGCGGGGCTATCCGATATTCGACCTCATTTTCGCCCTTTTCGTGGCCGGGCTCGTTTTCTACTTTGCGTTCGGGCTCTTTCGCCGCGCGGTTCCTGTTCTGGTGGACGGCGTGGCAGTGGATGCGCGCACGATTCGCGACGCCACCGCGGCGGTGCCCGGCGTGAAGGCGGTACGCCGCATCCGCTCGCGGCGAGCCGGCGGCGTGATCGTTGCGGACCTGGTGGTCATGGTCGATTCCGTGCTGTCCACAGTCGAAGCCCACAAGATCGCGGACGAGATCGAGCGTCGCCTGGCCGGCGAATTCGGCATCGCCGATACGACCGTGCATATCGAGCCGTGGAACGCTGGCAGATCGCAACGCTGATCGCACTGCCGGCAAGTCGAGGAAATTGAGCTGTGTACGGAGTTCTGGCCAACGCGGTCGTGCTGCTCCACCTGGGGTTCGTGCTGTTCGTCGTGCTGGGCGGCTTTCTGGTGCTGCGCTGGCCTTGGCTGGTATGGCTGCACTTGCCGGCCGCTGCGTGGGGCGCGCTGATCGAATTCGCCGGCTGGGTTTGCCCGCTGACGCCGCTCGAACTGTGGTTGCGCCGCGCGGCCGGCGAGGTCGGCTATACCGGCGGCTTCATCGAGCACTATCTGCTGCCCTTGCTCTATCCGGCGGCGCTGACCCGTGAAGTGCAGATCGTTCTCGGCCTCGGCGTACTGGCCGTGAACCTGGTCGCCTACGCACTCGTGTGGCGAAAGTGGATGGGCGAATGAATTCGGCCCTGCACGGTGACTGCGGGCCGGAAACCGGCCTACAGCCAGTAGACGAAGATAAAGAGCCCGAGCCAGACCACGTCGACGAAATGCCAGTACCACGCGACCGCCTCGAACGCGAAGTGGTGGTTGGGCGTGAAATGTCCTCTCAGGCAGCGCAGCCAGATCACGACCAGCATGATCGCGCCGATCGTCACATGCGCGCCGTGGAAGCCGGTCAGCATGAAGAACGTGGAGCCGTAGATGCCGCTGCCGAGATTCAGGTTGAGCTCGGTGAACGCGTGGATGTACTCGTAGGCTTGCAAGCCGACGAATGAAAAGCCGAGCAGGAAGGTCGCGGCAAGAAAGATCGCCAGCACGGCACGCTTGTCGGACTGCAACGCATGATGCGCAATCGTGACCGTGACGCCGCTGCTCAGCAGGATCGCGGTGTTCAGGGCCGGCAGGCCCCACGCCTGCATGATGCCGTACTCGCCGCCGATGGCGGCCGGCCCGTTGCTGGGCCACGTGAACTCGTAATTCTGCCAGAGCATGAGGTTCGTGAAGAACTCGGTGCCCTCGCCGCCGAGCCACGGCAGGGCGAGCTGCCGCGCGTAATAGAGGGCGCCGAAGAACGCGGCGAAGAACATGACCTCCGAGAAGATGAACCACATCATCGCAATGCGGAACGAACGGTCGACCTGCAGGTTGTACGCGCCGCTTTCGCTCTCGCCGATGACCGTACCGAACCAGCCGATCAGCATGATCAGCAGGATGGCGAAGCCGCCGAGCATGATCCATTGGCCGGGTGCGAGATCGGCGAGCCATGTCGCCGCGCCGACCATGATCGAGAACAGCCCGATCGACCCGACGATCGGCCAGTGGCTGCCGTGCGGGAGGTAGTAAGCGCTTTGTGCCTGGGCCATGAGTCGGTTCCGGATGAAGGTCAATCGGTTGCCGCGGCGACACGGTCGCTCGCATACAGGGTATAGGCCAGCGTCACGACCTCGACGTGCTCCGGCAGCTCCGGATCGATGATGAAGCGCACGGCCAGATCGCGCGTCTCGTGCGCGTCGAACGGCTGCGGCGTGAAGCAGAAGCATTCGGTCTTCTGAAAATACTTCACCGCCGCGGCGGGCTTGATATCGGGGCTCGCGACGCCGAGCAGCGCGTGGTCGGTCAGGTTGCGCGTGTGGAAGGTCGCCTCGTAAAGCTCGCCCGGATGCACCTTGAGGGTGGGCTGGTTCGGCCGGAACTCCCACGGCGCCGACTGATTGCGGCTCGCAAGGAAGCGCACCGTCACTTCGCGGTCTGCATCCACGGTCGACCGGGCTGCCGCCGCCGGTGCGTCATCCGTATAACGAATTCCGGTCAGCTCGCAGAAAATATCGTAGAGCGGCACGAGCAGGAAGCCGAAGCCGAACATCGCCACGACGAGCACGCCGAGCTGCAACAGCAGCCGTCGGTCGACCTTCCTTGCGCGTTCGCCGCTCATTCAGCTTCGCAGGTAGCCCATCAGGATGAATCCGAGATAGAACGCGAGCGCCACCAGGCCGAACAGCACGGCATTGCGGCGAATGCGCGCGCGCCGCTCCTGCTCATCAGTGGTAGGCACCGTGTGATCCGTGCGCCGTATCGACGTAAGTGACATCGGGCGGCGACTCGAACGTGTGATAAGGCGCCGGAGACGGCACGCTCCATTCCAGTCCCGTCGGCATGTCCCAGACCTTGGCGCTCGCCTTCTCGCCGCCGCGCACGCACGACCAGATGATGTACACGAACAGAAGCTGCGATGCGCCGAACACGAAACCGCCGATGCTCGAGACCATATTGAAATCCGCGAACTGCGTGGCGTAGTCGGGAATGCGCCGCGGCATGCCGGCCAGGCCGAGGAAGTGCTGGGGGAAGAACAATACGTTGACGAAGATCGCCGACAACCAGAAGTGCATCCTGGCGAGCGTCTCGTTGTACATGTGGCCGGTCCACTTCGGCAGCCAGTAGTACACGCCGGCCATGATGCCGAACACCGATCCGGGCACCAGCACGTAATGGAAGTGAGCGACGATGAAGTAGGTGTCGTGGTACTGGAAATCGGCCGGCACGATGGCCATCATCAGCCCTGAAAACCCGCCAATGGTGAACAGGAAGACGAACGCCAGCGCGAACAGCATCGGCGTTTCGAAGGTCATGGCGCCGCGCCACATCGTCGCCACCCAGTTGAAGACCTTCACGCCGGTCGGCACGGCGATCAGCATGGTCGCGAACATGAAGAACAGGTTGCCCGCGAGCGGCATGCCGACCGTGAACATATGGTGTGACCAGACGATGAACGAGAGGAACGCGATGGCCGCCGTCGCATAGACCATGGCGGCATAGCCGAACAGCGGCTTGCGCGCGAAGGTCGGGATCACGTGCGAGATGATGCCGAAGGCCGGCAGGATCATGATATAGACTTCCGGGTGCCCGAAGAACCAGAAGACGTGCTGGTACATGACCGGGTCGCCACCGCCCGCCGCGCGGAAAAAGCTCGTGCCGAAGTAATGATCCGTCAGCAGCATCGTGACGGCGCCGGCCAGCACGGGCATCACCGCGATGAGCAGATAGGCGGTGATCAGCCAGCTCCAGACGAACATCGGCATCTTGAGCAGCGTCATGCCCGGCGCGCGCATGTTCATGATCGTGACGATGATGTTGATCGCGCCCATGATCGAGGACGCGCCCGCCATGTGGATCGCGAAAATCATGAACGGGAACGCGGCGCCGGTCTGCAGCACCAGCGGCGGATACATCGTCCAGCCCGCGGCCGGGGCGCCGCCCGGCAGAAACAGCGTGCACAGCAGCAGCGTGAAGGCGAACGGCAGGATCCAGAAGCTCCAGTTGTTGAGCCGCGGCAGCGCCATGTCGGGGGCGCCGATCATGAGCGGGATCATCCAGTTCGCCAGCCCGACGAAGGCCGGCATGATCGCGCCGAAGATCATGACCAGCGCGTGATTGGTGGTCATCTGGTTGAAGAAATCGGGCTCGACGAGCTGCAGGCCCGGCTGGAACAGCTCGGCGCGGATGATCATCGCCATCGAGCCGCCGATGAAAAACATCAGCAGGGCGAAGCACAGGTACAGTGTGCCGATGTCCTTGTGGTTCGTCGTGGTGAGCCAGCGCGCGAGTCCCTTCGGGGGGCCGTGCGCGCGGTCGTCGTGGTGGCCGGCGTGTGCCATCTCGTTCACTCCGTGGCGGCGAGCGCCGTCTCTTGTTGCCGTCCCAGGAGCCATGCGTCGAACTCGGCCTTCGGCATCGCGACGACGACTACAGGCATGAAGCCATGGTCGGCGCCGCAAAGCTCCGCGCACTGTCCGCGGTAAGTGCCCGGCTTGTCCTCGTCCACCGATATCCACATCTCGTTGATGAAGCCCGGGATCGCGTCGCGCTTCATGCCGAAATCCGGCACCCACCACGCGTGTATCACGTCGTTCGCCGTCAGCAGCATCCGGATCTTGACGCCGGTCGGCACGACCAGCGGCTTGTCCACCTCGAGCAGGTAGTTCTCGACGCCCGCCGGGTCGACGCCGGAGCCCTTCTGCCGCGCGAGATCGCTGGCGCGCGCGAGGCGGCTGTAGAACGAGACGCCGGTGCCGAGATACTCGTACTGCCAGAACCACTGGTGGCCCGTGACCTTGATCGTGAGGCCGGAGCCCGAGGTGTCCTCGATCCTGACCAGCTTCTCGACCGAGGGAATCGCCATCGCGATCAGGATGATCACCGGCACGATCGTCCAGGCGGCCTCGAGCCGCGCGTTGTGAAGCATCTTCCCGTCTGCGACGGCGCCCTTCGACTTCCGGAAGCGCGTCATCGCGACGATCATCGCGCCAAAGGTGAAGACGGCAATGACCGTGCAGATCCAGAACATGATCATGTGCATGTCGTAGATCTCGCGCGACAGCTCGGACACGCCCCTCGGCATGTTGACGAGGCTCCAGTCCGCGCGCGCCGGAAGGGCTGCCATCGTCGCGCCGGCGACGACTGACCACTTCAGGAATCGAACGACGATCTGCAACGATGCTCCCCGGAATTCGCCTGCGGATCGCGGGCTGACGGCCCGCGCATCGTAAGGGTTGACGGCAAGCGCCGCAACCGGGGTTTTCCCTGTCATTCCAGTGGGATGCGCGCGAGCAGCAGCGCGCCGTCAAGGGCTGCCGCTGCGCTTCCGACATCGGGCTTCTCCATCCACGGCACGAGCCCGAGGCACGGCGCGGCAATGCGCGCGCGCAGGGTTTCGACGTTCGCGTCCGGTCGCGCGAAGGCCGGGTCGATGTGATTGCCGATCCATCCCGCGAGCACGAGGCCGCGCGCCGCGATCGCCTCGACTGTGAGGAGCGCATGGTTGAGGCAACCGAGTCGCAGGCCGACGACGAGGATTACGTCCATGCCGAGCAGCCGCGGCAGCTCCGCGCAGCTTCGCGAAGCGTCCAGCGGCACCAGGAAGCCGCCCGCGCCCTCGGCGAGGACGACGGTTGCGCCTTCGCGCAGCCGCGCATGCGCTTGTGCGATGCGCGCCGTGTCGATTGCGACGCCGGCCTCGGCTGCCGCGATGTGCGGCGCGACGGCAGGCGCGAAGAGCCAGGGATTCACGAGCGCGTAGGGATGGGGCGCGCTCGACTCGGCCTGCAGGAGCAGCGCATCCCCGTTGGCGGGCCCTTCCGGCCCCGGAACGGCGCCCGCCGCGATCGGCTTCATGCCGGCGACGCGTATGCCGGACTCGCGCAGGCGCCGCAGCAGCGCCGCCGTCGTCAGCGTCTTGCCGACGCCGGTATCGGTACCTGTAATGAAGAAACTTCGCCGCGTGCCGATGCGTGCTGCTCCAGCTTCTGGTTCGCGAATTCCCAGTTGACCAGGTGCGTCAGGTACGCCGCGACGTAGTCGACGCGGCGATTCTGGTAGTCGGGATAGTACGCGTGTTCCCAGACGTCGACCGTGAGCAACGGGACCTGCGGCGAGAGCAGCGGCGTGCCCGCGTTCTCGGTCGTCGTGATGCAGAGCCGCTCGCCGTCCAGCACGAGCCACGCCCAGCCGCTCCCGAAATGCGCGCTCGCCGACTGGATGAACGCCTGGCAGAACGCCTCGTGGCTGCCGAACGACTCCGCGACGAGACGCGCGATCTCACCGTGCGGCTTGCCGCCGCCCCGCGCGCGCATGGAGTGCCAGTAAAAATCGTGGTTCCAGGCCTGCGCCGCCGCGTTGAACAGCGCGCGGTCCGGGTCGGCGTCGCTGAACAGCACGACGCGCTCGAGCGGCGCGGATTCGAGCGGCGTTCCCTGGACCAGTTGCCGCGCCCTTTCGACGTAGCCGGCGTGATGGCGGCCGTGGTGCAGCGACAGCGTGAGGGGGGAGATGTGGGGCTCGAGCGCATCGAGCGCGTAGGGAAGCGGGGGAAGCTTCAGGCTCATCAACATCTCCTGCGACGAGATTCGAGGATGTACGCTGGCCATTGATTTGACAAGCGATAAAATCAGCATCGTAATATCGAGTTCTTAGATGGATACTGAACTCGCCCGCACTTTTCTAACTGTCATCGCCGCGGGCAATTTCGTCGCTGCCTCGGAGCGCCTGCACGTCACCCAGTCGACGGTCAGCACGCGCATCAAGCGCCTGGAAGAGCTGCTCGGCGCCGAGCTGTTCGTCCGCAACAAGGCCGGCACGACGCTCACTGCCGCAGGCACCCGCTTCCTGCGTCACGCGGCGCTCTTGACGCGGACGGTGGAACAGGCGCGCCAGGAAACCGGCGTCGCGAGCGGATTCCGGGCGACGCTCACGATCGGCGGCCGCATCGGATTGTGGGAGGACCTGCTCGCGCGCTGGCTGCCGATCTACGGCGGACTCGCGCAGGACGTCGCCGTGCGTGCACTGGTCGGATTCGAGGACGACCTCATGCAGGCCTTGATCGAGGGCCGCGCAGACCTCGGCGTCATGTATTCGCCCCAGGCTCGGCCTGGATTGCGCATCGAGCCCATTCTCGAAGAGCGGCTGGTCATGGTGTCGACGCGCGCCGAGCCGGAACCGGAACCGGGCCGCGACTACGTCTATGTCGACTGGGGGCCGGAGTTCTACGCCCAGCACAGCCTGGCATTCCCCGGCTTCAGCGGTGCACCGCTCACGGTGAACGTAGGTTGGCTCGGACTCATGCACCTGCAGCACGCCGGCGGCTGCGGATATTTTCCGGCGCGGCTGCTGCTGGAGCACGAAGCGGCCGGCCGGATGCACCGCGTGCCAGACGCGCCGGAGTTCCGGTTGACCGCCTACCTGTGCTCGCCGGCAAGGGCCGACTCCCCGTCGCTCGCGCTCGCCATCGATACGATCCGGCGCGTTGCAA
>JBOIDB010000065.1:0-1592 GCA_050740235.1 Gammaproteobacteria bacterium
TTTCGCGCCGGTACAACAGCGCCGTGCAGCAGTTGGAAGAAGTACAGGCGAAAGGCAGGACCGCGGCGCTTGCCGCGTCGCTGGAAACGTCGGACAAGGGCGAGCGTTTTGCGCTGACCGAGCCGCCCACGGTGCCGACACGGCCCGTCAAGCCCAATCGCATAGCGCTTTTGATTCTCGGCTTCGTGTTCGCCACCGGGTGCGGCATCGGCATAGCCGCGCTCGTCGAGGCCATGGACACCACGGTGCGGGGCGCCAGGGACGTCCGGCGACTGCTCGACATGCCGCCGCTCGCGACCATTCCTTACGTCGAGAACCGCGCCGACGTGCGCCGCAGAATCGGCCGCAACATGGTTGCCGGCGCGGTCGCGGCGTTCAGCATCGCTGTCGTCGCCCTGATCATTCAAATAGCCGGATAACTGTCGCGACGAGGCTCCGCGCATGGGACGTATCGAAAAGGCTCTGGCGAAGGCGCGTCAGATAAGGGACACCGGGGGCGAAAGGTCCGTCGCAGTTCGCGATCGGCCAGCTCGGGAGCCCCGGCACGCGCCTCCGCCCGTCCATCGGCAGGCTGCGCGGCACCCGTCGGAGCTGGAGCTGCTGTTTTCCAAGGCCGCCGTCCTGTCGGTCGACCCGGATACCCTCGCCCGCCATCGCATCATGACCAACAGCCAGGAGAACCCCGCGCGGCCGTCGTACAAGATGCTGCGTACGCGGCTGCTCCAGCGCATGCGCACCAACGGATGGACTTCCCTGGCCGTCACTGCGGCGGGGCCGGGAGAAGGCAAGACGATCACGGCCATCAACCTGGCGATCAGCCTCGCCGGCGAAGTGAACCAGCGGGTGTTTCTCGTCGACCTCGATCTGCGCCGGCCGAACATCAGCGGCTACCTCGGAATCGAGCCGCAGTTCTCGCTCAGCGACTATCTGCGCGGCAATGCCACGCTTGATCAAATTCTGGTCAACCCGGGCGTCGATCGCCTGGTCGTCATTCCGAACGAAACGGTATTCGAGAATTCGTCGGAAATGCTTTCGTCGCCGAAGATGACACAGCTCGTCGACCAGCTGCGGGTCGACGATCCTTCCTGGATGGTCATCTACGACATGCCCCCGCTGCTCGTGGCCGACGACGTGCTGGCCTTCTCGCCTTATGTGGACGCGTTGCTGCTCGTCGTCGCCGAAGGCGAAACGAAGCAGGAGGAAGTCGCGCAGGCGCGCGAGTTGCTCAAGGATGCCAACGTGGTCGGCACGGTGCTCAATAAATCGATCGATCAGAGCACCGTTTACTACTAACGAATCACTGTCGCATTGGCGGAAAGGCCGATACCTGCCTTTACGAGAATCGGATCCCGGTTTTCTCCGGAAGATATCGTGTTTTGCCTGATACCGTTCAGTATCGCTTCGAGCGATACGCTTTGAACGAAAACAACAAATGGCGAGCGAGCTTGCGCCAGGTATTCAGCCGCTTGACAGTGTTCTTCCGTTCCAGCGTGTGGCGCAGAAAGTCCACGGCCCGCCAGTACTTCAGTTGCACTTCACCCGGATCCCTGTCGCCCGCTTTCGTGCGAACCTCGTAACCGAGCTCGTCCAGC
>JBOIDB010000066.1:0-4096 GCA_050740235.1 Gammaproteobacteria bacterium
GTCGAATCGCGTGATCGCCGCGTCGGAGACCTCCGGCGCATTGAAACGCTCGAGCGAAATACCGCCTGGCTGCCTGACTCGCGCCGGCTGATACTCGAACCATGCCTGATTCGCCGCGACCTTGAGCGTCTGGGCGGGCCGTGTCTCGCCACCGAGCGCCTGGAACGACTGCCAGCCGAGCCAGGAAAACTCGTGATTGTCCTGCATGGAGACGAACGGCCAGCGGGCGCGCGCGTCCTGCAAGTCGGGGTCGTGAAGATACGCGCGATAAACCGCCCGGTAGTCGTCGAGCGTGGCAGGGACGTGAAAGTCGGAAACCTTCTCGCCGTTTTCGAAGCGCACGATGTCGCGCAACTGCCGGTCGTACATGCCCTGCGGCCGGTCTTCCGGGTACCAGATCAACTCGTAAATGAAATCGCCCAGATGCAGGACGAAACCGAGCCGGTCAGCTTCTGCCGCCCGCTCGTCCTCGAAAATCATCCGGCGATAGGCATTCTGTCCGCCCTGCTGCACGTTCTGGCAGCTCACGAAAGCGAAGCGCACCGGCCGCGCGTCGTCGTCGGCGGGCGCGGTGATCGTCCGGCCGATGCGGCTGCCGCATCCGTCCTCGTCGGTGAAGCGATACCAGTAGACCCGCGCGGGCTTCAGGCCGCCGACCAGCACCCGGCAGGTCCAGTCCGATTCGGCGAGGACGGGGGCCGGGGCGCTGGCGACGATGCGCTCGAAGGCCTCGTCCTCCGAAATCTCGACGGTCAGATTCGCCTTTGTTTCACCGTCGGCCCGCGGATAGCGCGTCCACAGCACCATGCCGTCCGACTGCGGATCGCCCGAGGCGACGCCCTCGGGATAGGCGTCGCGCCGCTCGCGCCAGGCCACGCGCGACGGCGCGGCGGGCAGTCCGCCCCAGGCGGCGGAAGCGCCCAACGCGGCGGCGGCGGCGAGAAATCGGCGCCGGCTGATTTTGTGCATCGCGGCTCCTGACGGGCGGGCGGGATCAGGAGCAACGTGCCATATCGGCGCCGGGCTCGCTTGAATGCAGTTGACGCAGGAGCTGCGAGCGCCCGGCCGCGGCACGCCAGCGGCTCGGCGCGAAGCCCGTGAACGCGCAAACGCTGCGGCTCATATGTGCGAGGTCCGAGAACCGGTATTCGTGCGCGATCGTGGTGAGCGGCACGTCGGAGCGCATCAGCGCATTCCAGGCGAGACGCGCCCGGACCTCGAGCCGGAACAGCTTAGGTGACACGTCGAATGCGCGCCGGAACCCACGCGAAAGCGTCTCTGGCGCGATGCCTTCCCGCTCGCTCCAGGTCCGAAGACGCAGGGACGGATCGTGCGAAAGTGCGAGTGCGAGTCGTTCGGGCCAGTGCAACTCGCGCGGCGGAGACATTTCGAGAGAGCGACGGAGCATCGCCGTCGCTTCGAGTGGCTCGCGCTCGGCAGCCCTCGCAAGGAGGTCGGGATCCTCCGTCCGGAAATGTCCTTCGAGCGTATCGTCGAGCCACGGCAGGCGCAGGATTCGAAGGTGGCGCCGCGTCAGCGCCCGGTTCGCATGACAATCGAAGCGCCCGTGAAGCAGCACGTCGCCCGGCTCGACCATGAACCGGCCGGCAAAGCTCGCCTCGATGAATGAGCCGGCGAGCACGATAGTCGCATAACCGGCCGTGTGCCGGTGGCGAGGCAGGTCTATACCCGGCGCCAGCGTCTCGACGCCTGCTCTTATGGCCCTGTAAGTGTGACGACCCGACATTCGCAAAGGGCTACGAAGACGAACACCCCCGCATTTCTGCTCCCGGCGGGCAGAGGCCTACTGAACAGCTCAGCCGCCCTCAAAGTCAACTGTCGTGGTTTCACCGACCGTTACAGTGGCGTTGATCACGGGACCGAAACCGAGATTGTCGGTTGCTTCCGGATCGTCCTGGTCTGCATCGCAGGTGAAGGCCACTGTGTACGCACCCGCGGGTAGGTATGGAATCGAATACTGGCCATCCATGCCGACGGTCACGGACGCGAGAGGCTCGTCTCCAACTCCGTCGATATCCACCGGCGTCACGTCGGCGCCTGAGTAAATATAGACCGCGGCCGCGCAGCCGGCTGTCAGGAGCTCGGGAAAAACCGTTCCGACCACAGTGCCGACCTGCGCGTTGTCCACGAGGCGAAGCGCCGGCCGCAGTATGTAGCTGCTGTCAGGCGCCGATGGAAGGACGACCGATTTGCGAAGATCGAAATCCAGGGTGAAATCGGCCGCGCCTCCCTGCGGCATGGTGAACCCCCGGACGAGCTTCAGCCCGGTTTCCGCACCGCTGGGGACATACAGGGGAAATTGCTCGCCCGGGAACTCGATATACGAATCCATGACGCCCTGCGCTGAATTGACCTTGAGCCGAATCCAGGCGTATGGCCCCGCCGGCACGATCTGATCGTCCAGCAGGGTTGCAGCGTTACCACCCTGAGTGGCGATCAGGTCGATCTCCCGGGGCGATGCGAAGTCGATGCTGAACGCCGGGCCGGAGGCCGGCTTCAGCTCGACACCGGAGAACGCCACAACGACCGCCGTCGCGCCATCAACGGGCGCGTCGACGACCTTCAGCGTCAGGCTGCCGGTACCGACGCCATCGCCGTCATCTCCGCAGCCTCCCAGCGTCAACAGCATCGCGAAGGCGAATAATCCACGTACAGTCGATTTCATGGCCATCTCCTTTGGCGGGGCGGCTCCCGGTAGTGTCGCTCAGCCCTCGGTTGGCGGCTCGGGCAAATCATCTCCGCCGTCTTCTCCGCCTTCATCGGATCCGGAATCACCGATCGCCGGGCACTCCGTGGGACATTCCTGTGGACTGAAGATACCGCCGTAGCCGGCGCCGTCGCCTGATTGCTGGCTGCCCGATTTCACCCAGACCGAAGTGGGCACGGAGCCATCGCTGCACGAGAACGTCGCTGAGGCTCCAACGCCGAGGCTGTCGAGATCGTCGAATTTCTCGGCGCCGGACGCGCATTGGAGCACGACGTTCGACAGGTCCTTGCTGGAGCAGACGAAAACCGTCGTCTGATCCAGGCAGGCAGAATATTGAGCGATGCTGTTCTGGTTGGGTTCCGCCGAAACGCCGGCGACCATGAGCGCGGATACCGTAGCGCTCGCTGCGAGATTGAAATACTTCATGAGAACCTCCCTGGGCTGGACTGCACTTCTTGACAATCGCTGCAAGGTCGGCTCATGAATGCCGGCAACCCCGCTGTCGTGGTTTACACCCTTAGACCGGTGGCTTTGCGTCCCCGCCTTTCGACGGGTTTGCCCTTGTCAGCCTGTCCGAAAATAATCCATAAGCGGTCAAGTGTCGAGGCAGGTTTGACATATTGCGGTAGCATCACACTCGTGCTGACGCAACCATTCGGCGAAGCGGTTCGCCGATAAACATATCCATTGCCGCATCGGTCGGCGGTTGCCAGCGCCTACATTGGAGGAGATGCATGGCGATACGAAATGCCTGGCGGTTCGTTGCAGTTGTCGTAGCGAACCCTCTTTTCGCGACTGGCTCGAGCGCGCAAGAGCCGCTCTCCCCCGCTGACATCGAGGCGCTTCGCGCATTGGACCAGCAGCAGGTGCAGGACTGGATCAGTGGAGATCGGGAAGCAATCCTGGAGTCATTGACTGAAGATGCCGTGTTTATCCCGCACCATGGCGTGACGCCCAAGAGCGGCGCCGAGCTGGAGGAATTCTGGTGGCCTGATGACGCCCCACCCTTCAGGATTGTGGACTACTGGCACAAGATCACCCGCATCGAGGGCGAGGCGATTACGGCATCATCTATGGCAGGCAAAATCTCGTATTCGACTGGGGCGATGATCGGCATACGATTGGCGAGGGAAACTATTTCATTTTTGCCAAAAAAGTGCGCGGCGAATGGAAGATGAAGTATCTCATCGCCACTGATCCTCCCAACCGAGTCGAACCGCGACCTTCCGAATAGAGCCTATCTAGTCATTATCGAGCGCAGAATGCGTCGGACCGAATCGGACTGCCAGATGGTGAAGTGGTGGCTATGGGTGAACGCGGCAAGCTTCGGGGGATTGCGAGCATCGAGGAACCGGCCGTCATCGAGCG
>JBOIDB010000067.1:0-13601 GCA_050740235.1 Gammaproteobacteria bacterium
CGATACTCGCTCGGGCGAGACAGATGGGACATGCGGCTGAAAACGTCGCAGCGCCCGTAGCCTCGAGCCGCGCGCCGGATTGCGGGCCGTGTTCTCCCACTTTCCTCGACCAAGCGAGTATCGGGGAGCGACTCGAGGGAAGTGGGGGGACGCGGCTTCGCTCGTCCTTCAACGGCCCGTCTAGCCGGAGCCGGGCGTCAGACTTGAGGATCAGCGCTTGTCGTCGCGCGTCAGCTTCGCCAGGTAAGGGTCGGATTCGAGGAGCAGCCGTTCGTGATCGGCGTCGGCGGGCTTCGGCTTGCGCTTGTCACCGGATTCCCGCCAGAGCGCCTTCAGCAGCCGGCCGCGATAGCTGAGGCTGGAATCCGTGCCGGTATCGTCGATTTTATCTTTCATGGGCATCCCTCTGTAGCGCCCTGTCTGCGCGGACAGGCTAACGCGATGCCCCGCGGCGCGCCGTGAGCGGGATCACAGAAAACCCGCGGGCTATCATGCGGCCCATGCCCTGCGTCCAGTTCGACGAAGTCAGCAAGAGATACGACGGCGCGATTGCGTTGGATGCGGTCACCCTCGCCCTGCCCGAAGGCGCGATCACGGCCGTGGTCGGCGCGAGCGGCAGTGGCAAGTCGACGCTGCTCCAGCACATCAACGGCCTGCTGCGTCCGGACGCCGGATCGCTGCGCGTGTTCGGAGCACCGATCGACTATGCGCGGCCGGAAGCCTTTCGCAGGCGCATCGGATACGCGGTACAGGGGGTCGGCCTGTTCCCGCACCTGACGGTCTTCGACAACACCGCGCTGCTCGCGCGGCTCGAAGGCTGGCCGGAGCAGCGCTTCCGCCGGCGATTCGAGCGCCTGATCGCACTGGTCGGCTTGCCGGCCGCGCTCGCAGATCGTTATCCCCACACGCTTTCCGGCGGCCAACAACAGCGCGTCGGGTTGTGCCGCGCGTTGATGCTCGAGCCGCCCCTGCTGCTCCTCGACGAGCCGTTCTCCGGCGCCGATCCCATCACGCGCCGTGAGATCCACCGGGAGTTTCTCCGCTTGTGCGCCGAGGAGCCTGTCTCGGCTGTGCTCGTCACGCACGACATGCGCGAAGCGCTGGATCTCGCTTCCTACCTCGTGATCCTGCGTGACGGACGCGTGGTGCAAGCCGGGGAGGCGGCGGCCGTCGCCGCAAAGCCGGCGAACGCCTACGTGTCGGACCTTTTGCGGGATGCGGGCCGATGAGCCGGCGCGCCCCTCTCACGGTGCTGCTGCTGAGCGCGTGGACGATAACGACGGCGGCGGAGCCAGCGCCCATCGTGGTCGGCAGCAAGACTTTCACGGAGAGCTATCTCCTCGCGGAGATCATGGCGAGGACGCTGGAATCGCACGGCTTCGAGGTTACGCGGCAATTCGGCTTCGGCGGCACGCTGGTCTGCTACGAAGCGCTGCGCAGCGGCGAAATCCACGTTTATCCCGAGTACACGGGGACGATTTCACAGGTCATTCTGCACGGCGCGGATCCCGGCGACCTCGATGAGCTGCGACGAGGGCTCCATGCCGACAGCATCGATGTGCTCGCGCCGCTCGGCTTCGACAACAGCTATGCGCTCGCCGTGACGGCGGAGACCGCCTCGCGGGACGCCTTGCGTACTATCTCCGACCTCAGGTCGCACCCCGACCTGGGCTTCGGATTGAGCCACGAGTTCCGCAACCGGCCGGACGGGTGGCCCGGCCTGCGGCGCGCCTACGGGCTCGAAACGCGGCCGCTCGGCATCGAGCACGGCCTGGCCTATCAGGCACTCGCCGAGGGCAAGATCGACGTGACCGATGCCTACACGACCGACGGCGATCTCGAGCGATACGGACTTGTCGTGCTCGAGGACGATCTCGGCTTCTTTCCCGATTATCGCGCCGTGCCGCTGGTCGCGAGCACAATGCCTGAAGACGCGAAACAGGCGTTGCGCTCGCTCGGTGGAAGGATCGATGTCGGGACCATGCGGTCTCTCAATGCCGCCGTCGTCGTCGAGGGCCGATCGTTCGCATCGGTCGCGAAGGATTTTCTCGATGTCGGCGGGGCGGACGCGGCGAGCGGGATGGTCTGGCAGCGCCTCGCGCGCAACACGCTGACGCACTTGAAGCTCACGGGCATCGCCCTGTTGCTCGCCTGCGTTCTCGGCATCGTCGCCGCGGTGGCCGTGCATCGGTCCGACCGCCTCGCGCGGCCGCTGCTCTATTTCGTCGGATTGATGCAGACGATTCCGTCGATCGCGCTGCTCGCGCTCATGATCCCGCTGCTCGGCGTCGGGCAGCTGCCCGCCGTGGTCGCGCTCTTCCTGTATTCGCTGCTGCCGATCGTTCGCAACACGGTCACTGGCCTGAGGACCGTCGATCCGCTGCTGCGGCGCGTGGCCGAAGCCATGGGGCTTACGCGCCGTCAGCAGATGCGCCATGTTTATCTGCCGCTCGCGATGCCGCACATTCTGGCCGGCATCCGAACCGCAGCGGTCATCAGCATCGGCACCGCGACGCTGGCGGCGTTCATCGGCGCGGGCGGCCTCGGCGAGCCGATCGTGACGGGCCTTGCGCTCAACGACTCGGGGTTGATCCTGCAAGGCGCCGTGCCAGCAGCCGCGCTCGCCATCTTGACGGAGCTCGGCTTCGAGCTGCTGGAGCGGCGCCTGATACCGCCGCATCTCGCCGCGGGACGGCTGCCGGCGTGAAGGTGGCCGACTGAAGTCGGCCCTACGAACCTGGAGTTCCGCCGTAGGGCCGACTTCAGTCGGCCATGCTCACCGCGATTCCCTGCGCAGCGGTGAGTCCGTCAGGAACCGCTCAGCTCCAGCAGCAGCCGGTTCATGCGCCGCACGTAGCCGGCCGGGTCGGGCAGAGGCTCGCCTTCTGCCAGCGTGGCCTGCTCGAACAGCATCAGCGACAGGTCGCCGAAGCGCTCATCGTCGGTTTCGCCATTGAGCTTTTTCACGAGCGGATGGTGCGGATTGAGCTCCAGCGCGGGCTTCGTGTCCGGCACTGCCTGGCCCGCGGCGCGCAGGATCTGCTGCATCTGCCGTCCGAGATCGTGCTCGCCGATCACCAGGCAGGCCGGCGACTCGGTCAGCCGGCGCGACAAGCGTACCTCGCCGACGCGCTCGCGCAGGAAGCGTTGCACTTTCTTCGCCAGACCCTTCATCTCCCCTGCGAGAGCCTCTTCTTCCTCCGCGTCCGCGCCGGCCTCGATGCCCTCGAGATCGAGCTCGCCGCGGCCGACGTCGCGCAACGGCTTGCCGTCGAACTCGGTGAGGTGCCCGACGACCCATTCGTCGATGCGATCGGTCAGCAGCAGCACCTCGACGCCCTGCTTTCTACAGACCTCGAGCCGCGGGCTCGAGCCTGCCGCCGCGGGACTCGCAGCCGTCAGGTAGTAAATCTTCTGCTGAACGGGCGGCATGCCGGCCACGTAATCCGCCAACGACCTGTCCTGGGTATCTTCGCCGGTACGCGTGCTCGCGAAGCGCAGCAGCGCGGCGATCTTGTCGCGGTGCTCCGGATCCTCGGCGAGCCCTTCCTTGAGCACCTGGCCGAATTCGTTCCAGAACGTCTGGTAATTGCCGGCGTCTTCACGGGCAAGCCGGGCGAGCATGTCGAGCACGCGCCGGGTCAGGGCGCCGCGGATGGCATCTACTGCCGGATTGCGCTGCAACAGCTCGCGCGAGACGTTGAGCGGCAGGTCGTCGGCATCGACGACGCCACGCACGAAACGCAGGTAGAGAGGCAGGAATTGCTCCGCTTCGTCCATGATGAACACACGCTGCACGTAAAGCTTCAGGCCGTGCGGCGATTCGCGGTTCCACACATCGAACGGCGCGCGGGCCGGGATGTACAGCAGGCTCGTGTATTCGCGCTTGCCCTCGACCTTGTTGTGACTCCAGGCCAGCGGCTCGGCGGCATCGTGCGCCACGTGACGGTAGAAGGCCAAGTACTCGTCGTCCCCGATTTCGCTGCGCCGGCGCGTCCAGAGCGCGGTGGCGGAGTTCACCGTCTCGAACTCCCCGCCGGATGACTTCTCGTCGCCGTCGGCGAGCTTGCGCATGCGCACGGGAAAGCCGATGTGGTCGGAGTACTTGCGCACGAGCGCGCGAAGCCGCCAGGGGTCCGCCAGCTCGTGCGCGGACTCGCGCAGGTGCAGCCGGACGGAAGTGCCCCGCTGGCTGCGCTCCACAGTCTCGATCGTGAATTCGCCGTCGCCAGCCGACGTCCAGCGGGCGCCTTCGGCGGCATCGAGGCCGGCGCGGCGCGAAAGCACTTCGACCGTGTCCGCGACGATGAAAGCGCTGTAAAAGCCCACGCCGAACTGGCCGATGAGCTGAGAATCCTTCTGCCGGTTACCGCTCAAGCCCGCCAGGAACTGCGCCGTGCCCGATTTCGCGATGGTGCCGAGCTGCTCGACGATCTCTGCGCGGGACATCCCGATACCATTATCGGACACCTCGATGGTATGCGCGTCGCGGTCGAACTCGATGCGGATCTCGAGGGTCGGATCGTCCTCGAGCAAGGCCGCATTCGACAGCGCCTCGAAACGCAACCGGTCGGCGGCATCCGAAGCGTTGGAAATCAGCTCGCGCAGGAAGATCTCGCGGTTGCTGTAGAGCGAATGGATCATGAGGTGAAGCAGCTGCTTCACCTCGGCCTGGAAACCCAGTGTCTCCCGGCGTGCGTCGGTCGGCATCGACACGTCCTCGAACCCGGTGTTTTGGCCGCCGCGGCCGCGGCGGTCGGCATTTCCGAATGTGGGGCAAGGCGCCGGGCGTTTCAAGCGATGAGCCGTGGGTGTCCTGGCGGTGGGGATGTCCGGGCCAGGCGAGTATCGGGGAGCGACTCCGGGAACGTGCGCCGCGTCCGGCGGGATGTCCGCACTTCCTCCGACCAAGCGAGTATCGGGGAGCGACTCGGAGGAAGTGCGGACATCCCGCCCCGGCCGACCGAGCGTTGACGGACGGGTTTACAGCAGAAGAATGGTCAGCGTGACGGCGAGTCCGGCCAGCACGGGTGATCGCAGCGAGCCCCACAGCAGCGGGATGCTGAAGATCAGGTCCTCGAGGTCATCGAGGGCTTGCAGGAGGCATTCCATAGACCGGATCCGGTTCCGCTCGCGGGACGCGGCGGATTGCGAAAGCAAGTCTAGTGGCGGACGGGACGGTCGTCCGTGAAGCGGTTCACTGTCCGGCATCGGTTGACATAAGGTCTGGCGCGACCGGACCGGGCAATTTTCAACATTGCTTCGATCAGGCAGGGTCGGCCGGCGGACGGCGTTTCTTGCGACTCGCGGGTTCCACCAGGGGAGGATCGGCCACCGCCTCGCGCGCCGCATCGATGGCCCGCGCCACCCATTCGCGGCGCGAAATCGGATTCCTGGGCGGGCCCTTCTTGGTGCGGTCGTTCATTATCAATTGCTTATAGTGTACTATTCACTCGGGTTCGAGTAGCCCTGATTTTCGGGAGGGCGCCGTGGCCGTTCAGAAGATCGTCGTTTTAAACCCCAAGGGCGGATCGGGCAAGACCACGATCGCCACCAATCTCGCGAGCTTTTACGCGCTTCGCGAGCAGCATCCCGCGCTCATGGACTTCGACGCCCAGGGCTCCAGCATGCGCTGGGTGCAGATGCGGTCCGAAACCCGGCCGCCGATTCACGGCATCGCCGTCTACGAGCAGCGGCCCGGCGTCACGCGCAGCTTTCAGCTCCGCGTGCCCGCGGACTGCCGGTGCGTCATCGTGGACACGCCGGCCGCTCTCGAGGGCCATCGCCTGCAGGACGTCACGCGCGGCGCGGACGCGGTCATCGTGCCCGTGCTGCCTTCCGACATCGACATCCATGCGGCGGCACGCTGCATCGCCGATCTGCTGCGCATCGCAAAGATCCGTCGCTCGGACGACCGTATAGGCGTGGTTGCCAACCGCGTTCAACGCAAGCGCACCTATCAGGCCCTGGTCCGGTTCCTCGATCGGCTCTCGATCCCGATCGTCGCGACGCTTCGCGATTCGCAGAGCTATCTGTATGCCGCCGAAAGCGGTCTCGGCATTCATGAGCTGGACTCGCCGCGAGCACGCGCCGATGTCGCGCAATGGCATTCGTTGACGAGCTGGCTCGATGCGCACCCCGCGCCGGCGTTCAACGCCGTCGCGCAAGCCTGATTCCCGGCCGATAAACGTCAGCGGCGGTCGCTTTTCCAGGTCTCGCGAATCTGCATCATCCAGCGTTTGTACGCCTGCAGCGTGTACAGCGACGCATGAACGCGGCGCAGCCCGCCGGGCGGCGGCAGCGGCGGTTCGCGCTCAGCGTTCGAAGCCACGGCCTTCCAGCCCGGTTCGAGCACCACGGTATCCTCGGATGAATCGTCGCCCGGTGGCTGGTCGTTCCGGGCCTGCTCGCGCAGCTTGTAGGTTTTGTTGTCCGGCATAGCATCCCGTCGATATGGGAGATACGCCCACGACGGTAGCCAGGTGGCCGCTGACGGGCCAGGAACTGAGTCACAGGGCGTGGACTGCCGCCGGATTTATGTCAAACGGCAGCGACGTCCGCCTTGCATGACGTAGGGCACATTCCTGATTTCGCGCAATGCGAGATCAGGAATGCCCCCGTTTTCCTCAGGCGACGATGCGATAACACGGCACGTAGCGCGAACCCGGCAGGCGCATGCGCTTCTGCGCGACGAACGAGGCGAGCAGATCGTCGAGCGGACGCATGATGCGCGCGTCCCCGCGAATCTCGAACTCGCCGTATTTTTCGATGAGCCGGATTCCGTGATCCTTCACGTTGCCCGCGACGATGCCTGAAAAGGCGCGGCGCAGGTTCGCGGCAAGCGCGTGCCGTTCCATGTCCGGATGCAGCTCGAGCGCAGCCATGTTCTCGTGGCTGATTTCGAACGGGTGCTGAAACGTGCCGTCGATCGTCAGCGACCAGTTGAAGTAGAACGCGTCGCTCGTCGCGAGGCGGTACCTGCGCACTTCGTCGATGCCGGCTACCATGGCGCGCGCCACCTCGACGGGATCGCCGACAATGATCCGGTACAGGCGCTGCGCGTCGGTTCCCAGCGTGGCGCCGATGAAGTCGTTGATGCGTCTGAAGTAATCGGCGCTGGAGCGCGGCCCGGTGAAGATCACCGGAAACGGCAGCTCCACGTTCTGCGGATGCAGCAGAACACCGAGCAGGTAGAGAAGCTCTTCCGCCGTGCCCGCGCCGCCTGGAAACGCCACGATGCCGTGCCCGGCGCGCACGAACGCCTCGAGACGTTTCTCGATGTCCGGCATGATGACCAGCTCGTTGACGATCGGGTTCGGCGATTCGGCCGCAATGATGCCGGGCTCGGTAATGCCGACATAGCGGCTGCGGCGGATGCGCTGCTTCGAGTGGCCGATCGTGGCGCCCTTCATCGGCCCCTTCATCGCGCCCGGCCCGCAACCCGTGCAAACGTTCAATCCCCGCAGGCCCAGCTCGTAGCCCACTTCCTTGGTGTAGTCGTATTCCTCGCGGCTGATCGAGTGGCCGCCCCAGCAAACGGCGATGCGCGGCTCCACCTGCGCCTTCAGCACCCGGGCATTGCGCAGAATGTGGAACACGGCGTCGGTGATGCCCTCGGAGGTGCCGAGATCGTACCGTCCGCTGCCGTGGATCTCGTTGTCGATATAGATGATGTCGCGCAGAACGGCGAACAACAGTTCCTTTATGCCCTGGATCATCTTGCCGTCGACGAAGGCGATCGGCGGCGCGTTGACTACTTCGAGCTTGACGCCGCGCGCCTGCTGCACGATGCGGATGTCGAAGTCGCGATACTGCTCGAGCACAGCGCGCGCATCGTCGGTGCTCGTGCCGCTGTTCAGCACGGCGAGAGCGCAGCGGCGAAAGACCTCATGCAGGCTGCCGAGGCTCTTGCCGCGGAGCTGGCTGACCTCGACCTGCGACAGCACCTCCAGGCTGCGCGACGGCGCGACCCGCGCGCTGGCGACATGAGAAGCAGCGGGCGGTCTGCGCCGGCCGGTCATGCTGGAAACTCTCGGCGCTTTTACGAGTCTGTCGTCAGTCATCGGTGATTCGGCATGCAGCGCGCCGGAACGGACGCGGGCAGCATCGCCTCAGGGCAGGATCTCGATGGGCGTGCCGGGGCGCGTCAAGAGCCAGATCTCGACCATGGCGGTATCGGAAACTGCGATGCAGCCGTCGGTCCAGTCGCGCTTCGCGTAATAGGCGGGCGAATACGTAGGCACGTTCGGCTGGCCGTGAATCATGATCGCGCCACCGGGGTCGACGCCGCGATCGCTGGCACTGGCGCGGTCCTGCCGGTTGGGATAGCTCACCTGGATGGACAGGAAATAGCTGCTGCTCGAGTTGCGCCGGCCCAGATGGTACACGCCTTCCGGAGTACGCAGATCGCCCTCCTCCTGCTTCGGTCCAAGGGGGTCCTTTCCCAGCCTGATGTCGTACGACTTCATGACCTCGTCGCCGCTCATCAGATACAGCTTGCGCTCGGCCTTCTTGACCACCACCCGATCGGCGTACTCGAAGTCGCGCGAAAGATCGGCAATATCGGCGCCGACTGGCGAGGCGGCGCAGACCAGCACGACACAGAGAGCCATGCGCGCCGCTTGTCCGGAAAGTTTGGCCAGTCGAATCATCACTGGCAAATATATCGCCGCCGGGGAAAGCAGATCAAGGAATCAGCTCACACATGGCGGGTGCCGCAATGGGGTTTCAGCGGCACAATTCAGGCGAACGGCTCGTCGATGGAGGGCGGTGGCTCGGTGAACCAGCGAGGCCCCTCGGCCGTGATGTGAATACAGTCCTCGAGCCGCACGCCGAACTCGCCGTAGATATAAATTCCCGGCTCGTTCGACAGGCACATCCCGGGCGCGAGCCCTGTCGTCTCTCCGCGCACGAAGTTGATCGGCTCGTGGCCATCCATGCCGATGCCGTGGCCGAGCCGGTGCGGCAGGCCGGGCGTTTCGTAGTCCGGGCCGAAGCCGAGCGACGTGTACCAGGCGCGCACCGTATCGTCGACTTTGCCGGCCGGCGTGCCGGGCTGCGCGGTTTCGAACGCGAGCTGCTGTCCGCGTCGCACCGTGTCCCAGATTTCCCGCTGACGTTTCGTCGCCTCGCCGAGAACCATCGTTCTGGAGATGTCCGATTGGTAGCCGTGAACGGAGCAACCGCAATCCATCAGCAGGACCTCGCCCTCCCGCACGACTTGCGGCTTGTTCGAACCGTGCGGATACGCGCTGGCTTCGCCGGCGAGCACGAGCGCGAACTGGTGCGTGGCGCCGAGCGCTTCGGTCGACCTTGCCATGTCCGCCGCGATATCTTCCGGCGTCATGCCCGCCTCGATGCGCAACGCGACGGAACGATAGGCCGCCACTGTCACGTCGGCGGCCTTCTGCATCAAGCGGAGCTCATGCGGGGACTTGACCATGCGGCAGCCATTCGTGATCGATGCCCCCGAAACGGGCTCACGCTGCGGAACGGCGCGCCGTACGCCGTCGGCAACGAAATGGCGCACCGTGCTTTCGAAAGCGATCGCGCCCGGTCCCGGCCGCCGGTCCTCGAGAATCTCCGCGACACGCCGGAACGGATTCTCGTGCTCGTGCCAGGTGCGAACGTCGTCGCCGAAGCTCATGCGCTCACGCACCGACGGCTCCTCGAAGTGCGGCGTCACGACGCCGATCTCGCCTTCGTTCGGGATCAGCACCGCCGTCAGGCGCTCGCTGCGCCGCCAGTCGATGCCTGTGAAATAGAGCATTGACGAGCCGGGTTCCAGAACCAGTGCAACCACGCCGGCATCGCGCATCAGGCTTTGCGCCTTGTGCACGCGGGCCTGCCGCTCCGACACGGAGATCGGCTCGACGTCGAGCGCGATCGGTCGCGACTCTTCCGCTCTTTCAACTTGCCGGCGACTCGTGCACGCCGTAGCCGCGATGGAACCGAGCGGCGCGAGCGCGCCGACAAAGCCGGCCCGGCGCAGGAATTCGCGTTTCGTCATAGGCACGTGTCGTTACCCCCGCCGTAATGATTGCCGGCTACAGGCCGAGCACGTCCATGCCCTGCTCGAACACCACATCGACCGGGATGGCTTCGAGGCGATCCAGATCCGCCTGGAGATCCGGGCCGATCCTGCCCTTGCTCTCCAGCAACGCCTGCACGCCCGCATAGTCGCCATCACCCTGCAGACTGAGAATGCGTTCCGAGAGCGCGCTGGTCGCCTGCTTCATGGCGTCGAGATCGACGCTATAGCGTCCGCTCGCGGGATCGCGCTCGAACGCGCCGCGTTCGGCGAGAAAGTTGAACGCGACCATGTTCGCCTGTCCGTGGGCCTCCGAGGCGCCGAAACGCACCGAGCGGAACAGGCCCGCGAGGAACGTCACGTAATGGTCCATGAGCTCGCCCTCGCCCATTTCGCCTTCCTCGAACAGGCTGGCGATCATGTACAGGCCGAGGATGTCCGCCTTGCCTTCCTCCACGGGCGAAGCCAGCTCCTTCAGTGCCTCGCGCACCGTGCCATTGCCGTCGATCGTGTTCTTGACGCCGAGCCCGTGCGCAACCTCGTGAAACATGGTGTTGGCGAAGAACGCGTCGAATGTCACGTGCGACTGCTGACCGGGCGCAACGAGCGTCTCCGCGATGGGGCGCAGGATCTTGTCGAACTTGGCGCGAAGGGCATTCTTGAGCTGCAGGCGCCGCGTGCCCTTCTCGAGCTGCACGCGCTCGTCGTTCGGCAGGTTGATGGCGATGGTCTTGGCGCCGGAATTGCTGTGGCCGCCGTAATAGAGGACGTCGTAGGCGTTGAGGTCCGATTCGGCGCCCGGCGTCTCGGCCTTGTAAGCCTCAGGCACCGGCAGGCCCCGCTGCAGCGCCGGCAGGAATTCGACGAAGCGCGCGAGCCGCTCGCTCCACGCCTCGTCTTTCAGGAGCACATAGGCCTCGTAGGCGGCCCGCGCCCCGAGCAGGCCATCCTCGTAGGTCTCGATCGCTCCGATGACGATATCGAGACGATTCGACTTCATGTCCATCCAGGCCAGATCGCTGGCGAAGTAGTCGTCGGTCACGAGAGCGCCGGCTCGCAAGTCCAGGTAACGGGCGAACTGCGGATCCGGGGCCAGCGCCGCCGCGCGTCGCAACAGCGCCGCGGCGCGCTCGAGTTCGGGCGCATACGCGACATGATAGGGCACGACTTCCAGAGCGCCCTGGTCGTCGCGCCGAATGAGGGAATACAGCCCTTCGCCATCGTCGAGCGCCGCGCGCTCGTACTCCTCGATCGTCATGTCCGGCGGATAGAAATTCGCTCCGGGGGGCTTGGGCCCGATGCCCGGCACGAACGGCCGGTCGTCGTTCAGCCGGTCCCAGGGCCCGTAGTTGATGCGCGCGAAACGCGACATTCCCTCGTCGTCGATGCGCTCGAAAAGCCTCGCCCTGTCGCCCCAGGTCTGCCGCCAGAACAGCTCGTCCATGATTTTCGCCGCATCGATCAGAATCGGCAGCATGGCGCGCTGATCGGCCGACAGCCCGCTCAGATCGGCAGTGAGGCGCACCGGCGCATAGATATCGATTCGCTCGTCGATATAGGTGGCGAGATCGTCCTCCTGCACGCCGGCCTCCCCGGCGGCCGGCGGCGCCGCGGCGGGCGCGGTTTGATCGTCGGCGGGTTCGGCACAACCGCCGGCGACCAGCATCAGCAACGCGGGCGCTGATATTCGCAGCAGGTAGGACATCGATCTATTCCTGTTTCTCGGAAAATAAGGGACATTCCCCATTTCGCGTACGCGAATTCAGGAATGTCCCCGCCCCATTCTCTTATTTCTCTGCCATATGGCGGTAACGGAAATCGATCGGCGGCGCGAACGTCTCCTTGATGGCGCGCGGCGACACCCAGCGCACGAGGTTGAGCACGCTGCCGGCCTTGTCGTTCGTCCCGCTCGCGCGGCCGCCGCCGAACGGTTGCTGGCCGACCACCGCGCCCGTCGGCTTGTCGTTGACATAGAAGTTGCCCGCCGCGAATCGCAGGGCGCGCGTCAATCGCGCGATCTCGCCGCGATCGCGGCAGAAGATCGCGCCCGTCAGCGCGTAGGGGCTCGCGCGATCGACGGCCTCCAGCGCGGCTTCCATGCGCGTGTCCGCGTACCGGTACAACGTCAGTACCGGACCGAAAATCTCCTCACGCATGAGCTTCGTGTCCGGTGCGTCGGCGACGACCAGCGTCGGTTCGATGAACCAGCCCGTCGAGTCGTCGCCCTTGCCGCCCTGGACGATCTCATGATCGTCCGACCGACGCGCATGATCGAGGTAGCCCATGATCGAGGCGTACGATTTCGCGTCGATGACTGCGCTCATGAAATTGCGGAAGTCGAGCGGCGAGCCCATGCGAATCTGCGCGGTCTGCGCCTTCAGTGCCTCGAGCACGTCGTCCCACAGGCTCGCCGGGATGAATGCACGGCTGGCTGCCGAGCATTTCTGTCCCTGGTATTCGAAAGCGCCCCGCGTGAGCGCGGTCACGAGCGGCTCGAGCTCGGCGGTCGGATGCGCGAACACGAAATCCTTGCCGCCCGTCTCGCCGACGATGCGCGGGTAGCTGCGGTAAGCGGCTATGTTGTCGCCGATCCTGCGCCACATGCCCTGAAACGTGCCCGTGCTCCCGGTGAAGTGAATGCCGGCCAGTTCCGGGCTTGCGAGCGCCGGATCGCCGACGTCCGGCCCGTCGCCGGGCAGAAAATTGATGACGCCAAGCGGCAGCCCGGCCGCCTCCAGCACTTCCGCGATCACGTGGGCGCTCAGGATTGCGGTGCTCGCCGGCTTCCAGAGCACCACGTTGCCCATGAGCGCCGGCGCGGTCGGCAGGTTGCCTGCGATCGAGGTGAAGTTGAAGGGCGTGACGGCGAACACGAAGCCCTCGAGCGGCCGGTGCTCGAGGCGATTCCACACGCCAGGCGCCGACTCGGGCTGCTCCTCGTAGACCTTCTGCATGTAATGCACGTTGAAGCGCCAGAAGTCGATGAGCTCGCAGGCGGCATCGATCTCCGCCTGATACACGGTCTTGCCCTGACCGAGCATGGTCGCGGCGTTGATGCGGTCGCGAAACGGCCCGGCGAGCAGCTCGGCGGCCTTCAGGAACACCGCGGCGCGGTCCTGCCAGGCCATCGCGCTCCAGTCCGGATGCGCCCTGCCCGCCGCGGCGATGGCGCGTTTCACTTCGGCGGCGCCGCATTTGTGAACGCGCGCCAGCACGTGCGCATGATCATGCGGCGCGTGACAGTCTGAGACATTCCCCGTTTCGACAAGGTCGCCGCCGATGCGCGCGGGGATATTCACGGGATCCGCTTTCGCCATTCCCGCAAGCGTCCCCTCGAGCGAGACGCGCTCCGCGCTGCCCGGAGCGTAGTCGCGCACCGGCTCGTTGCGTGGCAGTGGGGTCCTGGTGATCTGATCCTGGCTCATGGCGGGCGGGACAGTATACGTGCCGACCCGCAGGCGGGAAACCACGCCTCGGATTGTTTGAACAGGGGCCAGGCTCATCGATGAGCGTATCGCGGCAGGCGGATGGCCGGGTTCGTCCCGAGTCGCTCCCCGATACTCGCTTGGTC
>JBOIDB010000068.1:0-62988 GCA_050740235.1 Gammaproteobacteria bacterium
CCTCCCCGGAGGGGCTTTCTTTTTTGAACTGGATCATGGTCCGGCAGGCTGAATTTCGCTATATTCGACGGGGTCTATCCGCACCATCCCAGATTGAGTCCTAAATGGCTGTAACGGCTATAAAATCTGCCTTGACAGGCCTGCCCCGAAGGCTGCTCGACGACGGCATCGTCGACGAGGCCACCCTGAAGGAGGCCGAGGCCGCCGCCCGGCAGCGCAAGTCCACGCTGGTCGCGCACCTGATCGCCAACGATATGGCCAATGCGCGGGACGTAGCCATTGCCGCCTCCCACGAGTTCGGCGTGCCGCTGCTCGACCTCGACGGCATCGACGTCGATATCGAGATCGTCCGGCTGGTCAGCGAGAAGCTGCTCGGCAAGCACCGGGTGCTGCCGCTCCTGATGCGCGGCAAGCGGCTGTTCATCGCCGTCTCCGACCCGACCAATCTCTCCGCGCTCGACGAGATCAAGTTCGCGACGGGCATGAGCACCGATGCCGTGGTCGTCGAGGAGGACAAGCTCGAGCGGCAGGTGACCAAGGCGCTCGAGGCGCTCGACACCTCGATGTCGACGTTTTCGAGCAGCGACGATTTCGACCTGGACTCGCTCGTGGTCACCGGGGGAGACGACGAGCTCTCCGACGACATCACGCGCGACGACATCGAGGATGCGCCGGTCGTCCGCTTCGTCAACAAGATCCTGCTCGACGCGATCAAGAGAGGCGCGTCGGACATCCATTTCGAGCCGTACGAGAAGACCTTCCGCGTGCGCACGCGCCTCGACGGCGTGCTCAAGGAGGTCGCGCTGCCGCCATCGGCGCTCGCGACCAAGGTCGCCGCGCGCCTCAAGGTGATGTCGCGGCTCGACATCGCGGAGCGCCGCGTGCCGCAGGACGGCCGCATCAAGATGCGCCTGTCGAAGAACCGCGCGATCGACTTCCGCGTCAATACCTGCCCGACGCTGTTCGGCGAAAAGATCGTGCTGCGCATCCTCGACGCGAGCAGCGCGAAGCTCGGCATCGACGCGCTCGGCTACGAGAGCTTCCAGAAGCAGCTCTATCTCGACGCGCTCGCCAAGCCTTACGGCATGATCCTCGTGACCGGCCCGACCGGCAGCGGCAAGACCGTGTCGCTGTATACGGGCCTCAACATCCTGAACACCGAGGACCGCAACATCTCGACCGCCGAGGATCCTGCGGAAATCATGCTGCCGGGCATCAACCAGGTGAACGTCAATCCGAAGGTCGGCCTGACGTTCGCCTCCGCCCTGCGCGCCTTTCTGCGCCAGGACCCGGACATCATCATGGTCGGCGAGATCCGCGACCTCGAGACGGCCGAGATCGCCATCAAGGCGGCGCAGACGGGTCACCTCGTCCTCTCCACGCTGCACACCAACGACGCGCCGCGCACCCTGACGCGCATGGTGGACATGGGGGTGAAGCCCTATGCGATCGCCAGCTCGGTGAGCATCATCATCGCGCAGCGGCTTGCCCGGCGGCTGTGCAGCAATTGCAAGGAGACCAAGAACATCCCGTCCGAAGCCCTGCTGCAGGAAGGCTTTACGACCGAGGACATCGAGGGCGGCCTGACGGTGCTCGGCCCGGTCGGCTGCAGCCAGTGCGTCGACGGCTACAAAGGCCGCGTGGGCATCTACCAGGTCATGCCGGTCAGCGAAGAGATGGGGCGCATCATCATGGAGGGTGGCAACGCCATGCAGATCAACGATCAGGCGAGCCGCGAGGGGGTCTGGGATCTGCGGCGCGCGGGTCTGCAGAAGATCAGGGACGGCGTCACGAGCCTCGAGGAGATCAACCGGGTCACCGTCGAGTAGTCGACCTTTTGGGGGGTAGCGGCCATGGCCGGAACCGCAGTAGCAATCAAAGAGATTCCGTTCACCTGGGAAGGCACCGACACGCGGGGCAACCGCGTCAAGGGCAAGAGCCTGGCCGCGAGCGAAGCGGCCGTGCGCACCGAGCTGCGCCGCCAGGGCGTAGTGCCCGCGCGCATCCGCAAGCAATCGACGCTGTTCGCGAAGAAGGGCAAGGTCAAGCCGGCCGATATCGCCATCTTCAGCCGCCAGCTCGCGACCATGCTGACGGCCGGCATTCCGCTGGTGCAGGCCTTCGAGATTATCGGCAACGGCCACGAAAACCCGGCCGTGCAGAAGCTCGTGCTGGCCATCAAGGCAGATGTCGAAGGCGGCACGGCTCTCGCCGATGCCCTGTCGAAGCATCCGCTGTATTTCGACGATCTGTTCATCAACCTCGTCGAGGCCGGCGAGCAGGCCGGCGCGCTGGAAACGCTGCTCGACAAGATCGCAACCTACAAGGAGAAGACCGAGGCCATCAAGAAGAAGATCAAGAAGGCGCTGTTCTATCCGGCGGCCGTCATGGTCGTCGCTGTGGTCGTGACGCTCATTCTGTTGCTGTTCGTCATTCCCCAGTTCGAGAGCCTGTTCCAGGGCTTCGGCGCGGATCTGCCGGGCTTCACGCGAATGGTCATCGACCTGTCGATATTCGTGCAGGAAAAGGGCTGGATCCTGCTGATTCTCACGGTCGGCGCTGTTGCCGCCTTCATTTACACGAAGAAGCGATCGCGCAGAATGCGGCATTTCCTCGACCGCATGGCACTCAAGATGCCGATCGTCGGCCCCATCCTGAACAAGGCCGCGATCGCGCGCTACGCGCGCACGCTGTCGACGATGTTCAGTGCCGGCGTGCCGCTCGTCGAAGCGCTGCAGTCCGTCGCCGGCGCGACAGGCAACATCGTCTACGAGGTGGGTGTGCTGCGCATACGCGACGAAGTGTCGACCGGCCAGCGCCTGCAGCGCGCGATGGAGAACACGGGACTGTTCCCGAACATGGTCGTGCAGATGATCGCGGTCGGCGAGGAATCCGGCTCGCTCGACGAAATGTCGGGCAAGGTCGCGGACTTCTACGAGGAGGACGTCGACAACGCCGTGGACAGCATGAGCTCGCTGCTCGAGCCGCTCATCATGGCCATCCTGGGCGTGCTGGTCGGCGGCCTCGTGATCGCCATGTACCTGCCGATCTTCAAGCTGGGCGCCGTCGTATAGGAACCTGCGGCACGATTCGTCAGATCCCGGCTTTCTGCCGGGACAACGAGTCCGCTGCGATTACGCGGGCACGACGAAACACTGGCGAGAAGGGCCCCGTGACCTGCTCGAATATGCGAACCGGTGATTCGTGACGGTCGCGGCCCTTTTTTCCGCCAGCCCCGCCGCATTCATTGCGATCATATTCGTGCTCGGCCTGCTGGTCGGCAGCTTCCTCAACGTGGTCATCCATCGGCTGCCGATCATGATGGAGCGCGTCTGGCGCGAGCATTGCGCCGAGCTGCTCGGCCAGCACGAGCCGGCAGCCGCCGGGAGATTCAATCTCGTCACGCCGCGCTCCGTCTGCCCGGCCTGCGGCGCGCCGATCCGCGCCTGGCAGAACATCCCGATCGTGAGCTGGCTCATGCTCAAGGGACGCTGCGCCGCCTGCGGCGAGCGCATTTCGCTGCGCTATCCGGCCGTCGAGCTGCTCACGGCGATGGCCTCCGCGGCCGTCGCCTGGCGCTTCGGCTTCGGCTGGGAAACCGCGGCTGCGCTCGTGCTCACCTGGGCGCTCATCGCGGCAAGCGCCATCGATATCGACCGCCAGCTCCTGCCCGACTCGATCACGCTGCCGCTGCTCTGGCTCGGCCTGATCCTGAGCCTGTTCCACGGCCAGGTCGCTGCCACGGCGCTGTTTATCGACCCGAAGAGCAGCATCATCGGCGCGATCGCCGGCTACCTGAGCTTGTGGAGCGTCTATCAGGCCTTCAAGCTGCTGACCGGCCGCGAAGGCATGGGCTACGGCGACTTCAAGCTGCTCGCCGCGCTCGGCGCGTGGCTCGGCTGGCAGATGCTGCCGCTGGTCGTCCTGGCGTCGGCGTTCGTCGGCGCCGTGGTCGGTCTGTCATTGATCGCATTCGCCGGACGCGGACGTCACGTGCCGATACCGTTCGGCCCCTATCTCGCGGCCGCCGGCTGGATCGCGATGCTCCGGGGCGAGTCGATCGTCGGCGCGTACCTGCGCGCCAGCGGACTCGGCTGAGCTCATGGCGGACCCTGTGGCGGGTGGAACGCCGATGCGGGTGGGGCTCACCGGCGGCATCACCTGCGGCAAGTCCCTCGTCGCCGACGCCTTCGCGGCTCACGGCGTACCGGTCATCGATACGGACTTCATCGCGCGGGAGGTCGTGCATCCCGGCAGTCCGGCGCTCGCGCGCATCGTCGGCGAATTCGGCGACGGGATACTCGACGACGCCGGTGCGCTGGATCGCGGCAGGCTGCGCGCGCGCGTGTTCGACGTTCCGGCGGACAGGCTCAGGCTCGAAGCGATCTTGCACCCCGCGATCATCGAGGAGATGAATCGACGCGCCGCGGACGTGCGCGCGCCCTACGTCGTGCTGGTCATTCCGCTGCTCGTCGAAACCGGCTACGACACCGAGGTCGACCGCGTGCTCGTCGTCGACTGCACCGAGGATGCGCAGATCGAGCGTCTCATGACGCGTGACGGCGAAAGCGAGGCCGGCGCGCGTCGTATCCTCGCCGCACAGGTATCGCGTGAAGATCGCCTCGCGGCGGCGGACGATATCATTGATAATTCCGGCAGCAAGGAAATGGCGCGCGCCGCGGTGGCGCTGCTCCACGAGCGTTACCTCGAGCTGGCCCGTTTGCCCAATCCATCCGGGTGAGCGAAAATGCCCGCGAGCAAGGAGCCATGGTCAAGACGGTCAGCAACGTATCGCAACGCAGTCAGACCGAGGAGCTGATCGTCTACGAGCAGCCGCTCGGCGAGCGCATGCGCACGTTCCTGCGCCTCGATTTCCTGCACCGCCAGGCGCTGCACCACCTCGAAGGGTCTTCGGGGTGGAGCACCCGGGCCGCGGTTCAGAGCCTGATCGATATCATGGCCATCCTCAACCGCGGCGACGTGCGCGGCGAAGTGCTCAAGGAGCTGGAGCGGCAGGCGGCCGGGCTCGACGCGTTCCGTTCCCGGTCCAGTGTCGATACGGCGCGGCTCAACACGTTGCTCGCGAACATCAGCTCGCTGCGCGACGCGCTGAATGCCGCCGGGCCCCAGTTCATCCAGCCGCTCAAGGAATCGGAGTTCCTGAACGCCGTCCGGCACCGCAGCGCCATCCCCGGCGGCACGTGCGTATTCGACCTGCCGGAATACAACCATTGGCTGAACCGTCCCGCGCAGGAGCGCCGCCGGGATTTCCAGACCTGGATGACTACGCTGCGCCCCTTGAGCGAAGCGGTCGCCGAGCTTCTCTGGCTCACGCGCGAGGGCGCGCGGCCGCGCGAGGAAGTCGCCTATCGAGGCATGTACCAGCTCGCGCTGCCGGGCGGCGACGCCACGAGCCTGCTGCGCATCGCGCTGCCGATATCGAGCGACGTCTATCCCGAGATCAGCGGTAGCCAGCACCGCTTCACGGTGCGTTTCATGAGCTGGTCCGACGCGCTCGAACGCCCGGCCGCAAGCACCGCCGACACGCGCTTCCTGTTGAGTTGCTGCTGAGCTCGAAGGCCGTCAACTGTCCGACTTGCGGGCGTCCGGTCGAATGGTCGGAAGCTTCGCCGTGGCGGCCGTTCTGCAGCGAGCGCTGCCGGCTCATCGACCTCGGCGCCTGGTTCAGCGAGGAACGCGGCATCCCCGGCGAAGAGCCGACTCCGGATTCGGACGAGGAAAGTGACGATCGATGATCGCACGTCGACTACGTTTCCTGTTCGTGTCGATCGGCGCGGTCTGCGCCTTGCCCGCTGTCGCCGCGGAGCTCGACATCGAACGCATCTTCGCCGAGCCCGCCCTCGACGGCCCGAGCCCGATCGAGCTCAAACTATCCGCCGATGGCGGGCGGGTCACGTTTTTGCGCGGCAAGGCCAGCGATCGCAACCAGATGGATCTCTGGGCATTCGACGCCGCGACAGGACGCGGGCGCCTGCTCGTCGACTCGAAGGTTCTATCGCCCGGCGAGGAGCAGCTCTCCGACGAGGAGAAGGCGCGCCGCGAGCGCCAGCGCATCTCGGCGCGCCGCGGCATAGTCGAATACTCGCTCTCCGAC
This sequence comes from Gammaproteobacteria bacterium, assembly GCA_050740235.1. Taxonomy (GTDB): domain Bacteria; phylum Pseudomonadota; class Gammaproteobacteria; order Steroidobacterales; family JACDCP01; genus JACDCP01. The sequence continues at coordinate 6,116 of JBOIDB010000068.1, forward strand.
GACGGACGGGTGGTGCTGTTTCCGATCGGTGGCGACCTGTACGTCTACGATCTCGGCAAGCCCGAAAAATCGGCGGTGCGCCGCATCACCGAAACCGAGCCGTTCGAGACGGATGCCCGCTTCTCGCCACATGCCCGCTACGTATCGTTCATCCGCGAGCAGGATCTGTACGTGTACGATTTGCGCGAGGGCAAGGAGACGCCACTCACGCGCGGCGGCGAAGGCGCAGCGAAGAACGGCATCGCCGGGTTCATCGCCCAGGAGGAGATGGATCGGGATACGGGGTACTGGTGGTCGCCCGACGAGCGCCATGTCGCGTTCGCGCGTGTCGACGAGTCGCCGGTCGATGTCGTGCGCCGGTTCGAGATCCATGCGGACAGCGTCGACGTGGTCGAGCAGCGCTACCCGGCGGCCGGCACCGACAACGTCCGCATCAGCCTCGCAGTCGTGAACATCGAAGACGGCGGGACGCGCTGGATGGACCTGGGCGACGAGCAGGATATCTACCTGGCGCGCGTCGACTGGTTCCCCGACAGCCGCCATCTCGCGGTGCAGCGCCAGTCGCGCGATCAGCACCGGCTCGAGCTGCTCGCCTATGACATCGCCGACGGCGCCGCGTCGGTGCTGGTCACCGAGACCAGCGATACCTGGGTCGAGCTCGGGCACGAGCTGACTTTTCTCGAGCATTCGGACCGGTTCATCTGGCCGTCCTCGCGCACAGGATACCGGCATCTCTATCTGTACGATTTCGACGGCGATCCGGTCCGGCCGCTGACCGCCGGCGAATGGCAGATCGCCGGCGCGGAAGGGCCGCTGTTCGTCGACGAGTCGCAGGGTTTCGTCTATTTCACCGCGACGGAAGCGAGCCCGCTGGAACGGCATCTCTACCGCGCCGCGCTCGACACGCGCGATCCGGAGCATCCGGACAGGATCACGGAACGCCGCGGCTGGCACGAAGTCGGGATTGCAGAGGACGGCGGCGTTTATATCGACACGTTTTCCTCACCGGACACGCCGCCGCAGGTGAGCCTGCACCGCCTCGACGGCTCGCGGATCGCGTGGATCGAGGAGAACCGGCTCGACGAGACGCATCCATACCATCCGTATCTCGCGGCGCACCGGCCGCGCGAATTCGGAACGATCGAGGCGGAAGACGGCACGACGCTGCACTATGAGATAACCAAACCCGCGAATTTCGATCCGCAACGGCAATGCCCGGTCGTCATCGAGGTCTACGGAGGCCCGAGCGGCCAGCGCGTCACGCGAAGCTGGGGCGGTTACCCGCAGCCGACGGGCGGCTATTTCCGGCAGGTCCTGGCGCAGGACGGCTACGTCGTGTTCGCGCTGGACAATCGCGGCACGGGGTTTCGCGGCGTCGCGTTCGACGAGCCGCTATACCGCCGCCTCGGCGACGTCGAAGTGCGCGATCAGCTCGCCGGCGTCGAATTTCTGAGATCGCTGCCGTTCGTCGATCCGGAACGCATCGGCGTATTCGGCTGGAGCTACGGCGGCTACATGGCCTTGATGATGCTCATGCGCACGCCCGAGGCCTTTGCCGCAGGCGCCTCGGGCGCGCCGGTGACGGACTGGCGCCTGTACGACACGCACTACACCGAGCGGTATCTCGCGGACCCCGCGCGCAACGCTGCCGGCTACGTGGCGAGCAGCGTATTCCCCTATGCCGGCGAGTTGAGCGATCCGCTGCTGATCATCCACGGCATGGCCGACGACAACGTGCTGTTCACCCACAGCACGAAGCTGTTCGCTGCCCTGCAGTCCGCCGGCAAGCCGTTCGAGATGATGACCTATCCCGGCAGCAAGCACGGCTTGCTGCGGCACGACGAGGCCGGCGCGCACGCTTACCGGACGATCAAACGGTTTTTCGACGCAAAGTTGCGGCCATGAACCCTGCTCTCTCCCGCTCGGCCCACTAGCAGGCTGATGACAAACTCTGTTCTTTATCAGCCTGCCAGGTGACGCAGGGAGGGATGCATCGTCCTGCTAGTTGTCCAGGGTGATCGAATGCTCCCGGTCGACGCGCACGAGCACTTCCTCGACCTCTCCGTACGATTCCGCAATCTGCATCATCAGCTCGCCTGCCCGTTTTTCCCCGTAGGCTTCGGCAAGCGCCTCATCGAACGTCTTTTCCGGCTCGGCCATGTCGGCGAAGTTCCGGTAAGGCAGCACAAGGGTCATCAGGTAGCCGCCGGCTCCGCTGATCAGGCGGTCGAACGAGTGCGGCTCATTCCAGCTCACCTTGACCAGGCCGTCGTGAACCATCTTCGCGGCCTCGTCGAATTGTCTTTCGAAGCCCGGCTTCACGTGATAGGTGAACGCCTGGAACAGTTCGAATTGCGTGTCCTCCGGCCAGAACTCGAGCGTCTCGACGGTCTGTGAAATCCAGCTCTCGTAGGACCCGACATACTGATCGACGGTACCGAACCAGTGCTCTTCGGCCTTGCGACCGTACTCCGCATAGGTATCGAAATCCGCGAGCGTGTGACCGTCCGACCGCACCCATACGCTGTACATCCTCTCTCCGGCCAGAGGCATGTACGTCATCCAGGTCCACGTCTCGCCGTTTTCACGGCGCCAGGCTATGTGCTGCGAGAACGCCTGCATGAAGTCGTTGTACATTCCCGGCTTGATATCGAAACGCCACATTTGCGCGTAATTGTCGGACGGATCTTCCTGCGCGAATGCCGGTGATTGCATGAGAACCAGCGCGAGCGCCGCGAAACCGGCTCGGATTGCTTTGCTGTTCATCGATAGTTCCTCCCTTTATGCTGCGCGCGAGAACGGCGACGCAGCGTTTGTTGTTCTGGCGGCAGGCTGCCGTCGACGGCACTATACGCCGGACGCCAGCGCCTTGCTCCGGGCGTATTTACCTTTCAGCCCACAAAGAGCTGATCGCGGCGATGCCCTGAGCGCCGGCGCCCCAGGCCTGCGGGAGATCGGCGGAGCGCATGCCGCCGATTGCATAAACGGGCATGCGCACCGGCTCGACAAGGGCGGCGAAACGCGGCCAGCCGATCGGGGCGGCATCCGGGTGACTCGCCGTCGGGTTGACCGGACCCAGCACGGCGAAATCGGCGCCGGCGCGCCCGGCCTGCGCGAGCTCCTCCGCATCGTGACAGGACACACCGATCAAACCTGGCCGGGAGCCGCGCATGCCGCGTAATGCGCCGAGGTAGCGCGCCGGCACTTGGATGCCGGCGGCGCCGATTTCCCCGGCGAGATCCGCCATGCCCTGAGGCGCGCCGTTCAGCAGCAGGCGCGCGCCGGCGGCGCGGCAGCGCGCGAGACAGTCGGCCGCCAGCTCGCGAAATGCCATTCGCCCCTCGCCACTGCCCTCTTCCGGCACGCGCAGCTGCACGAGCTCGATCCCGTGTCCGAGCGCGGCATCGAGCCTCGCGACGAACGCGCGACGGTCATCGAACGGCGGTCCGGTCACCAGATAGCGGTCGGGCAGCGTGATCGCCGTCACGATCGGACGGTCCGCCTCGAGCAGGTCGAGCGCCGGCAACTCGGCCGGCTCGACCCACGCCAGTTCCTGGCCTTGCCGGCCGGACGGCTCACCGGAGAAGCGCTCGACGCGCCAGATATCGAGTGTGACGGAGAGCGATGTGTAATCGTGGCCGAAGCGGATCAGCGGTCGCGCGCGATCGACGGCGATGCCGAGCTCCTCGTCGAGCTCGCGCCGCAGTCCGGCGATGCGCGCCTCGCCCCGTTCGAGCTTGCCGCCCGGAAATTCCCATTTGCCGGCCATCGGCTTGCCCGGCAGGCGACGGCAGATGAGAACCCGGTCCGTGGAGTCGGTGAGGATGCCGGCGACGACGTACAGCATGACGGGACCGGCGCGGCCGCGCCTCAGGCCTCGCCGGCGGCCGTCAACTCAACTGCCCGTGGCAGCGCTTGTACTTCTTGCCCGAGCCGCAGGGACAAGGCTCGTTGCGGCCGACCTTCGGCTGCTCGCGGACGAACGGCGCCGCCGGGGTCGCCGTCTGCGGCGGCCTCATCGCGGGCCGCGGCGCGGGTGGCCGATCGGCACCGGCCGTTGGCGCGCTGGCGTGCTCGAACTGCAAGGCTTTCGGCCGCTGGCGCTGTTGCTCCATGGCCTCGACATCCTCCTCGCTGCGCACCTGCACTTTCGACAGGATGCTGATCACCGCGTGCTTGACCTGATCTAGCAGCGTGCTGAACATTTCGAACGCTTCGCGCTTGTACTCCTGCTTGGGATTCTTCTGCGCATAGCCGCGCAGGTGGATGCCCTGGCGCAGGTAGTCCATCGCCGCGAGATGCTCGCGCCAGTGGAGGTCGAGCTGCTGCAGCATGATCGCCTTCTCCAGCTCGCGCACGACCGGCGGGCCGATGGTCGCCACCTTCCTGTCGTACTGCTCCTCGATCTCGCGCACGATGCGCCCGCGCAGTTGCTCCTCGGTCGTCGATTCGTCTTCGAGCCACTGCTGGAGCGGGAGCCGCGCGGCGAAATCGCGCTCGAGCGCGTGCTCGAGACCGGGTACGTCCCACTGCTCGTCGATGCTTCCGGGGGGAATCGAGTTGTCGACGACCGCGTTGACGACCTCTTCGCGAATGCCCGACACCGAGTCCGAAACGTCGTCCGCGGCCATCAGCTCGCTGCGCTGGTGATAGATCACCTTGCGCTGATCGTTGGCCACGTCGTCGTACTCGAGCAGATTCTTGCGGATATCGAAGTTGTGCGCTTCGACCTTGCGCTGCGCGCGCTCGATCTGGCGCGACAGCAGCTTGCTCTCGATCGCCTCGCCTTCCTGCATGCCGACGCGCGAGAGCAGCGCCTTGGTGCGGTTGGGGTCGCCGAAAATTCGCATCAGGCTGTCTTCCATCGACAGATAGAAGCGGCTGGAGCCCGGGTCGCCCTGGCGCCCCGAGCGCCCGCGGAGCTGGTTGTCGATGCGCCGCGACTCGTGACGTTCGGTGCCCACGATGTGCAGGCCGCCGGCTTCGATGACCTGCTCGTGGCGCTTCTTCCAGGCTTGCCTGATTCGCGCGCGTTCAGCGTCGTCCGCCTCCGCATGCTCGGCGAGTTCCGCCTCCAGGTTGCCGCCCAGCACGATGTCGGTGCCGCGGCCGGCCATGTTGGTCGCGATGGTGATGGCGCCGGGCCGGCCGGCCTGCGCGACGATGTGCGCCTCCCGCTCGTGCTGCTTCGCGTTGAGCACCTCGTGGGCGATCTTGTGCTTCTGCAGCAGCCCCGAGAGGAACTCGGAAGTCTCGATGGACGTCGTGCCGACCAGCACCGGCTGGCCGCGCCGGTGGCAGTCCTCGATATCCTCGATGATATTGTCGAACTTGTCCGTCTGCGTGAGATACACGAGGTCCGGCGCGTCGTCGCGGATCATCGGCATGTGGGTCGGGATGACGATCACCTCGAGCCCGTAGATCTGCTGGAACTCGAACGCTTCGGTATCGGCCGTGCCCGTCATGCCGGACAGGCGGTGATACAGGCGGAAGTAGTTCTGGAACGTGATCGACGCGATGGTCTGGTTCTCCTCCTTGACGCGCACACCTTCTTTCGCCTCGATCGCCTGGTGCAGGCCGTCCGACCAGCGCCGTCCCGGCATCGTGCGGCCGGTGAATTCGTCGACGATGACGATCTCGCCGTTCCTGACGATGTACTCGACGTCGCGCTTGAAGATCGCGTGGGCGCGCAGCGCCGCCGTCAGATGGTGCATGAGACGGATATTCTGCGCGTCGTAAAGACTCTGGCTCTCCCCGATCAGCCCGGCGCGGGCGAGCAATTCCTCGACCCGCTCGTGGCCCTGCTCGGTGAGCTGGACCTGCTTGGCTTTCAGATCGACGGAAAAGTCGCCGGGTCCGTCCTCCTCTTTCTGCTGCTCGAGGCGCGGCACGAGTGCGTTGACCTTGATGTAGAGCTCGGTGCTCTCCTCGGCGCGTCCGGAGATGATCAGCGGCGTGCGCGCCTCGTCGATGAGGATCGAGTCGACCTCGTCGACGACGGCGAAGGTCAGGTCGCGCTGCACGCGGTCCTGGAGGCGCAGCGCGAGATTGTCGCGCAGGTAGTCGAAGCCGAACTCGTTATTGGTGCCGTACGTGACATCGGCGCGATACGCGTTGCGCTTCTCGTCCTGCGTCTGGCCGCTTTTGATGACGCCGACCTCGAGGCCGAGAAACCGGTACACGGGGCCCATCCATTCCGCGTCGCGCCCCGCCAGGTACTCGTTGACCGTGACGATGTGCACGCTCCTGCCGCTCAGCGCATTCAGATAGGCCGGCAGCGTGGCGACCAGCGTCTTGCCCTCGCCCGTGCGCATCTCGGCGATCTTGCCCTGGTGCAGCGCGATGCCGCCGACGAGCTGCACGTCGAAATGCCGCATGCCGAGCGTGCGGACGGAGGCCTCGCGCGCAACGGCGAATGCCTCGGGCAGCAGGTCGTCCAATGGCTCCCCGTTCTCGATGCGCTGGCGGAATTCGGCCGTCCTGGCGCGCAGCGCCTCGTCGGAAAGCGCCTTGATGCCGCTCTCGAGCTCGTTAGTGCGCACGACGAGCCTGCCGTAACGCTTGAGCAGCCGCTCGTTGCGGCTGCCGAAGATGCCGGTCAACAACCTGGCCACGAAATACGGTTCCTCACAGCGATTTCGTCTCGCTGCGCGATGGGTAAAAACGCTTATTGTACGGGCTCGGCGAGCCGGGAAGGAAATGGGGGTCGGAAGCCTGATTTTCTAGTTGGCTTCCTTGATGTACTTCAAGGGGTTCACTTTCTTGCCGTTGTGCAGGACTTCGAAGTGGAGGTTCGGCCCCGTTGCGCGGCCGGTCGAGCCCATGAGCGCGATCGGCTGCCCAGGCTGGACCCGATCGCCGACGGCCACCAGATTGGCCGAGTTGTGCGCGTAACGTGTCACGTATCCGTTGCCGTGGTTGACTTCCACCATATTTCCGTAGCCGTACCGGTCGCGCGACCACGTGACTACGCCCGCGGCGACTGCGATCACCTGCGCGCCGGCCCGTCCGGCGAAGTCCAGCCCGCTGTGTCGCGCCGGCCGGCCGGTGAACGGGTCGATGCGCGAGCCGAAATAGGAGGATATCCAGCCGGAATCGACCGGACGGCCTTTCGGCTCCGCCTGCTTGCTCAGGCTGCGGTTCAGCAGAAAATTCTCGAGCACGCCGAGCTGGCGTTCCCGATCGGCCACGCGCGCGGCGAGCGAATCGAGCGTGGCGGTCAATTCCGGCAGATCCACCGACGGTGCGTCGTAGAGCGCCTCCGGGCCGCCCTGGGCGGGCGGGTTGGAAAAATCGAACTCGCCATCTTCGAGATCCGCCATTGTCGTGAGGCGCGCGCCGAGCGCGTTCAGGCGGATGATCTGCGCATTGAGCTGGCCGAGACGCGTGGCGAGCGCGTCGATGTTGTCCTGCGTGTGCCGCCGCGCGTCGTCGATGTCCTCGCGCTGCGCATGCAGCTCGTCGGTCCAGGCGGAAATGCGCTGGTCGGGGGCGGTGCCCGCGCGCTGCGCGGCGGCAAAGTAACCGCCTGCAAAGCTGGCCGTCAGGAATGCGAGGAGGATGCCTGCCGCGGAAACGATGAATGCAGGCCGGCGGAGATCGAGCTGCCGAACCCGGGCGTGACGTCGGTCGAATACGATTACATTCATGACTCTCGGGACTTACACTTCCGCCGGGGTGCCCTCAGCCAATATGCCGAAGAATCCGCAGAGAGACAATCGGCGTCCGTGGAATCTGTGAGTCAGTGCACAATACACGTTGATACATTATGCAATATGCAAGCCAATCATGAGCCGTCCGCGCAAGCTGTTTGACATAATCAGCGAGCGTGGCAGCGCGCTCGGCGAGCTCGCGCGGCGCGCCGCCGACATGGATCGTCTCGGCCGAACCGTTGCGTCGTTGCTGCCCGATCCCGTGGGATCTCACGTTACATCGGCAAGCCTGCACGACGATGTGCTGGTGGTCATCACCGACTCACCGGCGTGGGCCTCGCGCGTGCGTTTCGAGGGCAACAGCCTGCTCGAGGGCATTCGCGCCGCAGGTGCGGATGCGCAAAAGCTCGTCGTCAAGGTGCGGGGGGGACATTCCTGATTCTGCGCACGCAAAATCAAGAATGTCCCCCGTGACTCGTCAACGCGCTGCTACCGGCGCGGCGTAGGCGATCGGCGCGGCCGACACGTCCTCGAACGTCACCTCTTCCCAGGCATCGGCAGTTGCCAGCAGCTTACGCAACAGCGCGTTGTTCAGGCCGTGGCCGGACTTGTAACCGGTGAACTCGCCGATGAGGCAGCGCCCCAGCAGGTAGAGATCTCCGATGGCGTCGAGGATCTTGTGCTTGACGAACTCGTCCTCGTAACGCAAGCCGTCCTCGTTGAGCACGCGGTAATCGTCGAGCACGATCGCGTTGTCCATGTTGCCGCCGAGCGTCAGGTTCCTCGCGCGCAGCGCCTCGATATCGCGCATGAAGCCGAACGTGCGCGCCCGGCTCACTTCCTTGAGGAAGCTCGTCGCCGAGAAGTTCATCGTCGCCGTCTGCGAGTGCTTGCGGAACACCGGATGGTCGAAGTCGATGCGGAAGTTGATCCGGTAGCCGTTGTGCGGATCGAAGCGCGCCCACTTGTCGCCGTCCTCGACCTCGATGCGCTTCAGGATGCGGGCAAATCGCTTAGGCGCGTTCTGCATCTCGATGCCGGCCGACTGCACGAGGAACACGAACGGCCCCGCACTGCCGTCCATGATCGGCACCTCGGGCGCGCTCAGGTCGACGAACGCATTGTCGATTCCCAGCCCCGCGAAAGCGGCGAGCAGGTGCTCGACCGTCGAGACGCGAGCGTCGCCGCGCACGAGCGTCGTGCCGAGCATCGTGTCACCGACATTCTCCGCCGTCGCCGGGATGTCGACCGGCTCGTCGAGATCGACACGCCGGAAGATCACGCCCGTGTTGACGGGCGCCGGGCGCAGGGTCATGAACACCTTTTCGCCGGTGTGCAGTCCCACGCCTGTGGCGCGAATGCTGTTCTTGAGCGTGCTTTGTCGCAACATCACCATTTCCGCCCGTTTTCAGGGCATGCAAGCCTGCCTACGCTAGCATAGGCAGGCGGTTCCTCCAACCACCTGCCGCTCGAATCAGTCCGGTCCACCGGACTGATTTGCGATACAGGGATGTATCGCCATTTTCGAGTTCCTCTCGAAAATGGAGCGAATCGGAGATCGCATCTTCGATTCGCTCGTCAAAAAAGGCATGGATGGCTTTTTTGACCATAAACAATCAGTCAGCCTGGCGCCGCAGAAAGGCCGGAATGTCCAGCAAATCCTCGCCGGAGCTGCGATGCGTCACACCATCGCCGACTGCTCTCCGCTGTATGGTCGGCTTGTCCAACATAGCGTAATTCGGCTCTCCGCCCGGCGCGCGCTTGACGACCCTCATCGGCGCCTGCTGACGCGGCGAGGATGCCGAGCGGCCGAGGCCCGTCGCGACGACGGTCACGCGGATCTGATTGCTCATCTCCGGATCGATGACCGTGCCCACCACGACGGTGGCATCGTCCGACGCAAACTCCTTGACCGTGCTGCCGACCTCCTCGAATTCGCCGATCGACAGGTCCATGCCGGCCGTGACATTGACCAGGATGCCGTGCGCACCGGCCAGGTTGATGTCCTCGAGCAGCGGGCTCGATACCGCCGCCTCGGCCGCCTCGCGCGCGCGATCCTCGCCCGACGCCGAGCCCGAGCCCATCATCGCCATGCCCATTTCGGACATCACGGTCTTGACGTCCGCGAAGTCCACGTTGATGAGTCCAGGCCGTGTGATCAATTCCGCTATGCCTTGGACAGCGCCCTGCAGCACCTGGTTCGCCGCGCGGAATGCATCGAGCAGCGTCGTTTCGCCGCCGAGCACGGTGAGCAGCTTCTGGTTCGGGATCGTGATCAGCGAATCGACGTATTTGCCGAGCTCGCCGATGCCCTGCTGCGCGACGGCCGTGCGCTTCGCGCCTTCCATGTCGAACGGCTTGGTTACGACCGCGACGGTGAGGATGCCCAGCTCCTTTGCGACCTGCGCGACGATCGGCGCCGCGCCCGTCCCGGTGCCGCCGCCCATGCCGGCGGTGATGAACAGCATGTCCGTGCCTTCGATGACCTCGTGGATGCGGTCGCGGTCTTCCATCGCAGCCTGGCGGCCGATGTCCGGATCGGCGCCGGCGCCGAGCCCCTTGGTAATGTTGCAGCCGAGTTGCAGCGCGGTTTTTACGCGCGCGCTCTTCAGCGCCTGCGCGTCGGTATTCGCGCAGATGAATTCGACCCCCTCGATGCCGGCATGCACCATGTGCGAGACGGCGTTGCCGCCGCCGCCGCCGACCCCGAGCACCTTGATCACAGCGTTCTGGCTGTGCCCATCCATCAGTTCGAACATTTCAATGTCTCCTTGCGATTGGCGAGCTCTCGATCCAAAAAACGGTCGATTCAGAAATTCCCCTGGAACCAGGCCTTCATGCGTTCCCAGACGTCGCGCAGGCTGCCGCTGAAGGCGTGATCGCGCGTGCGCCGGGATAAACTCTCCTGCCCGTACAGCAGCAAGCCGACGCCGGTGGCGTGAATCGGATTGCGCACCACGTCGACGAGCCCGTTGACGTGCTGCGGCATGCCGAGCCGCACGGGCATGTGAAAAATCTCCTCGGCCAGCTCGACGGCACCTTCCATCTTCGAGCTGCCGCCGGTGATGACGACGCCGGCGGCGACCAGCTCCTCGAACCCCGAGCGCCTGAGCTCGTCGCGGATCAGCGTGAACAGCTCCTCGTAGCGCGGCTCGACGACCTCGGCGAGGGTCTGGCGCGCGAGGCGGCGCGGCGGGCGGTCGCCCACGCTCGGCACCTCGATGGTCTCGTCGGCATTGGCGAGCTGCGACAGCGCGCAGGCGTACTTGATCTTGATCTCTTCCGCGTAATGCGTCGGCGTGCGCATCGATACGGCGATATCGTTGGTCACCTGGTCGCCCGCGATCGGGATCACCGCCGTGTGCTGGATCGCGCCGCCGGCGAACACCGCGATGTCGGTCGTGCCGCCGCCGATGTCGACCAGGCAGACGCCGAGCTCCTTCTCGTCGTCGGTCAGCACGGAGTAGGCCGAGGCGAGCTGCTCGAGCACGATGTCCTCGACGGTCAGCCCGCAGCGCTGCACGCACTTGACGATGTTCTGCGCCGCGCTCTCGGCGCCGGTGACCATGTGCACCTTCGCTTCGAGGCGCACGCCCGACATGCCGATCGGCTCGCGGATACCTTCCTGGTGATCGATGATGAATTCCTGCGGCAGGATGTGCAGGATCTTCTGGTCGGCCGGAATGGCGACCGCTTTCGCGGCGTCGATCACGCGGTCGACGTCGTTCGGCGTGACCTCCTTGTCGCGGATCGCCACGATGCCGTGCGAGTTGAGGCTCCGCACGTGGCTGCCGGCGATGCCGGTGAACACCGCATGGATCTCGCAGCCGGCCATGAGCTCGGCCTCCTCGATCGCGCGCTGAATGGACTGCACGGTCGACTCGATATTGACCACGACGCCCTTCTTGAGGCCGCGCGACGGATGGCCGCCGATGCCGATCACTTCCAGCCGTCCGGCCTCGGTGATCTCGCCGACGATGGCGCAGACTTTCGATGTGCCGATGTCCAGGCCCACGATAAGGTTCCGATCTCTAGACATTGGGCTCCGCCTGTTTCGGGCGGGAGCGCTCGGCGTCCGCGTTCATTGCGCGATGCCAGCCGACTGCGAAGCCGTTGCTGTAGCGCATGTCCACATAGGAGATCTCGCGCGGCCGGCTGGCGATGAGCAGCGTGACCACCGCCACCAGACGGTCGACACGGTCGTCGATCTCGTGACGGCCGAGGTGCACTTCGACGCCGTTGGTCATCTCCAGGCTCCAGGCACCACGCTCATCGACGCTGAGCGAGGCCACCCCCATGCCATGCCGCAGCAGACGCTGGTGGATGTCGCGATAGCGCTTCGCCACCTCTATCTCCATGCCTTGCGGTCCGTCGAGCTGCGGCAGCTCGGCGGGCACGTGCCGCGCCTCGGGAATGAACAGCTCGCCGCGGGTGTTCAGCAGGCCCGATTCACCCCAGCGCGCCGCGGCAACCTGCTCGGTCAGGGTGATGTGCAGCGCGCCCGGCCAGCGCCGCTCGATCTGCACCCGATCCACCCATGGAATCGCGGCGATCCGCTGCCGCATCCCCTCGAGGTCGACGCTCAGGAAACCGGCCGGCAGCTCGCCCGCCGCCGCCGCCTCGATGCGGTCCGCGAGGACCCGCTCGAAGGGCGCCTCGATCTCGATCGCGCGGATCGGCCGATCGAGCAGATGCAGCGCCGGATACGCGGAGGCGACGAGGCCGGCCAGCAGCGCTCCGGACAACAGCGGCGCGCGCCAGTCGATGCGGCGCCAGCGCGGTTTCGCGCGCGCGCGCCGTTTCTGTATCCGGTTACGTGCCATTGCGGCGCTCTTCCAGGCTTCCCGAAACCGTGCCGCCGCGCTCGTCGCGCGCGTAGCTCGTCTCGAGGATCTGCCAGCAAAGCTCGTCGAAATCGATGCCCGCCTCCCTGGCCGCCATGGGCACCAGGCTGTGGCCGGTCATGCCCGGCACGGTGTTCACTTCGAGCACGAGCGGCCGGCCTTCGCCGTCGACGAGGAAATCGACGCGGCCCCAGCCGCTCGCGCCGACCAGCCGGAACGCCTCCAGCGACAGCGCCGCATAGCGTCGCTCGGTGGTCGCCGGCAGGCCGCTGGGGCAGAAATAGCGCGTTGTGTCGGTGAAATACTTGGCTTCATAGTCGTAGAACGTATTCGGCGTCTCGATGCGGATCAGCGGCAGCACGCGGTCGTGCAGGATGGACGCGGTGTATTCCCCGCCCGTGATCCAGGTTTCGGCGAGCACGCAGTCGTCGAGTCCCGCCGCCATCTGCCAGGCGGCGGGAAGCTCGTCGGCGCGCTCGACCTTGGTCATGCCGACGCTCGAGCCTTCGTGCGCGGGCTTGACGATCATCGGCAGACCGAGCGCCTCGAGCGCCGCCTGAAAATCGTTCGGCCCGCGCAGATGCCAGAAACGCGGCGTGCCGATGCCGGCCGCGCTGAAGAGCTGCTTGGTGCGCAGCTTGTCCATGCCGAGCGCGCAGCCCATGACGCCGCTGCCCGTGTACGGCAGACCGAGCGTCTCGAGCGCGCCCTGCATGGTGCCGTCCTCGCCGCCGCGGCCGTGGAGCGCGACCCATACGCGATCGAAATCACCGGCGATCAATCGCTCGATGACGTCGGCCTGCGCATCGACCGCGTGCGCGTCGACGCCGCGACGCCCCAGCGCTTCCAGCACGGCGTTCCCGGTCATCAGCGAGATCTCGCGCTCGGCCGAGCGGCCTCCGAGCAGCACCGCGACCTTGCCGAAGGCTTCCGGGTCGCGGATCTGGTGACGCCGGGTCATGCTGGCTCTCCGACGATGCGCACTTCGGTCTCGAGCCTGACGCCGTGCTCGCGCTCGACCGTCTCGATGATGTGGCCGATGAGCGCTTCGATCTGCGCCGCGGTCGCCTGTCCGCGATTGATGATGAAGTTCGCGTGCTTCTCCGACACCACCGCGTCGCCGATGCGATGGCCTTTCAGGCCCGCGCTCTCGATGAGCTCGGCTGCATGCCGGCCCGGCGGATTGCGGAACACCGACCCGCAATTCAACGAGCCGATCGGCTGCGCCGCCTTGCGTCGCGCGAGCAGATCGCGAATCGCCTCCGGGCTCGCCTGGTCGTCCGCCTCGAAGCGCAAGCGCGCCGCAAGGAACCATTCGTCCGCGGGCCCTTCGACGGAGCGGTACCCGACGCGGTATTCGCCGAAGCCGCGCGTTCGGACCTCGCCGCTGCGATCGATGACGTCGACGTCGACGACATGGCGCCAGGTCTCGCCGCCGAATGCGCCCGCGTTCATCGCCAGCGCGCCGCCGACCGTGCCGGGAATGCCGGCAAAGAATTCCGCCGACCCGAGACCCCAGCGCGCGCAGTGGCGCGCGAGCTTTGCGCAGGCAACGCCGGCTTCCGCGAGCACCGTGTGATCGCCGACCCGCTCGAGCTTTCGCAGCACGCGGTGGGTCGCGATGACCGTGCCCCTGAAGCCGCCGTCGCGCACCAGCAGATTGCTGCCGAGGCCGATCCACAGCACCGGCTCGTCACCGGCCAGGCTGCGCAGGAATCCGGCGAGGTCGTCGATGCTCGCGGGGCTGAAGTAAACGTCGGCCGGGCCGCCGACCCGCCACGACGTGTGCCGCGACATCGGCTCGTTCCCGAGCAGCTTGCCGGCCATCTGCCATTCCGATATCAGCTCGGCGTTCATGGCTTCGCGCGGTTGTTGGTCTTGAAACGGGACAGCGCCAGAGGCAGCTCGGCGGCCATCGCGCCGATGCTGCCTGCGCCCATGGTCACGACGAGGTCGCCGGCGCGCAGAATGCTCGCGAGCGCGCCCGGCAGATTGCCGACCTCCTGGACGAACACCGGCTCGATGCGGCCGCGCGTGCGCACCGCGCGCGCGATGGCGCGGCCGTCGGCGCCGGCGATCGGCGCTTCGCCGGCCGAATAGACTTCGGTCAGCACCAGCGCGTCGGCAGTGCTTAAGGTCCGCGCGAAATCGTCCAGCAATTCGCGCGTGCGCGTGTAGCGATGCGGCTGGAAGACGAGCACCAGCCGCCGCCCCGGCCAGCTCGCCCGCAGGCCTTCGAGCGTCGCCGCGATCTCGGTCGGATGGTGGCCGTAGTCGTCGATGAACAGCACGTCGCCGGCCGCGGTCGCGACCTCGCCCAGCACCTGGCAGCGCCGGTCGATGCCGTCGAACCGGGCGAGCGCGCGCTGCACCGCCGCCTCTTCGATCTCGAGCTCCTGCGCGACGGCGATCGCCGCCAGCGCATTGAGCACGTTGTGCGCACCGGGCAGGTTGAGCGTTACGGGCAAGGCGCGCTCATGACCCGGGCGCAGCACATCGAAGGTTGTCGACATGCCACGCCGCGCGACATTGATCGCGCGCACGTCGGCGCTCTCGGCGAAGCCGTACGTAACGATCGAACGCGCGACGTCGGACAGGATCGCGCGCACCCCCGGATCGTCGACGCAGAGCACCGCCAGCCCGTAGAACGGCAGGTTGTGCAGAAAGTCGACGAAGCTGTGCTCGAGGGAGCCGAGGTCGCCGCCGTAGGCCGTCAGGTGATCCGCATCGATGTTCGTCACCACGGCGAGCATCGGCTGGAAGTGCATGAACGAGGCGTCGCTTTCGTCCGCCTCGGCAACGAGGTAGCGCCCGGCCCCGAGCCGCGCGCTCGAGCCCGCGCTCTTCAGCCGCCCGCCGATGACGAAAGTCGGGTCCTGCCCGCCCTCGGCGAGCACGCTGGCGATCAGGCTGGTCGTCGTGGTCTTGCCATGCGTCCCGGCGACGGCGATCGAGAAGCGGAAGCGCATGAGCTCGGCGAGCATTTCCGCGCGCTGCACGACCGGCACGCGGCGCTCGTTTGCGGCGGCCACTTCGACGTTGTCCTCGGTCACGGCGCTCGACACGACCACGACATCCGCCTCGTCGATGTGGCGGGGATCGTGCCCGATCATCACCCGCGCGCCGAGTGATTCGAGCCGGCGCGTGACCTCGCTCGCGCGCAGGTCCGAGCCCTGCACCGCGTAGCCGAGATTGAGCAGCACCTCGGCGATGCCGCTCATGCCCGCACCGCCGATGCCGACGAAGTGGATGCAATGGATGCGGCGCATGCGATCGTTCATGCCGCAGCCCTTTCCGCCTGCGCGCGCGCCGCCCGCAGGCAGGTTTCCGCGACCTGCTCCGCAGCGTCCGGCATCGCCTGTGCGCGCGCCGCGCGCGCCATGTCGAGCAGACGCGCGCGATTCCCGAGCAGCTGGCCCAGCTCGCGGGCCAACCGTTCGGCGGTCAGCTCCGGCTCGGGCACGAGCACGGCGGCGCCGACACCGACGAGGTGACCGGCGTTGCGCGTCTGGTGATCGTCGACGGCAGCCGGAAACGGCACGAAGACAGCGCCGAGCCCAACATTGGCGAGCTCGGACACCGTCAGCGCGCCCGCCCGGCAAACCACCAGGTCCGCCCAGGCATAAGCTGCCGCCATGTCGTCGATGAACGCATCCAGGCGCGCTTCGATTTCGGCCGCGCGGTAGGCCTGCTCGGCTGCGTTCAGCGTGCCCGGCCCGGCCTGGTGCCAGACCTCGGGACGCACGCGCAGCGGCAGCCGGAACAAGGCCTCGGGCACGACCTGATTCAGGCGCAGCGCGCCCTGGCTGCCGCCGAGCACGAGCAGCCGGGCGGGGCCGTCGCGTCTCGCCAGGCGGATGTCCGGCGGCGCGAGCGCGCTGATCTCGCGGCGCACCGGGTTGCCGACATGCCGCGCGCCGGCAGCGGCGTCGAAGCTGCCCGGAAACGCTTCGAGCACGACCCTCGCGACTCGCGCGAGCAGGCGGTTGGTCATGCCCGGGACGGTGTTCTGCTCATGGATGATGAGCGGCCGGCGCAGCAGCCAGGCCGCCAGACCGCCGGGACCCGATACGAATCCGCCCATGCCCAGCACTGCCGACGGCTGAAGCCGGCGCAGCACGCACACCGATTGCCAGAGGGCCCGGATGAGCGCAACCGGCGCGACGAGGACCGTCGTCAGGCCTTTGCCGCGAAGCCCGCCTATGTTGATCCACTCGATCGGGATGCCGGCCGGCGGCACGAGGCGCGCCTCGAGCCCTCGACGCGTGCCGAGCCAGACGACCTCGACCTCGCGCGCCAGCAGCGCCTGCGCCACGGCCATCGCCGGGAACACGTGCCCGCCCGTGCCGCCGGCCATGATGAGGATCGGGCCGTCGCTCATTTGTGCCGCCCCGCATCGTTGCGCCGCGGGCCGGCCGCCTTCAACGCCGTGGTCTCGTGATGTATGCGCAACAGGAGCCCGACGGCCACGCAGGTCACGAGCAGGCTCGAGCCGCCGTAGCTCAGCAGCGGCAGCGTCAGGCCCTTGGTCGGCAGGAGCCCCATGTTCACGCCGATATTGATGGCGGCCTGCAAACCGAGCAGCGAGGCGATAGCGAATGCCATGCAGGCCTGGAACGGACGCTCCAGCCGCGCCGCGCGCTCGGCGATCCAGAAAGCGCGGCCGACCAGCATCGCGAACAGGCCGATGGTGACGGTGACCCCGAGCAGGCCGAACTCTTCGGCGAGCACCGCGAACAGGAAATCGGTGTGCGCTTCGGGAAGGTAGAACAGCTTCTGCACGCTGCTGCCGAGACCCACGCCGAGCCATTCGCCCCGGCCGATCGCGATCAGCGATTGCGTGAGCTGAAAGCCCGTGTTGTACGGATCGGCCCAGGGGTCGAGGAAAGAGGTCAGCCGCTTCATGCGATAGGCCGAAGTCACGGCCAGCGCGCCGAAGGCGAGCAGCGCCATGACGAACAGCAGGCAGAAATCCCTGAGCCGCACGCCGCCGACCAGCAGCACGCCCAGCGATGCGGCGAGCAGCACCGTCGCCGCGCCGAAATCGGGCTCGGCCAGCAGCAGCCCGCAGGCGAGGATGACGACCAGCAGCGGCTTCAGGAATCCGGTGAAGCTCTGCGACAGCGAGTCGCGCTGGCGGACCACGTAGCCGCAGAGATACATGAGGATCAACAGACGCGCCGGCTCCGACACCTGCAGATTGGCCACGCCCAGCGATACCCAGCGCGTGCTGCCGTTGACCGTGTGGCCGACTCCCGGCACGAGCACGAGTGTGAGCAACGCGAAAGCCGCCGCGAGCAGCAGCGGCCCCGTGTGCTCCCAGATCACGGTCGGCACCGAATAGGCCGCGTACGCCGCGAGGAGACCGATGGCTGCGTATGCGAGCTGGCGCAACACATAATAGAAAGGCGCGCCGATCTCGTTGTCCGCGATCGACATCGAGGCCGAGGCGACCATGACGATACCGATCAGCAACAGCACGACGGCCGTGCCGGCGATCCAGGGATCCGGCGCGCGCGACTGGCGCCTTTCGAGCACCGCGGCGCTCACGGCGTCGGCTCCAGGGCCCGCACGGCCGCGGCAAAGGCCGCGCCGCGCGCGCGGTAATCCTCGAACATGTCCTGGCTCGCGCAAGCCGGCGAAAGCAGGACCAGATCCCCGGCGCGGGCGATGCGCGAAGCTTCGCGCACTGCATCGACCATGTCGTTCGCGCGCACGATCGGACAGACGCCGTCCAGCGCGTCGGCGAGGCGCGGCGCATCGCGGCCGATGAGCACGGCAGCCCGCGCGTGCCCTTCGAGCGCGACGGCCAGCGGCGCGAAATCGGCGCCCTTGGCCAGCCCGCCCGCGATCAGCACGATCGGTTGCGCGAAGCCGCGCACGGCAGTGACCGTCGCGCCGACGTTGGTGCCTTTCGAGTCGTCCACGTACGTAACGCCGGCGATTTCCCCTACGCGCTCGCAGCGATGCGGCAGCCCGCGGAAGCTCGCCAGCGCGGGCAGGACTGCGTCGGGCGCGCAACCGGCTGCTTCGACGAGCGCAAGCGCGGCGAGCGCATTGGCCTGGTTGTGCGTGCCCGCGAGCGCCAGCGCTCCGGCCGGCAGCAGGCGTTCATCGCCGCGCGCGAGGTGCCGCACGCCCTGCGCGTCCTCGAGGATGCCGTACTGCCCGGCCGCGGGCGCGTCGAGGCCGAAGCTGATGCGCGCGGCAGAGAGCCCCGACAGGCCGATCGGCTGGTCGCGATTGACGACCGCCACCTCGCAATTGCCGTACACGGTCGCTTTCGCCGCCGCGTATTCCTCGAGGCTCGCGTAACGGTCGAGGTGATCCGGCGAAATATTCAGCACGACCGCGGCGCGCGCGCGAAGGTCCGAGGTTCGCTCGAGCTGGAAGCTCGACAGTTCCAGCACGTAGAAGTCGGGTTCGCCGTCTTCGAGGAGCGTGAGCGCGGGCGCGCCGAGATTGCCGCCCGCGCGAACCTGCGCGCCTGCGCCCGCCAGCATGGCGGCCACCAGGCTCGTCACGGTGCTCTTGCCGTTGGAGCCCGTGACGGCAATCAACGGCGCGCGCGCCTCGTCGAGAAAAAGGTCGATGTCGCCGATCACGGGCAGGCCGCGCACGATTGCCGCGCGCACGAACGGATCGTCGAGCGGCACGCCCGGCGAGACCACGAGCCGGTCCGCCTCGTCGAGCAGCGCCAGATCGAACCCGCCCGCGCTGACTCGCGCGTCAGGCAGGAGGTCGCGCAACGCGGGCAGCGCCGGCGGCTGCACGCGGCTGTCGGTCAGCATGAGCTCGTCGCCGCGCGCCGCCAGATGGCGCGCGCAGGACAGGCCGGTCGCGCCGATGCCGACGATGAGGGTCCGCCGTTTGCGACGCTGCGGTGAAGAGTTCTGATTCACGGCTGCAGGCATGCCCATCAGCGGATTTTCAGGCTCGCGAGCCCGACCAGCACGAGGATCACGGTGATGATCCAGAAGCGCACGATGACTTTCGGCTCGGCCCAGCCTTTGAGCTCGAAGTGATGGTGCAGCGGCGCCATGCGGAAGATGCGCCGGCCGGTGAGCTTGAACGAGCTGACCTGCAGGATCACCGAGACCGTTTCCATGACGAAGACGCCGCCCATGATCATGAGCACGATCTCCTGGCGCGTGATCACGGCCACGGCGCCGAGCGCGGCGCCGATCGCGAGCGCGCCGACGTCGCCCATGAAAACCTGTGCGGGATAGGTGTTGAACCAGAGGAAGCCGAGGCCCGCGCCGGCAAGGCTCGCGCAGAACACGAGCATTTCCCCCACGCCGGCGACATAGGGAATGCCCAGATAGCCGGCGAAATTGACGTTGCCCGTGACGTAGGCGATGACGCCGAGGCCGATGCCGACCAGCACGGCGGGCATGATCGCCAGGCCGTCGAGGCCGTCGGTCAGGTTGACGGCGTTGCTCGTGCCGACGATCACGAAGCCGGCGAAGAAGATGTAGAACGTGCCGAGCGGGATCAGCAGATCCTTGAAGTACGGAATCAGCAGCGCGGTTTCCAGCGCCGGATTCTCGGCGCTGAAATAGAGCGCGACGGCCGCGCCCAGCGCGCCGAGCGACTGCCAGAAGATCTTTGCGCGCGCCGAAAGGCCCGCGCTGTCGCGCAGGATCAGCTTCTTGTAATCGTCGACGAAGCCGACCAGGCCGAACACGGCCATGACGCCGAGCACGATCCAGACGAACCGGTTCTCCAGGCTCGCCCAGAGCAGCGTGCTGACGCCGACGGCCACGAGGATCAGCGCGCCGCCCATCGTGGGCGTGCCAGCCTTGAGCAGATGCGTCTCCGGTCCGTCGCGGCGAATGCTCTGGCCGATCTGGCGGACGCTGAGGCGCCGGATCATGGCCGGCCCGATCAGGAACGAGATCACCAGCGCCGTCAGCGCGCCGAGGATCGCGCGCATGGTCAGATAACCGAACACGTTGAAGCCGGATTCGAAACGCGTCAGGTACTCGGTGACGTACAGCAGCATCACCGCACGCCCTCGCGCTTGTCCGCGTCGCCGATGAGCGCGTCGACCACGCGCTCGAGCCGCATGCCGCGCGATGCTTTCACGAGCACGTTGACGCCGGCATCGAGCTCAGGGCGCAGCCTGGCGATCAGCTCGTCCACGCCGGAGAACCAGTCGGCGCTCCTGCCGAAAGCCTGCGCGGCATATCGGCTCCACGGACCGACCGCATAGAGACGCTCGACGCCGAGCCGCCTGGCGAGGGCGCCGATGTCGGCGTGCAGCGCTTCCGATTCCGCGCCCAGCTCGCGCATGTCGCCGAGCACGAGCCACGGCCGGCCGTCGAGCCCGGTCAGCAGCTCGAGCGCGGCCGCCAGCGAGAGCGGGTTCGCATTATAGGTATCGTCGATGACGCGCGCACCGCTCGGACTGCGTCGAAACTGCAGCCGTCCCGGCGCCGCGTGAATGCCGGCGAGGCCCTCCTCGATGGCCGCCGGCTTCGCGCCCGCGGCCCAGGCCGCGGCGGCAGCAGCGACGGCATTGGCTATGTTGTGGCGCCCGGCGAGCGGCAGCTCGATGCGGCGCTGCACGTCGGGCAGGTGCAGGTCGAACGCCATCACCGGACCGGACGACGCGATGCGCTGCTCGATCGCATCGGCGTGCACGTCCGCATCGCGCATGAGCCCGAACGTCACGACGTTTCTCGAACCGGCCATCTCGCGCCAGAACGCGGAGAAGCGGTCGTCGGCGTTGATGACGGCCGTGCCGTTCGCCGGCAGACCGGCGAACAGCTCGCCTTTCGCGCGCGCGACGCCTTCGATGCTGCCGAATCCTTCCAGATGCGCCGCCGCGGCATTCGTGACGAGACCGATGCCCGGCATCGCTATGCGTGCCAGATAAGCGATCTCGCCGGCGTGATTCGCGCCCATCTCGACGACTGCCGCGCGATGGCTCGAGTCCAGCCCGAGCAAGGTCAACGGCAATCCGATCTCGTTGTTCAGGTTGCCGCGTGTGGCGAGCGTCGGGCCGGACCTTCCGAGGATTGCGCCCAGCATGCCTTTGACGGTGGTCTTGCCGTTGCTCCCCGTCACCGCAACAACCGGAATGTCGAATCGCGCACGCCACGCTTGCGCCAGCCGGCCGAGCGCCGCACGCGTGTCGCTCACTTCCACCTGCGTCAGCTCGCACTGCTGGAACCGGCTGACGATCGCGCCGGCGGCGCCGCGCCGCGCCGCTTCCTCGACGAACGCGTTGCCGTCGAACGAAGGGCCCTGGAGCGCAACGAACAGCGCATCGCGCTCGAGCGCGCGTGTGTCGGTGGATACGGCGTTGTACGGCCGATCGGCGCCGATGAGACGTCCATCGACCTGCATCGCGGCCTCGGCCAGGGTGCCCGTGCTCATGAAACCGGCCCTGCAAGTCGCGCGACGACTTCGCGATCGCTGAAGGCGCGGCGCTCGTCGCCCACGAGTTGATAGTCCTCGTGCCCCTTGCCGGCGACGAGCACCACATCCTCCGGCTGCGCCGAAGCCAGCGCGACGGCGATCGCCGCCTCGCGATCGCGCTCGACGGTCACCGCCGCCGGATTGGCCATGCCCGACTGGATGTCGCGTACGATGCGCTCGGCATCCTCGCCGCGCGGGTTGTCGTCGGTGATGACGACGCGGTCGGCGTGCTGCTCGGCGATCTCGCCCATGAGTCCCCGCTTGCCGCGATCGCGCTCGCCGCCGCAACCGAACACGCACCAGAGTTGCCCGGCGCAAATCGAGCGCGAGGCTTCGAGCGCGCGCGCGAGTGCGGCCGGCGTGTGCGCAAAATCGACGATCGCCAGCGGCCGGTCGCCGCCGCCGAAACGTTCCATGCGACCGGGCGCGGCACTCGCGCCGGCCAGCCCGGCCAGCGCCTCGTCGAGCGGCAGGTCCCAGATCAGCAGCACGGCGAGCGCCAGCAAGAGGTTTTCCGCATTGAACTCGCCGATCAGGGCGGAGCACAGCGTGCCGGCGCCCCAGCTGCCGGTGAAACGAATTTGCACCCCGCGCGCATCCGAGCGCGTAAGCCGCCCGTGCAGGACGCGCGCTGCGCCTCTTTCGACCGCCCGACGCGCCGCGCCGGCCTTACGTACCCTTTCCCCTCCTTCGCGGCGAGGGGACAGGGGCTCCAGTGCTACAACGACCGGGCTCAGCCGGCCGCCGAGGCGCTCGAGCAGCTCGCGGCCGAACGCGTCACCGGCATTGATCACCGCGCGCTCGGTGTCGCAATGTGTGAACAGGCGCGCCTTGGCGGCACCGTAGGAGGACCGGTCGCCGTGATAATCGAGATGATCGCGGCTCAGGTTCGTGAACACGGCTGCCTCGAAATGCACGCCGCCAACACGGCCCTGGTCGAGCGCGTGCGAGGAGACTTCCATCGCCGCGTACCGAACGCCGTTCTCGTCGAGCCCGGCCAGCCGGCGCTGCAACGTCACGGCGTCGGCGGTCGTGAGCGCCGTTCGCTGCAACGAATCCGGCCGGCCGAAGCCGAGCGTGCCGAGGAAGCCGCAGGGGCGGCCGCGACGCTCGAGCGAAGTCGCGATGAGATGCGCGCAGGTGCTCTTGCCGTTCGTGCCGGTAACGCCCGCGATCCGCATGCGCTGCGACGGCGCGCCGAAGAAGCGGCTGGCGATCTCGCCCGCGTGCCGGCCGAGCCCGTCGACGGGAATGCTGGCCACATGGTCCGGCACGCCCGGTGCGGTTACGCCCGCGGCCGGTTCCCAGATCACGGCCGCGGCGCCCGCTGCGAGCGCTTCGGCGAGGTGATCAAGACCATGACCGCGAAGGCCGGCGCAGGCGAGAAACGCACCGCCCGCCGCGACGCTGCCGCTGTGCGCGCTCAGGTCGGCGATCGGCAAAGCCGGCACGCGTTCCGCCGTCAACCCGTCCAGCAGGACGGCCAGCGTCGATTGGCCGACTTTGCGCTCGGCGACGTTCACTCTGCGAGCGCCTGCACGAGCACGCCGGGCGGCTGCGCCGGCAATCCGTCCGGCGGCACCGCGAGCAGCCGCAGCGCGTCGGTCATGACCGCCGAGAACACCGGCGCGGCCACATCGCCACCGTAGTATTTGCCACCGCTCGGCTCGTCTATGACGACGACAGCAGCAAGACGCGGCGCGGAGGCGGGGGCGAGGCCGGCAAAAACGGACGTGTAGCGGTGGCGGGAGTAGCCACCCGCCTCATGCTTCCACGCCGTGCCGGTCTTGCCGGCGATCCGATACCCCGCGACCGCCGCCTGCGCGCCCGTCCCCTCGTCGCTGACAACCGTCTCCATCATTTCCACGAGTGCCTGGGCCGTGTCCGTGCTGACGACCCGCTCTCCGCCGGGCGCCTCGTCGATCGCGAGCAGCGACACCGGATGGCGCATGCCATCCGCGCCGAGCGCGGCATAGGCCTGCGCGAGCTGCAGCGGCGTCACGGAGAGCCCGTAGCCGTACGCCAGCGTCGCCTGGCCGATCGGACGCCAGAGGCTGTAATGCCTGAGCAGGCCGGCCGACTCGCCCGGAAAGGCGCTCTCGGTCAGGCGGCCGAGGCCGAAGCGGCCGAGCACCTCCCAGAGATACTCCGACTCCAAAGCGAGCGCGATCTTGCTCGCGCCGACGTTGCTGGACTTCATCAGCACCGTCGTCACGTCGATGACGCCCAGCTTGTGCTTGTCACGCACGGTATTGGCGCCGATCCGCAGAAAGCCCGGGCCCGTATCGATCGGCGTATGGGCGCTGAACTTGCCGCTGTCGAGGGCGGCCGCGATGATCAAAGGTTTTAGACTCGAGCCGGGCTCGAAAATATCCGTCGCTGCGCGGTTTCGATAACGCGCCGCCGAATACTGCGTGCGGTCATTCGGGTTGTAGGACGGCTGATTGACCATCGCCAGCACCTCGCCGCTGGCCACGTCGAGGACCACGACCGAGCCCGCCCGCGCTCGATTGCGGGTAACGGCGGCTTTCAACTCGCGATAGGCCAGATACTGGATGCGAAGGTCGAGGCTGGTGGTCAGATCGCGGCCGGGATGCGGCGCGCGTATGCGCTCGACATCCTCGATGGAACGGCCCAGGCGGTCCTTGAGCACCCGCTTGGCTCCGGACTCGCCCGACAACCAGTGGTCGAACGCCAGCTCGAGGCCTTCCTGGCCGATGTCATCCACGTTCGTGAAGCCGAGAACGTGCCCGGTGACCTCGCCGGCCGGGTAATAACGGCGATACTCACGCAACAGGTATACGCCCGGCAGGCCGAGGGCCTCGACGCGCGCCGCGTCGTCCGGCCGCATATGCCGGCGCACGTAGACGAACTCCCGCTCGAGATGGCCGGCCACCAGCCGCTTGAGCCACTCGGCGTCGGCGCCGAGCGCGTCGGCGAGGCGCGGGATCTGCGCCGGGACGGCAGCCAGCTCCTGCGGATTGACCCAGACCGAGTCCACCGGCGTGGAAACCGCGAGCGGCTCGCCGTTGCGGTCCGTGATCGTGCCGCGATGCGCCGAGATCGGCGCGACTCGCAAATGCCGGGCATCGCCCTGCCCGGCCAGGTAACCGGCTCTCATGACCTGCAGATGCACGGCGCGGGCCATGAGCACGAGGCCGGCGAGCGCAAACAACGCGAGCAGGAAACGCGCGCGTCCCTGGAATGTCTTTGCCGAAACGGCGGCGGAGCGGGCGATCACGGCTTCACGACCACGACGTCGGCGGGCGCCGGCGCGGACATCTCGAGCTGCTCGCGCGCGAGCGACTCGACGCGCCCGTGCGTCGACCAGGTGCTCTGCTCGATCTGCAACCGGCCCCACTCGATGTTCAGCTCGTCGCGCTTCGCTTCGAGGCCCTGCAGCTCGACGAACAGCTTGCGCGCCTCGTGCTTGGCGTACACGCAGGCGATCCCGGAGGCCGCGAGGGCGAGCCAGAGCGAGATGATGCCGCCGCGCCAGGTCACGGGTCAGGCGCTCCGTTCGGCGACGCGCAGGATAGCGCTGCGCGCGCGCGGGTTTCGGGCGATCTCGGCCGCGGATGGCCGCACGGGTCGGCGCAGCTTCGCAAGCCGCGGACGGGCTGCGGGCGGAATCTCCGGCAGCCCCGCGAACTCGGGCGGGACCCGCGATTGATTGCGGAGATACCGTTTGACGATCCGGTCCTCGAGCGAATGGAACGCGATCACGCACAGGCGACCCGCCGGCGCGAGCCGCTCGACGGCCTGCTCGAGGCCCGCGGCAAGCTCGTCGAGCTCACGATTGATGAACAGCCGGATGGCCTGGAAGCTGCGGGTCGCCGGATGCTGGCCTTTCTCCCGCGTGGGCACCGCGCGGGCAACGATCTCGGCGAGCTGGACGGTGCGTACGATCGGCGTTTCCGCGCGCGCAGCCAGGATCGCGCGGGCGATTCGCCGGGCGAACCGCTCCTCGCCGAGCGTACGCAGAACATGGGCGATATCACGTTCGGAGGCCGTGGCGAGCCAGTCCGCGGCCGACTGGCCGGCGTCCGGATTCATGCGCATGTCGAGCGGTCCGTCGCGCAAAAAGCTGAAGCCGCGGGCCGGGTCGTCGAGCTGCGGCGAGGACACGCCGAGGTCCAGCAGGATGCCGTCAAACTGGCGTTCGAATCCGGCCTCGGCCGCCACTGCCCTCATCCTCCCGAATGACCCCAGCGCGATCGAGAATCGCGCATCTTCCCCGAACCGCTGCCGCGCCGCGGCAACGGCCTCCGGATCCCTGTCTATTGCCAGCAGGCGTCCCGAAGGACCGAGCCTTCCCAGGATTGCGCCACTGTGACCCCCCCGGCCGTACGTAGCATCGAGATACGCGCCGTCGTTGCGCACCTCGAGCCCCTCCAGCACCTCAGCGAGAAGCACCGGCTCGTGCCCCCGCATCGTCCCGCTACCCTACAGAGCCAGGGATTCGAGCTCTGCCGGCAAATCCATGCCGTCGGCTTCTTCGGCGTTAAGCCACTCGTCGCGACGCGCGCTCCAGCGCGTCGCGTCCCAGAGCTCGAACTTGTTGCCCTGGCCGATCAGAACCACCTGCCGGTCGAGGGCGGCGAACTCGCGAAGCTCCTTCGGCAACAGCACGCGCCCGTGGCCGTCCATGTCGATCTCCGCCGCATGACCTACCATGAGGCGCACGAGCCGACGCGATTGCCGGTTGAAGCTCGGCAGACGAACCAGCTTGCGCTCGATCTCTTCCCAGTCCGGAAACGGGTAGATCAACAGGCAGTAATCGCGATCGACGGTGGTGACGAGCCGCCCGTCGCCGCGTTCGGCCAGTTGCTCCCGATAACGCGTGGGGATGGCCAGGCGTCCCTTGGCATCCAGGGTGATGTTTGTTGCGCCGCGAAACACTGGTCAGACGATGGAAAAATCCCATCTTTCCCCACATTTTTCCACTTCGTGACACTATAGGGATGCGGTTCCCCCGGTGTCAACACGTTATGGAAAATATTTCTTTCGGCACAGTAACTTAGGGCGGAATTTGTGACGCAGTTCACCTTTTTCCCCTGCCGAATACGGCAGAGAATCAGCAGCTTGAAGGGATTTTCCTAGAGGGGATCAGAAGACTTTGCCGCGCTGCGGCCGACATCTTTCTGTCTCTGCCCTCTGGTCATACCAATTTGAAGGGGGAGCCGGCCGATAAGCCGGGTTCTGTCGGGGGCAACCATTCATCTGGGATGCGCGTCGCCGCGCACCTCGAGCGACCTACCCGGGAGCCGATGCGGGCCACACCTGCGGCCGCGAGGCCGCCGCTCCCCTATTTGGTCTTGCTCCGGGTGGGGTTTACCTAGCCGCGGAATGTTGCCACCCGCGCGGTGCGCTCTTACCGCACCCTTTCACCCTTACCGGCCGGACGTGAGCCCGGCAGGCGGTATGCTTTCTGTTGCACTTTCCGTGGACTCGCGTCCCCCAGGCGTTACCTGGCACCCTGCCCTGCGGAGCCCGGACTTTCCTCCGCTGCCTAAGCGCGGCGGTTGCCTGACCGGCTCCCACTGCAAAAGATACCAGAAAATCGGCATTGAACCGCGAGTTTCCCAGGCTGCGAAATGCTTCGGCGACGTGCGAGGATTCCGGCGAGAAATGGGGACATTCCTGATTTCCGCCGCAATCAAGAACCGATTTTCATCTGCCCTTGACGGAAATCAGGAATGTCCCCATTTCTCGACCGCCATTCTATACACCTCGTTGCGGCGTGCACCGGTGAGACGGACGGTCAGCTTGACAGCCTGCGCAAGCGGCAACTCTGCAAGCAGCACATCGAGCATGTCGGAGAGAACGCTATCGTCCCGCTGCCCTTCCGTCGTCCGGCCGCCGACGACGATAACGAGCTCGCCGCGCTGCATGTCCGCATCATTCGCAGCTCGCCCGGCCAGTTCGCCGAGCGCGCCGTGATAGATCGTCTCGTGCAGTTTGGTCAGCTCGCGCGCGACCGTTGCAGGGCGCGACGGCTCGAAAGCTCCGGCCATATCTCCGAGCGCCGCGGACAGCCGACGGCCGGCTTCGTAGAAAATCATCGTGCGCGTTTCCGGCGCGAGCGTTGCAAGCCGCGCGCGTCTCGCCGCACCTCGGTTCGGCAGGAAGCCTTCGAAGACGAATCGATCCGTCGGCAATCCGGCGACGCTCAAGGCGGCGATCGCCGCGCACGGTCCCGGTATCGGGCTCGCGCGAATGCCCGTTTCGCGCAAAGCCGCCAGCAGGCGGTATCCCGGATCGCTGACGAGCGGCGTGCCCGCATCAGCCACGAGCGCCACATCCGCGCCGGCCTCCAGGCGCGCGACGATGAGCGCGACACGCTCCGCCTCGTTGTGCTCGTGCAGCGAAATCAGCTCGGCCTGCTTACCCCGGCGGGATAGAAATCGCCCGGTATGGCGGGTATCCTCGGCAGCGATGCAGTCCGCTTCGGCGAGCACCTGTCGCGCGCGCGGGCTCAGATCCGCCAGGTTGCCGATCGGCGTGGCCACGACGAACAAGGTTCCCCGGGAATGAGAGCCCATCTCGGCGCTCCGGTGTGACGGGAGATGATCGTGCACGGAGGGCCGTCGAATATGCAAGCCACACGGAATCGCACACGCATCGCCTTCGCTTTCCTGCTCGCGGCGCTTTGCCTGAGCGCCTGCGAGCCCGGAAGAATGATGCGCCCGGAGACGCAGGCGGAGCGAAATGCGGCGCTTGCCGACGCGCGAATGGAAGCCGGCGAATTTGCGGCGGCGGCGGAGCTGTACGAGCGGCTCGCCGAAGGCGCGCCGGCGGCCGAACGCAATCGCTATCGACTGGCGGCGGCCGACGCCTGGTGGGAAGCCGGCGAAGTCGAGCGCACGCGCACGAATCTGACTGCCCTCGAAGGCGAGCTCACAGCCGAGGAGCTGCAAATCCAGGCGCCGCTCGCTGCGCGAGTCGATCTCGCGCGCGGTCACCCGGAGCGCGCGTTGCAGCGTCTGGCGCAACTGCCGCGCAAGCTGCCTCAGGAGCTGCTCGTCGACGTGCTGGAGATCGAAGGCACGGCGCATTTTCGCGCGGGGCAAACGCTGCGCGGCATCGAAGTCCTCGTCGAGCGCGAAGCCTGGCTCGAATCGCGCGACGACGTGCTCGACAATCACCGGCTCATCTGGAACAGCATGCTCGAAAGCCGCGCGGAGGATCTTCCGCCGGAGACGGCAGCGGAGGATCCCGTCATCGCGGGATGGCTGTCGCTCGGACAAGCCGCGTTTACCGCCGGCCGCAATGCCTCCGCGTTCCGCGAGCAACTCGAAGGCTGGCGGGAAACGCATCCCGATCACCCGGCCGGCGATGCGCTGCTGCAGGACATATTGCGCAGCGTGCGCACGGTCATGCGGTATCCGCAGCAGGTCGCGCTGCTGCTGCCCCTGAGCGGCCGCGAGGCCGCCGCGGCGTCGGCTCTGCGTGACGGATTCCTGGCTGCGTGGTTCACGCACGAGTCGGAAGCCGCGCGGCCGCGCGTGCAGGTGTACGACGTGGCCGAGCGCAATGCGAAGAGCGTCTATAGCCAGGCGGTGCTGGACGGCGCGGACTTCATCGTCGGGCCGCTCACGAAAACCTCGGTGCAGGAAGTCGTCGAGATAGCCGGTGAAGTGCCGACCCTGGTGCTCAACTATCTGCCGGAAGAAAACGAGACGGCGCCGCCGCCGATGTTTTTTCAGTTTGCGCTCGCGCCCGAGGACGAGGCCCGGCAGGCTGCGGCGCGCGCGCTTGCCGACGGCCATCGACGCGCAATCGCCTTCGTGCCGAACAACGACTGGGGCTTCCGCGTGCTGCGCAGCTTCGCCGGCGAGCTCGAAAGCGAGGGCGGCGTGCTGCTCGACTTTCGTGCCTACGATACGGGCGCAAGCGATTTCTCCGAGCCGATCGTCAAGCTGCTCGGCCTCGACATGAGCCTCGAACGCCATGCACGGCTCGCCGCCGAGCTCGGTGTGCCGCTGGCATTCCAACCACAGCCGCGCGAGGACATCGACTTTCTGTTCCTGGCGACGACCGCCGATCATGCGCGCCTGATCCGCCCGCAACTCCGCTTTCATTTTGCCGCCAACCTGCCGGTGTACTCGACTTCCGCTGCGTACGATCCGGCGCGGGAGTCGGACAGCGACCTGAACGGCATAATGTTCGCCGACATGCCGTGGACGATCTCGCCCGACGCCGGCTCGCGGGAACTGCAGGAAACCTTGAAGAACTTCTGGCCCGCGCGCGCCGATCGCTGGGCGCGCCTGTATGCAATGGGTTACGACGCCTATCGTCTCGTGCCGCTGTTGCACGGCGAGGCCGACCCGCTGCGCGGCACGATGCCGGGCTTGACCGGCGTGCTCAGCATGGACGAGCGCGGGCGCATTCATCGCGATCTCGAATGGGCACAGTTCCGCGGCGGCAAGCCGCAGGAGCTGGCCACCGTCGAAGCGACGGCGAGCCTCGAGGACTGACCGCGATTGCGCGATCCGCGAAGGGCGAGGCGGGTCGCCGCGCCGAAGCGCAGGCGCAGGCATTTCTCGAGCAGCGGGGCCTATCGCTCGTTACACGCAACTATCGCTGCCGCGCCGGCGAGCTCGATCTCGTGATGCTGGATGGCGATATCCTGGTGATCGTCGAGGTACGCTATCGCGCGCGCAGCAGCTTCATGCCCGCGCAGGAATCCGTCGACTGGCGCAAGCAAGCGCGGCTGATCCGCGCGACCGAGCACTTCCGGCTCAGACGCAGTGACTTGTGTGAGCGTCCGGTACGATTCGATGTGCTTGCAGTGGCCGGCGATGGTGGCCGCGAAGTGACCTGGATACGCGACGCGTTTCAAACCTGAAGAGAGGACAGACGATGAACGCCGACGAGCGCGTACGACAGCATTTCGAGCAGAGCATCGCAACCAAGCGCGACTCCATCGACTCGCTTGCGCCGGTGATCGTTCGTGCGGCGCAATGCATCACGCAGTGCCTGCTGGCAGACGGCAAGGTGCTGAGCTGCGGCAATGGTGGTTCGGCCGGCGATGCTCAGCATTTTTCGTCGGAGATGCTGAACCGTTTCGAACGCGAGCGGCCCGGCCTGCCGGCGATCGCGCTGACCACGGACAGCTCGACCATTACTTCGATTGCGAACGACTACGCGTACGAGGATATCTTTTCGAAGCAAGTACGCGCGCTCGCGCAGCCGGGCGACGTGCTGCTCGCCATCACGACCTCGGGCAATTCGGAGAACGTCGTGCGCGCGGTGGCGGCGGCACACGAGCGCAAGGCGCGCGTGGTCGGCTTGACGGGCCGCGACGGCGGCGCGCTCGCCGACGTGTTTCGCGACGACGACGTGGAAATCCGCGTGCCGGCGACGAACACCGCGCGCATCCAGGAAGTGCACCTGCTCGTCATCCACTGCATCTGCGATCTCATCGACCGGGAGCTGCTCGGCGCTGACGCGTAGGCGGCTGATGCAGTAGCACAGTCGAATTCGTTCGACCAATCGTGAGGTGTGTGGCGGACTGAAGTCGGCCCTACGGTGGCTTTACGCGGTGGCCGACTGAAGTCGGCCCTACGGTCGCCCTACTTGATGATTTTGAGGTGCGGGGGTCGCGACTTGGTTGATTCGCCGGTGGATGCCGGCGCGCCCGGCTGGCCGGGCTCCGGCTCGGTGAACAGCATGCCCTGGCCGGTCTCGCGGGCGTAGATGCCGAGCACTGCGGGCATCGGCACGCGGACCTGCTGCGGCGCGCCCTCGAACCGCGCCTCGAACTCGACGTAATCGTTGCCGAGGCGCAAGTTCAGCGTCGCGTCGTATCCGACGTTCAGGATGATCTTGCCGTCCTCGACATACTTGCGCGGCACGTCGACGCCCTGGACGGCCGCGTCGACGACGAGGTGCGGCGTCTGGCCGTTGTCGGTCATCCACTCGTGCATGGCGCGAATGAGGTAGGGGCGTCGCGACGGGCTCGGTCTCTCAGGCATGAGCCCTATTGTCGCATTTCCTGCTCGAGCTCGGTCAGGCTTTCCTGGAACGACGGCCGGCTGAAGATCTCGTCCATGTAACGCTGGATCGGTTTCGCCTGGGGCGGCAGTTCGATACCGAAAACGGGCAGCCGCCAGAAAATCGGCGCGATGGTCGCATCGACGAGCGAGAACTCGTCGCTCAGGAAGAACGTCCTGGCCTTGAAGACCTCGGCGCTCGAAAGGACGCTGTCGCGCAGGATCTTGCGCGGCTTGTCGCTCGCCTTCTTGTCGCCGGCCTCTTCGATCTGCTGGGCAAGTCCGTACCAGTCCTTCTCGATACGGTAGAGCGCCAGGCGGAACTGCGCGCGGGTCACCGGATCCACGGGCATCAGCGGCGGATGCGGGAAACGCTCGTCCAGGTACTCGATGATGACGCGCGAGTCGTACAGCACGAGATCGCGATCGACCAGCGTCGGCACGCTGTGATACGGGTTGAGATCGATCAGGTCTTCGGGCAGATCTTCTCCCTCGACGCTGACGATATCGATATTGATGCTCTTCTCGGCGAGCACGAGCCGCGTCCGGTGGCTGTGCGGATCGAGAGGTCTCGAAAACAGGGTCATCACGGAACGCCGGTTGGAAACTACCGCCATGTAAGGAACTCAACCATCACTTTACTCGCTTCCAGTACTCCTGCTTGAGCATCCAGGCAAAAAGCAGGAAGACGAGCAGGAAAAGGATGACCAGGATGCCGAGATTGCGCCGCTCGAGCTGCACGGGCTCGCTGAGGTAGTCGAGGAAGTTGGCGATATCGCGCACGACGCGGTCGTATTCCTCCGCCGACAGCATGCCTTCGGTAACCGGCTCGAAGCGCACGAACTGGCGATTCACGCCGCCCTGCCCGTCCGGTTCCTCGTGAAAGACCGCCTCCTGCCAGCCCTGCAGCTCCCACAGCACATGCGGCATGGCGCTCGATTCCAGCACGAGGTTGTTGACGCCGGTCGGCCGCTCCTCGTCCAGGTAAAACGACTTCAGGTACGAGTAGATGTAGTCCGCGCTCTGGCTGCGTGCGGTCAGCGACAGATCGGGCGGCGCGCGGCCGAACCAGCGTTGGCCATCCGCGTCCGTCATCACGTTCGTCATGGCGTCGTAGGGCTTCTCGCCCGTGAACATGAGGTTCTCGATGAGCTGCTCCTCGGTCAGGCCGAGATCCACGGCGAGCCGGTTGTAACGCACGTACTTCGCAGAGTGGCAGCCCAGGCAATAGTTGACGAAGTATTTCGCGCCGCGCTGCAGGGACTCGATGTTGCCGACATAGTTGTTCGCCGGCTGAATGACCTGGACCTCGCCTTCGGTGACGGCCGAGACAAGCGAGGGCGCAAGCAACGTGGAGCACGCGACGGCCAGATGCAGGTATCGGGCAACTCTTGCGCGCCGCACCCGGTGCCCGGATCGCGAAAGACACTGGATTCCGGCTTTCGCCGGAACGACGGAATTGCGGTGGGTCGCACCTCGATCAGCCATGCCACCTGACCCGTTTCGGCAGCGGCTTGGTGCGGTCCCACCGCGTATAGAAAGGCATCGCGGCAAAGAACAGGAAATAGAAGGTCGTAAATACGCGTGAGAGGTTGGTGTAAACGGGCGTCGCCGGCTGCATGCCTAGATACCCCAGCACCACGAAACTGACGGCAAATACGCCGAGCGCGGTTTTCGTCATCCAGCCCTTGTAGCGGATGGAGCGCACCGGCGAGCGGTCGAGCCACGGCAGGAAGAACAGCAGCATGACGGCGAGGCCCATCAGGATCACGCCGATGGTCTTGTCCGGCACGGCACGCAAGATCGCGTAGAACGGCGTGAAGTACCAGATCGGCGCGATGTGCTCGGGCGTCGCCAGCGGATCGGCCGGCTCGAAGTTGGCGTGCTCGATGAAATAGCCACCCATGTCCGGCGCGAAGAACACGATCGCGCAGAAGATGATGGCGAACACGATGAAGCCGACGAGGTCCTTGACCGTGTAATACGGGTGGAACGGAATGCCGTCGAGCGGGTGGATGCCGTCATCGCCCTTCTGGTCCTTGATCTCGATGCCGTCGGGGTTGTTCGAGCCGACTTCGTGCAACGCCATGATGTGCGCGATGACGAGAAAGACGAGCGCGAGCGGCAGGGCGACGACGTGCAGGGCGAAAAAGCGATTGAGCGTGATGTCCGAGATGTAGAAATCGCCCCTGATCCACTCGACAAGCCCTTCGCCGACGACCGGCAGCGCGCCGAACAGCGAGACGATCACCGTCGCGCCCCAGTAGGACATCTGCCCCCACGGCAGCAGATAGCCGAAGAACGCCTCGGCCATCAGGGACAGATAGATGAGCATGCCGAAGATCCAGATCAGCTCGCGCGGCTTGCGGTAGGAGCCGTACAGCAGGCCGCGGAACATGTGCAGGTAGACCACCACGAAGAATGCCGAAGCGCCGGTCGAGTGGATGTAGCGGATCAGCCAGCCCCACTCGACGTCGCGCATGATGTACTCGACCGAGGCGAAAGCATCCTCCGCCGACGGCTTGTAGTTCATGGTGAGGAAGATGCCCGACACGATCTGGACGATGAGCACGACCAGCGACAGCGCGCCGAAGTAATACCAGAAGTTGAAGTTCTTCGGCGCGTAGTATTCCGAGGCGTGCTCGCGGAACAGCTTGCTCATCGGGAAGCGCGCGTCGATCCACTCGCGCGTGCCGTGCAGCTTCGCGCCGAGCCAGTCCCAGGCGCTGACTTCGCCGATACCCATCAGGCGGACCCCGTGTCGGAGCCGACCAGGATCACCGACTCGCCGAGATAGCTATAGGGCGGCACCAGAAGATTGAGCGGCGCCGGCACGCCCTTGTAGACGCGACCGGCGAGGTCGAATTTCGAGCCGTGGCAGGGACAGTAGAAGCCGCCGGGCCAGTCGGCGCCGAGCTCCCCGCCGCCCGGCTGCAGGCGCGGCAGCGGGGAGCAGCCCAGGTGCGTGCAGGTGCCGACGAGAACGAGGACTTCGGGTCGGATAGACCGGTATTCGTTCGCTGCGTATTCGGGCTGCTGTTCCTGCTCGGATCTCGGATCGCGCAGCTGCGCGTCGTGGCCCTCGAGGTGCTCGAGCATCTCCGGTGTGCGCTTGAGCGCCCAGACCGGCTTGCCGCGCCATTCGACCTTGATCATGCCGCCCGGATCGAGCTTGCTGATGTCGATCTCGACCGGTGCGCCGAGCGCCTCGGCTCGCGCGCTCGGCTTCAGCGAGAACAGGAACGGCGCCGCGGCGAGCGCGGTGCCTGCGACTCCGGTGACCGTGGTCGCGACGGTGAGAAAATGACGTCGGCTCGCGTCAACGTCTTCGCTCATCTGGCCCTCTCCGAATGCAAGATCCCGGCAGCATCAGCACCCGCCGCCGACTTCGCCCACCCTGAATTCACCGCAGGTCGAGCGCGGGAGTTGTTTTCATTCACGGCTGGCGGCACGGGAAAATGGGGCATTATACACAGTCCGCCGCGGCCTACCGCCGGGCGGGCGGCGGGATACAATCGACTGATCGCCGGGTGGACCGGCGCCAGTCTCCCCCGTCGCATGGCCCGATTCCGCAGTTTCGCCGTGTTTCTGCTCCAGTCGGCGGTCCTGGGCCTCGCCGTCGCGTTCCTGATCGTCTTCTTCAATCCGGGGCTGTTGCCCGGCGCGGCTTCGGAGCGCGCGGCGGGCGCTTACCGGCAAGCCTCGTATGCCGCAGCGGTGGCAGCGTCGGCGCCCGCGGTGGTCAGCATCTATACCGAGCGGGTGGTTACCGAGCCGGACAGCCGCTCCATTCTCGGTCTCGTGCCCGGCTACGAGACGCCGATGCTCACGCGCGTCGAACGCAGCCTCGGCTCCGGCGTCATCGTGCACAGCGACGGTTACGTGCTGACCAACAACCACGTCGTGGAAGAGGCAGCGGGGATCCGCGTGCAGCTCGCCGACGGCCGCATCGCGGACCCGAAGGTCGTCGGCACGGATCGTGACACGGATCTGGCCGTGCTCAGAATCGAGCTGGAAGACGTGCCGGTCATGCCGCTCGGCCGCTCGGACACGCTCGAAGTCGGCGACGTCGTGCTGGCGATCGGAAACTCCTTCGGCCTGAGCCAGACCGTGACGCTGGGTATCGTCAGCGGGACCGGCCGCGGCCAACTCGGTGTCAGCACCTTCGAGAATTTCATCCAGACCGATGCGGCGATCAACTTCGGTAACTCCGGCGGCGCTCTGGTCGACACCAGCGGCCGCATGGTCGGAGTTAACACGGCCAGGCTCTCCGAGCAATTGCTGTCCGATGTGCCCGAAGGCATCGGCTTCGCGATTCCGGTCAACCTGGCGGCCGGCGTGATGCAGCAGATCATCGAGCACGGCCGCGTGATACGCGGCTATCTCGGCGTTGCGCTGCGTGACCTGACGCCGAGGCGGGCCGAATTGCTGGGCCTGGAGGATGCGGAAGGCCTCGAGATCATCGGCGTAGCCGCAGACAGCCCCGCGGCCCGTGCCGGCCTGCGCGTAGGCGATGTGCTCACACACGTCGGCGGCCGGCCGGTCCAATTCCGCCGCGACGCCGTCAGCCTGATCGCCCGGATGTCACCGGGCGAGACGGTCGAGCTCGAGATATCGCGCCGCGGCAAGGCGTTCGAGATGGCGGCCGGAATCGAGGAACGGCCTACGGAAGGTGGCAGCAGCAACTGAGAGGGGACATTCCTTGAAAATGGGGACATGCCTGATTTTTTTAATCGTCGAGAGTATCGGCTGCGGAAGCAGAAAAAATCAGGCATGTCCCCATTTTCCATTTTCACGGCACTCAGCTTACCCGCTCGATGCGCGCACCGAGCAGCTCGAGCTTCTCCTCGATGCATTCGTAGCCCCGGTCGATGTGATAGATGCGGCGCACGGTCGTGTCGCCGTCGGCGACGAGGCCGGCGAGCACGAGGCTCGCCGACGCGCGCAGGTCCGTCGCCATGACTGGCGCGCCGGTCAGGTGGTCGACACCCTGAATGACGGCGGTGTTTCCCTGCAGGCGGATGCTCGCGCCCATGCGCTGCAGCTCGAGCACGTGCATGAAGCGGTTCTCGAAAACGGTCTCGACGATCGTGCCGACACCGTCGGCGACGACGTTCAGCGCCGCGAACTGGGCCTGCATGTCCGTCGGAAACGCGGGATACGGTGCCGTCCGCACATCGACCGAGTGCGGCCGTCGCCCGCGCATGTCGAGCTCGACCCAGTCGTCGCCGAGACGCAGGTCCGCGCCCGACTCGCGCAGCTTGATCAGGACGGCGTCGAGATGCTCCGGCCGCACGCCCTTCACGCGCACGCGGCCGCCGGTGATCGCGCCGGCGGCGAGGTACGTGCCCGCCTCGATGCGATCGGGCAGGACGGCGTAATCGGTGCCGTGCAGGGCCTCGACGCCGGTCACGACGATGGTGTCCGTGCCGGCGCCTCGCACATTCGCGCCCATGGCATTCAGGAATGCAGCCAGATCGACGACTTCCGGCTCGCGGGCGGCATTCTCGAGGACGGTCTCGCCGTCGGCGAGCGCCGCGGCCATCATGAGATTCTCCGTGCCGGTCACGGTCACGGTTTCCAGGACGAGGCGCGATCCGCGCAGCCGCTCCGCGCGCGCCCGGATGTAGCCGTTCTCGACATGGATATCGGCGCCGAGCGCCCGCATGCCAGCAACATGCAGATCGACGGGCCGCGAGCCGATGGCGCAGCCGCCCGGCAACGACACTTCGGCCTGCCCGTAACGGCTGAGCAACGGGCCCAGCACCAGAATCGACGCGCGCATCGTGCGCACCAGCTCGTAGGGCGCATGGCAGTGGCGCAGCGTCGTCGGATCCACTTCGATCCGCATGCCCTCGCCGATCGTGACGTCGGCGCCCATGTGCCCGAGCAGCTCGATGGTCGTCGTCACGTCGCGCAGGTGCGGCACGTTCGAGACGGAGACCGGCCCGTCCGCGAGCAGCGTGGCCGCAAGAATCGGCAGCGTCGCGTTCTTGGCGCCCGAGATGCGCACCTCGCCCTCGAGCGGCGTGCCGCCGGTTATCCTTAGACTGTCCACCTCGTGCGGAGCGAGCGGCTACTGCTGTCCGGCTTTCGCCCATTCCTCGGGCGTGCAGGCGCGTATCGACAGGGCGTGGATGTCGCCGCCGAGACGGTCGCCCAGCGTGGCGTAGACCATCTGATGGCGTTGCAGGGGCCGCTTGCCGGCGAAATCCGGCGAGATCACCACGGCCTCGAAATGCGTGTCGTCGTCGCTTCGGACCGTCGCGCTCGCCCCGGCCAGGCCGGCTTCGATGAGGTGCGCTATGTCGTCGCTTTGCATGGGCGTTTCCTGATCCGTTCGGGGCTGTGTATCATGGCCGGTCAATTCGTTAACTGCACCGGACCGGCGGCTGCCGGGCACATTTTACATGGCGAACGGTCGAGTCCTTCGCGATCTTCAGCCGCCTCGCCGCTTCGGCGCGCCGCCTGAATCATGATCGATCCCTCTCCCGACCAGCTGCTCGCGCAAGGCCGGCGCGTGCTCAGCGTGGAGGCAGCCGCGATCCGCAACCTCGCTCCGCGGCTCGGCACGGAATTCGTCGAGGCGTGCCGGCTCTGCCTCGCCTGCCGCGGCCGCATCGTCGTCACCGGCATGGGCAAGTCCGGGCACGTGGGCAGCAAGATCGCGTCGACGCTGGCCAGCACGGGAAGCCCCGCGTTCTTCGTGCATCCCGGCGAGGCCAGCCACGGCGACATGGGCATGATCACCGGTGACGACGTCGTCCTGGCGGTGTCCAATTCCGGTGACACGGTCGAGATCGTGACCCTGCTGCCGCTGATCAAGCGCCTCGGCACGCCGCTCATTACGCTGACCGGCAAGCCGGGATCGGTGCTGGCGCGAGCGTCGACCGTCAATATCGACGTCAGCGTCAGCGAGGAAGCCTGTCCGTTGAATCTCGCGCCGACGGCGAGCACGACGGCGGCGCTGGCCATGGGCGACGCGTTGTCGATCGCGCTGCTCGAGGCCCGCGGGTTCACCATCGAAGACTTCGCGCGCTCGCATCCGGGCGGCATGCTCGGGCGCCGCCTGCTGCTCAAGGTCGAGGACGTGATGCACACCGGAGAGGACATACCGCGCGTCGGCGCCGATATCGCCATCGGCGAGGGGCTGGTCGAGATGAGCCGCAAGGGCCTGGGCATGACGGCCGTCGTCGATGATCGTGGCCGGCTGCTCGGCATATTCACCGACGGCGACCTGCGGCGCGCTCTGGACGGCGAGCTCGACGTGCATCGCACGCCCATGCGCGAAGTGATGACGCCCGATTGCAAGACGATCGGGCCGCACGAGCTCGCCGCCAAGGCGGTGCATCTCATGGACACGCACAAGATCACGCAGCTGCTCGTGACCGGGCCGGATCGCGAGCTGCTCGGCGCGCTCAACGTGCACGATCTTTTCCGGGCGGGAGTCATGTAGTCGTGGGTCATTCGAACAAGCCTGATCGGCTTCGCGCAGGAGCCGGATAACCGTGGCGTCGCTCGAAGAGCGCGCCGCCGGCATCCGGCTGGTGGTGTTCGACGTCGACGGCGTATTGACCGACGGCGTCCTGACCTTCGGCGCGGACGGCCGCGAGCTCAAGAGTTTCTTCGTGCGCGACGGTCACGGCATCAAGGCCCTGCGCGCCGCCGGCATCGAGGTGGCGGTGATCTCGGGACGCAACTCGGAAGCGGTTTCAAGGCGCATGGGCGAGCTCGGCGTCGAGCATGTCTTCCAGGGAGACGACGACAAGCTGCCGATCTATGCCGCGCTGGTCGACCGGCTCGGCATGAATCGCGAGCAGGTGGCGTATGTCGGCGACGATGTGCCGGACCTGCCCGTGCTGCGCAAGGCCGGCCTGCCGATTGCCGTGGCGGACGCGCACCCCGATCTGCGCGCCGCGGTCGCCTGGACGACGCCCTCTCCGGGCGGCCGCGGCGCCGTGCGGGACGTTTGCGATCTGCTCCTGCAGGCTCGCGCGGGAGCCGGTCGATGACCTGGCAGGGAGCACTCGTCGTCCTGCTGTTGGTCGCGGCGGCCGTCGTGAGCTGGCTGCTCGGCCGCGGCACGGGCACCGCCGTGCCCGGCGTCGCGCCGCGACCGGTGCCGGACGTCGGCTACTACTTCGAGGACGTGAGCTTCCTCGAGACCGGCACGGACGGTGCCGTGCTGTATGAAGTGGCGGCCGAATCCGCCGTGCAGATGCCCGAGGCCGGGCTCATCACGTTGCGCGACGTGCATCTCGATTACAACGCGCGCGGCGAAGGACCCTGGGTGCTCGATGCCGAGCGGGGTCGCATTCCGGAGGAGCGCAACCGGATCGAGCTGTCCGGCGGCGTCACGTTGCGCAGCGAGGAGAGCGAAACCCCGACCGTGGTCGAAACGGAATCCCTGACGGTCGATCCCGAGCAGCAGCTCGCCACGACCACGGATGAAGTCCGCATCCGGGTCGGACCGCACGTGCTGACCGGCACGGGCATGCAGGCGCGCCTGGACTCGCAGGAAGTCGAGCTCGAATCGAGCGTGCGCGGCGAGTTCGTGCCATGAATGCAGCCGGGAGACTCTGTGCGACGCTTGCGCTGGCCGGATGCTTTTCGGCGGCGACCGTCGGCGCGGCGCTCGCGCAGTTGCCCGCTAACCCGTTGCCGATATCACTCGAGGCCCGGTCGTCGGATTTCGACCGCCGGAACGAGCGTCTCGTTTTCCACGACGTGAGCATCACGCAGGGTGATCTCGCCATCAGCGCCGACCTGGCGGAAGCTACCCGGCTGGACTTCGAGAACAGCC
Organism: Gammaproteobacteria bacterium; assembly: GCA_050740235.1. GTDB lineage: Bacteria > Pseudomonadota > Gammaproteobacteria > Steroidobacterales > JACDCP01 > JACDCP01. The sequence continues at coordinate 46,839 of JBOIDB010000068.1, forward strand.
AATGGGTTTTCACCGGCCACGTCAACATAGAATTCGAAGCGGCGACGATTTCGTCCGACGCGGCGACCTTGCGCTTCGAAGGCCACCAGCTCCGTCACGCCGAGATCGTCGGATCGCCGGCGGAGTTCGCTCAGAAGGAGCTCGAGGACGGCGTGCGGGCCACGGGCCAGGCGAGCCGGCTCGAATACGACTTCGACAGCGGCATCGTCACGCTCTCGCAGAACGCGCGGTTGAGCGAAGGCGCGAACAATATCACCGGCGACTGGCTGCGTTACGACATGCGCGCGGAGCGCATCGTGGCCGGCTCGGAGGACGAGGGCGACCGCGTGCAGATCACCATCACGCCGCCGGCCGAAGACGCCGTGGAAGAAGCCGGGCCGGAGCAATGAGCACGCTGAGCGCGCAGGGCATCTCGAAAAGTTACAAGTCCCGCCAGGTCGTCAAGGACATCTCCTTCGAGATCACGAGCGGCGAGGTCGTCGGCCTGCTGGGCCCGAACGGCGCCGGCAAGACCACCGCTTTCTACATGATCGTCGGCCTTATCGGCTGCGACGACGGCAGCATCAGGCTCGACGGCCGCGACCTCACCTACCTGCCGATGCACAAGCGCGCGCGCCTCGGCGTCGGCTATCTGCCGCAGGAGGCGTCGGTATTCCGCAAGCTCACCGTCGCCGACAACATCATGGCCATACTCGAGACCCGCTCCGAGCTCGATCGCGCGCGCCGCGAGAGCCTGCTCGAGGAGCTCATGGAGGAGCTGCATATCGCGTCGCTGCGCAACAGCCTCGGATTGAGCCTGTCCGGCGGCGAGCGCCGCCGCGTGGAAATCGCGCGCGCACTCGCGATGGAACCGCGCTTCATACTTCTCGACGAGCCGTTCGCCGGCGTCGATCCGATTTCCGTTCTCGATATCCAGCGCATCATCGCCCATCTCCGCGAGCGCGAGATCGGTGTGCTGATCACGGATCATAATGTGCGGGAAACGCTCGGCATCTGCGGGCGCGCGTACATCCTGAACGACGGGGCGATCATCGCGGCCGGCACGCCGGAAGGCATCCTCGCCAACCGGCACGTGCGCAAAGTCTATCTGGGCGAGGATTTCCGGCTGTAGAAACCGACTGACGCAGGCCGGAACAAGCGCGTAGCGGGTTTCCGGCATTGCGCCGGCAACGTTTCGCTCATGCCGGCCTGCGGGACTGGCCCCGGCCGGTCCCTCCGGGCCGGTCGTGGCGGGGACAGTCCCAGGCGTCGGTGGTAATATGCAGGTGTGCCTTTTCCCCAGTTCACGCGCAGGACGCCGGCAGGGTTGCTGACCCGTCACGGGGCACCAAGCCTCCAGTCCAGTCGCTCGGCGCATTCCATCGCATTATGTTGAAACCCTCGCTGCAACTGCGTCTCGGGCAGCAGCTGACGATGACGCCGCAGCTCCAGCAGGCCATCCGCCTGCTGCAATTACCGATCCTCGACCTGCAGACGCAGATCCAGGATGCGCTCGAGAGCAACATCATGCTCGAGAGCGCGGACGAGACGCCGGAGCAGGCCCCGCGCGCTGCCGAGTCACCGCGCGAGGCGGTCGAATCGCGCATCGTCGACGATACCTGGTCGGACACACGCGTCATCGGCCCCCGGAACGAGTCCTCGTGGTCTTCCAGCGAGCCCCGCCCCACGCAGGATTTCGAAGATCACTCCGGTGAAACGCTGCGCGACCACCTGCTCTGGCAGTTCGGCTTCGAGAAGCTCGACGCGCGCAACGCCGCCATTGGCCAGGCGATCATCGACGCCGTCAACGATGACGGCTATCTCGTGGACACGCTCGAGACCATCCAGGCGAGTCTCGAGCCCGAGCTCAGCGTGTCGCTCAACGAAGTCGAGCACATGCTGGGCGAGATACAGCGCCTGGATCCGGCCGGGGTCGCCGCGCGCTCGCTGGGCGAGTGCCTGTGCCTGCAGCTTCGCCAGCTCGACCCCGACACGCCGGGGCTGAAGCTTGCGCTGGTGCTCGCCCGGGACCACCTCGAGCTCGTCGCCGAGCATCAGTTCCCGGCGCTGCGGCGCGAGTTGCGCGCCACGGACGAGGAGCTGCAGGACGCGCTGGTGCTGGTACGCGCCTGTCATCCGCGTCCGGGCTCGTCCATTTTCTCCGGCACGGCGGAATACGTCGTGCCGGACGTTTTCGTACGCAAGCAGGACAACCACTGGGTCGTCGAGGTCAACGCGGCGACGGCGCCGCGGATTCGCGTCAACCAGGCGTATGCGGGGCTGTTGGGCCGCGACGGCAACCACGATGTGCTGCGCACGCAGCTTCAGGAGGCGCGCTGGCTGGTACGCAGCCTGGAAATCCGCAACGACACCCTGCTCAAGGTCGCGCGCTGCATCGTGGAGCGTCAGCAGGCGTTTCTCGAGCACGGCGAGGAATTCATGGAGCCGATGGTGCTTCGCGACGTGGCCGAGGAGGTGGAGATGCACGAATCGACCATTTCGCGCGTAACCACGAACAAGTACATGCACACGCCGCGCGGCGTCATCGAGTTCCGCTACTTTTTCTCCAGCCAGGTACAGGCGACCGACGGCAGCGGCTGCTCGTCGACGGCCATACGCGCGAAGATGCGCAAGCTCATCGCCCAGGAGAACCCGAGTCAGCCGATGAGCGACAACAAGATCGCCAGGGCGTTGTCCAATGACGGCATACAGGTTGCCCGGCGCACCGTGGCGAAATATCGCGAGGCGATGCAGATCCCCTCGTCGAGCGAGCGCAGGAGGATGGCGCTCAGATGATGAATGACAAACTACCGACAACAGAAATCACGGCAGAGAACGGCAAGGAGATGAATATGCAGCTTGACCTTACCGGACATCACGTAGAGATCACGGACGCGTTGCGCCAGTACGTCGACAGCAAGCTCAGCCGGCTGGAACGGCATTTCGACAACGTGACCGACATCCATTGCATCCTGACCGTCGAGAAGCTGCGCCACAAGGCGGAAGCGACGGTGCAGGTCAGCGGTGGACGGCTTTACGCGGATGCGGTAGAGGAAGACATGTACGCGGCGATCGATCTGTTGAGCGACAAGCTCGATCGCCAGGTGAAGAAATACAAGGAGAAACTGACGGACCACCACGCCGACGAGGCGCGCAGAGAGCGTTTCGCCTGACGGTCGACCCGTTTGAACACCCATGACTCTTGACGACCTGCTTGCGCCCGACCGGGTGCTGCGCAACGCCGAGGCGCGCAGCAAGAAACATGCTCTGGAAATCGTCAGCGAGCTGATCGCGTCCGCCGAAGGCACGCCGGCGAGCAGCGACGTGTTCGATGCCCTGGTGGCTCGCGAAAAGCTCGGCAGCACCGCCCTCGGCCGTGCGGTCGCCATTCCACACGGCCGGCTCGTCGGGCTGGAACGCTGCGTCGGGGCGTTTCTGCGCCTGGCGGAGCCCGTCGACTTCGACGCGCCGGACGGGCGGCCGGTGGATCTCATCTGCGCCGTCGTCGTGCCGCAGGAGTGCGGCGAAGAGGAACCGCGCAGCATCGCGAGAATCGCGGAACGGCTGTCGGATCGACGGTTTCGCGTGGTTCTGCGCCAGGCCTCCGGCAGCCGCGAGCTGTACAACCTGCTCATCCATTGCGCCGCGGACCGGTCCGCCAGCGCCTAGCTCAGAGCACCCAACCGACAGGATGCCGAACGAGGGGCCCGCGTGCGGCTGATCATCGTCAGCGGGCTGTCCGGCTCGGGAAAGAGCGTGGCCTTGCACATGCTCGAAGATCTCGATTTCTACTGTATCGACAACATCCCCGCCGCCCTGCTCACCTCGGTCATCTCCGAGATCATCGCCACCAAAGACCGCGCCTATGACCTGACCGCCGTCGGCGTCGACGCGCGCAACCGGCCGGCCGATATCGACGCCGTACCACAGCTCGTCGACAGACTGCGCTCGGATGGCGTGGGCTGCGAGGTGCTGTTCCTGCACGCCGACGACGACATCCTGCTCAAGCGATACAGCGAGACGCGGCGGAAGCATCCGCTCAGCGGGCCGGGACTGAGCCTCCGCGAGGCGATCGCGCGCGAGCGGCGGTTGCTGGCGCCGATCCGCGATGCCGCCGATCTCATCATCGACACGACGCGCACCAGCGTTCACGAGCTGCGCGAAGCCGTGCGAACCCGAATCGAGCCGCGCGGGGAAGGCAAGCTGTCGCTGCTGTTCGAATCGTTCGGCTACAAGCACGGCATCCCGAGCGACGCCGATTTCGTGTTCGACGTGCGTTGCCTGCCGAACCCCTACTGGGACAGCGCGTTGCGGCCGTGGAGCGGCAAGGACGCGCAGGTCATCGAATACCTCGAAAGCGACGCGGACGTGCGGCGGATGCTGGCGGACATCACGGCGTTTCTCGACGCCTGGATTCCGGCCTTCAAGCAGTCCAGCCGCAGCTATCTGACGGTCGCCATCGGCTGCACGGGCGGCCAGCACCGATCCGTGTATATCGCCGAGCAGCTCGCCGCGCATTTCAGCGAAACGTACGAGCACGTATTGACACGCCATACCGAGCTGGCCGCCCACTCCGGCGAACTCTTCGACGCGTAACCTGCGAAGCGTTACACTCCGCACCGCCGTTCACCCACCGGCCGCGAGCGCGCGATGGAATCAGCGAACAACAAGGAATTCCGGCTGCAGGCGCTGCGTACCGCTCTCGAAAGCGGCACCATGCGCGGCATCCACCGGATGATCAACTCGCTGCATCCGGCGGAGATCGCCACGCTGCTCGAATCGCTGCCGCCCGCGCGGCGCGAGGTCGTCTGGGAGCTCGTCGATCCGGAGGACGAAGGCGAGGTCCTCATCGAGCTCAATGACGAGGTGCGCGCCAACCTGATCAGCGGCATGGATTCGGAAGAGCTCGTCGCCGCCATGGAAGGCATGGAGCTCGACGACCTCGCCGACATCATGGGCGACCTGCCCGAAGCGGTGAACCGCCAGGTCCTGCGCTCCCTCGAGCACCAGGACCGGGACCGGCTGCGTGCCGTGCTCGCCTACCCGGAAGATACCGCGGGCGGCCTGATGAATACCGACGCGGTAACGGTCCGGCCGGACGTCGTGCTCGAGGTCGTGCTGCGCTACCTGCGCGCGCGCGGCGGCGTCCCCGAGCGCACCGACCAGCTCTTCGTCGTCAACCGCAACGACGCTTACCTGGGCTCCCTCGCCATCAGCCGGCTGCTCACGCAGGACCCGCAGCGCACCGTCGCCGAGCTGATGGACACGGGCGTCGAGCCGATCAGCGCGGATCTGCCGGAAGCGGAGGTTGCGAGACTGTTCGAGGATCGCGATCTGCTGTCGGCGGCTGTCGTCGACGACACGGGCACGCTCGTCGGCCGCATCACGATCGACGACGTCGTCGACGTGATCCGCGAGCAGGGCGAGCACTCCATCATGCGCATGGCCGGTCTCGACGAGGACGAGGACATGTTCGCGCCTGCGGTCAAGAGCGCCAGGCGCCGCGCCGTGTGGCTGGGCGTCAATGTCGCGACTGCATTCCTCGCCGCCTGGGTGGTCGGGCTGTTCCAGGCGACCATCGACCAGGTCGTGGTGCTCGCCGTGCTCATGCCCATCGTGGCGAGCATGGGCGGCATCGCCGGGAGCCAGACGCTGACGCTCGTGATCCGCGGCATCGCGCTCGGGCAGATAGAACGCTCGAACGCTCGCTGGCTCATTCAGAAGGAAATCGCGATCGGCCTGCTGAACGGGTTCGGCATGGCTCTCATCGTCGCCGCGGCGGTGGTGATCTGGTTCCGAAGCTGGCAGATCGGCGGCGTCATCGCCGCCGCGCTGGTCATCAATCTGCTCGTCGCCGCGCTCGCCGGCGTCGGCATCCCGCTGGTCCTGAAGCGCCTAAAGATCGACCCGGCGCTGGCGGGCAGTGTCGTCCTCATCATGATGACCGATGCGATCGGCTTCCTGGCGTTCCTCGGCCTCGGGTCGCTTTTCCTCACCTGACAGATCGCGCTCCACCCAATGCGGCGCGCTGATCGGCGGCACTTCCTCGCCGGCCAGGAACGGCCGCAGCCGATCGGCGACCGCCCAGGCGTCCCGGTAGCCGAGCCGGATCAGAGCGCGCGTGTATCCGGACTCGAACAGCAGGTAGCTCACGAGCTGCAGACCGCCCTGATTCATGGCGCCGAGCCCCTTGAGCAGCAGACGCACCGGAATCGGCAACTCGTGAACGTGCCGTCGCGCGATGCCGCGAATGTCCTGGCTCGGCACGATGAGCATGGTGTCGATGCGCTTCAGGTTCGCCACGGGGCCGCTCAACCGGCCGGGCGGCGTCTGGCTGAGCAGCAGATTGATGCGCGTCACGCGTTCGAGATCGGCGTACAGACCATCCATGAACAGCGTGTCCAGCATGTAGCCGGCAATCTGGCCGAGGCTCGGATACGGTGCCGGATTCGCGGGATCCGGCGTCGGATTGCTCGCCTCGTCGCGCACGCCGATGACGAGCAGCCGCTGCGCGCCCAGATGTATGGCGGCGCTGAGCGGCGTCGCCTGGCGCATCGCGCCGTCGCCGTAGAATTCGCCGTCGATGCACGTCGGCGGGAAGATGAACGGGACGGCCACGCTGGCCATCAGGTGATCGAGCGTGAGGTTCGCTTTCTGGCCGCGCCGGCGCACGCGCGTCCAGGTCTTCAGGCCCTCGCGCGCCTGGAAGAAGGAGATCGAGCGCGCCGAGTTGTAGCCCGACGCAGTGATCGCGACGGCGTCGAGGTGCCGCGCATCAATCGCACGCTGGATCTCCTCGAAGCGGATCTTCCTGCCGAGCAGCTCGCGCAGCGGCGCGTTGTCCAGCAGCGAACGCGGCTTGCGGACGCCGAAACCTCCGAGCAGCACGGTGACGAACCAATGCGCGCTCGAGGCCAGCATGGTCCAGGCGTCGGAGCGGTAGACCTGCTGCGCCGAGAAATTCGCCCATACGCGTTCCATTTCCGCGATGCCGGCGCGGAAGCGCAGGGCACGGCTCGCGAGCACGGCCGCGTTGATCGCGCCGGCGGAGGTGCCGCTGATGACCGGGAAAGGGTTCGGCGCGCGCCGCGGCATGAACTCGGCGATCGCCTTGAGCACGCCGACGTGATAGGCGGCCCGCGCGCCGCCGCCCGGCAGGACGAGGCCGATTCGCGGTTTGTTCGAGAGCGTGTTCAAAGTCCCGCCAGTCGGCCTGGCCGGCCGTGCGCGCTACGCATGGTGGCATAATAATAACGCCGGCCTCATTCCGCCAACCGTGACGCGGAACTCGTTCCGGCGATCGATGTCGGAACTCTCCCGCGTGCTGTACGCTCACCGCGTACGAGGAACAACCGATGAACAAGACACTCATGCGCAGCCGGGAGATCGCCCCGCTGCTCTACGCTCTGCTGGTGCTTCCGATGGCCGCTTCCGGCGCGCTCGCCGCGGATGCGCCCGAAGCCGGCAAGGCCGCGCCGGCGTTCAAACTGCAGGACCAGACCGGAGAATGGCGCAGCATCGAGGACTATCGCGGCAAATGGCTGGCGCTGTACTTCTATCCGAAGGACGACACGCCCGGGTGCACGACCGAGGCCTGCGAATTCCGCGACAACATTTTCGCGTTCAGGGAGATCGGCGCCGAGATCGTCGGCGTGAGCCTCGACGACGTCGCCTCACACAAGGAATTCGCCGAGAAGTACCACCTGCCGTTCACGCTGCTGTCCGACCCAGACGGCGAGGTCTCGCGCAATTACGGCGTCCTGACGAGCATCGGGCCGATGAAGTTCGCGGATCGGGAGAGCTTTCTGATCGATCCGGAGGGCAGGATCGTCAAGCACTACGACGACGTCGATCCCGACGCGCATTCAGGCGACGTGCTGGCCGACCTGAAAGCCCTCCAGGCGGCATCTTCGTAGGTCGGGACAAGCGCAGCGTTCCCGGCAAGAAGCCGGCAACGGCCCCCGGATCGGGGTCGGGGCATGCTTATGCCGAACTACCCCCGCCCGTCGGTCACCTTGAGGATCTTCATGGCGTTGGTGCCGCCGGCGACGCCCGTCAGGTCGCCTTTGGTGAAAATCACGAGGTCGTCGACATTGACCAGGTCGAGATCGAGCAGCCTGTGGAAGATCTCCTGGTAAAGCATGCGCGCGTCCGCGTGCACGATGTCGAAGGACACCGGATAGACGCCGCGATACAGCGTCACCCGCCGGCGCGTGGCCTCGTGGCGCGTGAACGCGTAGATCGGTATGTCCGAGCGGATGCGTGACATCCACAACGCCGTCGAGCCGGATTCCGTCAGCGCGATGATCGCCGATACCTTGAGATGGTTCGCCGTGTACATGACGGCCATGGCGATGGCCTCGTCGATGTAGCGGAACGAATCGTCCATGCGGTGCGACGAGCGCCCGCGCGTGAGGTGATGCTTCTCGGCGCCGCGGCAGACCTCGGCCATCGCTTCGACCGCCTTGACCGGATACTGGCCCACCGCCGTTTCGCCGGAAAGCATCACCGCGTCGGAGCCGTCCATGACCGCGTTCGCCACGTCGGACACTTCCGCGCGCGTCGGAATCGGGTTGCTGATCATGGATTCCATCATCTGCGTGGCCGTGATGACGATGCGATTGTGGGTCCGGGTCATACGGATGATGCGCTTCTGCAGCCCGGTCAATTCCGCGTAGCCGACCTCCACGCCGAGATCGCCGCGTGCGACCATGATGACGTCGCTGGCGTCGATGATTCCTTCGATGTTGCGCACGGCCTCGGCGCGCTCGATCTTCGCCACGATCAGGCCTTCGCCGCCCGCTTCGCGGAACAGGCTGCGCGCGAGCTCGATATCGGTGGCCCCGCGGGGAAACGACACGGCAAGGAAGTCGAGCCCGAGCCTGGCCGCGGTGCGGATGTCCTCGCGGTCCTTGTCCGTGAGCGTCGCGGCAGAAAGCCCGCCGCCCTGCCGGTTGATGCCCTTCGCATCGGCCAGCCGCCCGCCGACGTTCACGCGGCAGATCACCCGCGAACCTTCGACAGACTCGACATCGAGCACGATATGACCGTCGTCGAGGAGCAGGACGTCGCCGGGTGCAACATCTCGCGCGAGCTGCGGATAAGTTACGCCGACCGCCTCGGCCGTGCCCGCGTTCTCGTCGAGACTGGTGTCGAGCACGAACCGGTCGCCCCGGGCCAGCTCGACGCTCCCGGCGGCAAAACGCTGAATGCGGATCTTCGGCCCGCTCAGGTCGCCGAGCACGCCGACTTCGCGGCCGATATCCGCCGCCACCTTGCGCACGAGCTTCGTGCGTCGCTCGACGTCCTCGGTCGTTCCGTGCGAGAAATTGACCCGCACGACATTGGCTCCGGCGCGCAGCAGCTCGGCCAGCACCTCGGGGTCGTCGGTGGCCGGCCCGAGAGTGGCGACGATCTTGGTGCGCCTCAGCATGCCGCGACTTGCGCGGCGTTCCAGGACCGGCGCCGTGGCCCTGTCCTGCGCCATTTTGCTCACTGCGCTCATCTTGAGGTAAGACTCCCGATCATCGCAGTCGTTGCGGGGCCGAAACAGCAGTCTGACCCTGAATCGCGCGACGTTCCAGGACTTCGACGGCCGGCAGCGTGCCTCCCTCGAGAAACTCAAGGAAGGCGCCGCCGCCGGTGGAGATGTAGGAGATTCGATCGGCCACCTTGTACTTCTCGACGGCCGCGAGCGTATCGCCGCCTCCGGCAATCGAGAAGGCCCGGCTTTCCGCGATGGCTGTGGCCAGAATACGCGTGCCCTCACCGAACTGATCGTATTCGAAGACGCCGACCGGGCCGTTCCAGACGATAGTTCCGGCGCCGGCGAGCAGGCGCGCGAAACTCTCGGCGGTATCCGGCCCGATATCGAGAATCATCTCGTCGCCGTCCACCGCTCCGACGGACTTGACGTCGGCCTCCGCGCTCTCCGCGAGCTCCCTGGCCACCACGACGTCCGTCGGCAACGGGATTTCGGCCGTGCCATTGCCTTTCGCCGTCAACCGTTTCGCTTCCGCGATGAAATCCGGCTCGTGCAGCGAGCGGCCAACCTCGTAGCCGGCCGCGGCGATGAAGGTATTCGCGATGCCGCCGCCGACGATGAGCTGATCGACCTTGCGGGCGAGCGCGTCGAGGACCTCGAGCTTGGTCGACACCTTGGCGCCGGCCACGATCGCCACCAGCGGCCGGCTCGGCTCATCGAGCGCGCGATGCAGCGCTTCCAGCTCGTTGACCAGCAGCGGCCCCGCGCAGGCCAGCGGCGCGTGCTCCGCGACGCCGTGCGTGCTCGCCTGTGCGCGATGCGCCGTCCCGAAGGCATCCATGACGAAGACGTCGCAGAGATCGGCCATGCGGCGCGCCAGCGCCGGGTCATTTGCCTTCTCGCCGACGTTGAAGCGCACGTTCTCGCAGAGCACGACTTCACCGGGCTTTATGTCGACGCCGTCCAGCCACTTGCGCGCCAGCTCCACCTTGTGGCCGAGCAGTTCGGAGAGCCGTGCGGCAACCGGCGCGAGCGAAAGCGATTCGTCGGGCTTACCCTCGACGGGGCGGCCGAGGTGCGACAACAGGATCACTGCGGCGCCCCCGTCGAGAGCCGCCTGGATGGTCCCGAGCGCCGCACGGATGCGCGCGTCGCTGGTGACTTTGCCGTCCTTCACCGGCACGTTGAGATCTTCGCGGATCAGCACGCGCTTGCCGCGCAAATCCTGGTCGGCCATTTTCAGCATGTTCACGCCGACGCTCCGGCGCAACCGTCAGCGTACATTGGCGAATGCGATGGTGGTGTCCAGCATGCGGTTGGAAAAGCCCCATTCATTGTCGTACCAGGCGCAGGCCTTGACCAGAAGGCCGTCGATGACCTTCGTCAGGGTCGCATCGTAAATGCACGAGGCCGGATTGTGATTGAAATCGACGGAAACCAGCGGCGCGTCGCTGTACGCAACGATGCCCTCGAGCGCACCCTCGGACGCCTTGCGCATGATCTCGTCGATCTCCTCCCGGCTCGTCTTGCGGCCGGCCGTGAACGTCAGGTCGACGAGCGACACGTTGATGGTCGGCACGCGCACGGAGAAACCGTCGAGCTTGCCGTCGAGCTCGGGCAGCACGAGGCCGACGGCGGACGCCGCGCCGGTCTTGGTCGGAATCTGCGACATGGTCGCGGAGCGCGCGCGGCGCAAGTCCTTGTGAAACACATCCGTCAGGACCTGATCGTTGGTGTACGAGTGAATGGTCGTCATGAGCCCGCGCTCGACACCGACGGCATCGTGCAGCGGCTTGACGAGCGGCACGAGACAGTTGGTGGTGCAGGAAGCGTTCGAGATGACCTTGTCGCTCGCCTTGAGGATCTGGTGGTTGACGCCGTAGACGATGGTGGCGTCCACGCTCGTGCCCGCCGGCGCCGAGATGATGACCTTTTTCGCGCCGCCCTTCAGGTGCGCCGAGGCCTTCTCCTTGCTGGCGAACAGTCCCGTGCTCTCGATCACCACATCGACACCGAGCTCGCCCCACGGCAGCTTCGCCGGATCGCGTTCGGCCAGCACGCGGATGCGGTCGCCGTTGACGACCAGGTTGTCACCGTCCACGGAAACCTCGCCGGGAAACGGGCCGTGTGCCGTATCGTAGCGGGTCAGATGCGCGTTGGTTTCAGCGTCGCCGAGATCGTTGACCGCCAGGATCTCGAGCTCGCCGGTGCGGCCGGACTCGTAGAGCGCCCGCAGGATGTTGCGGCCGATGCGGCCGTAACCGTTGATTGCTGCCTTTACTGCCATGGATGCCTCTTCTGTGAATTCGCCGTTTCGCGTTGTCTGCGCAGGGAGTGACGGCCGGCTGAAGCCGGCCCTACGGGAGCATCGACTGCGCAACCTCGACGATGTGCGCCGCGGTGAACCCGAAATGCTCGAACAGGACTTTCGCCGGCGCGGAGGCGCCGAAACGGTCGATGCCGATGACGCGGCCATCGATGCCGACGTATTTGTGCCAGTAGCCGGTCACGCCGGCTTCGATGGCGAGGCGCCGCGTGATCGCCTGCGGCAGCACCGATTCACGGTAATCGGCATCCTGAGCGTCGAAGATCTCGGCGCTCGGCATCGACACCAGACGCACGGCGCGGCCGCGCTTGGCCAGCTCGGCGGCCGCGGCCCTCGCGATGCCGACTTCCGATCCGGTCGCGATCAGAATCAGCTCCGGCGCGCCGTTCGCGTCATCGAGCACGTAGCCGCCGCGGCGGATCGCTTCGATCTGCGAAGGCGTCCGGGTCTGATGGGGTATGCCCTGGCGCGTCAGCACGAGGCTCGTCGGGCCGCTGCCCCGCTCGATGGCGTCGCGCCAGGCAACGGCGGTTTCGACCGCATCGCAGGGCCGCCACAGCGTCATGTTCGGTATCAGGCGCAGGCTCGCGAGATGCTCGACAGGCTGGTGGGTCGGACCGTCCTCGCCTAGCCCGATCGAGTCATGCGTGTAGACGAGAATCGTCGGCACGCCGATCAATGCCGCCATGCGCACGGCGTTGCGCGCGTAATCGGAGAACGTCAGAAACGTGCCGCCGTAGCCGATGAAACCGCCGTGCAGCACGAGGCCGTTCAGGATGGCGGTCATGCCGAACTCGCGCACGCCGAAGTACACGTAATTGCCCGCGGCATCATCCGAGGTAACGGCCCTGGAGCCGCTCCAGAATGTGTTGTTGGAACCGGTCAGGTCCGCGGAGCCGCCGAAAAGCTCCGGCAGCAACGGCCCGTAGCCGTTCAGCGCCACTTCGGAGGACTTGCGGGTCGCCGCGTCCTTGCCCGCCTCGGCCTGCCCGGCGATGAAACGGTCTGCTTTCTCCGCCCAGCCCTCCGGCAGGCCGCGGCGCATGCGCCGCGCGAGCTCGTTGGCGAGATCCGGGTGCGCCTTGCGATATTTCGCATGCAGCTCGTTCCAGCGGGCTTCGAGCTCGGCGCCGCGCTGACGCGCATCCCAGGCGTCGCGAATCTCGTCCGGTACGACGAACGGCGGATGCGGCCAGTCGAGCTCGCGCCGCGCCCGCGCCACTTCTTCCTCGCCGAGCGGCGACCCGTGCGTGGCAGCGGTGCCCTGCTTGGTCGGCGCGCCGAAGCCGATGATCGTGCGGCAGACGATCAGCGACGGGCGATCGCGCTCGGCGCGCGCCTCCTCGATGGCCTTGCGCACCGCGTCGGGATCGTGGCCATCGACATCGTCGACGACGTGCCATTTGTAGGCGCGAAAGCGCGCCGCGGTGTCATCCGTGAACCAGCCTTCCACCTCGCCGTCGATGGAAATGCCGTTCGAGTCGTAGAAGCCGATCAACTTGCTTAAGGCCAGCGTGCCCGCCAGGGAACAGGCTTCGTGCGATATGCCTTCCATGAGGCAGCCGTCGCCCATGAAGACGTAGGTATAATGATCGATGATGTCGAAGCCCGGGCGGTTGAAGGTGGCGGCGAGCACCTTTTCCGCAAGTGCCATGCCGACCGAGTTGGTGAGCCCCTGGCCGAGCGGCCCGGTGGTCGTCTCGATGGCCGCGTCGAGCTCGTATTCGGGGTGCCCCGGCGTGCGGTAACCGAACTGGCGGAAGTTCTCGATCTCGGCCAGCGGCAGGTCGTAGCCGGTCAGGTGCGCGAGCGAGTACAGCAGCATGGAGCCGTGGCCGTTCGAAATGACGAAGCGGTCGCGGTTCAGCCAGCGCGGATTCGCCGGGTTGTGCTCGAGAAAGTCGTTCCAGAGCACCTCGGCGATGTCCGCCATGCCCATCGGCATGCCGGGATGGCCGGACTCGGCTTTCTGCACGGCATCCATGCTGAGCGCACGAATCGCGTTCGCCAGCTCTCTGCGTGTCGGCATCGGGGACTCTTTCGTTCGAAGGGCGCGCATTTTCGCCTACCGCCCCGGTCGCGGCAACCGGCGCGGGCTCATCAATGCTCCATCCACTTGATCGAGCAGCCGATGCTCTGCGCCTGCTCCTCGGGACCGTGACCGGTGCGCGCTATCTGAAGCATGGCTTCGTACAGCTCGCGGCGTGCATCGGGCGGCGCCGGCGCTCGGCCGCTCGCATCCAGGCGGCCCCGATACTGCAGCTCGAGCTCGCGGTTGAAACCGTAAAAGTCCGGCGTGCAGACGGCGCCGTAGTCACGCGCGACATCCTGCGTCTCGTCGATGAGGTAGGGGAACGGGAAATCGTGCTGAAGTGCGACGCGACGCATGTTCTCGACCGAATCTTCCGGATAGTGCGTGGGATCGTTCGGCATGATGGCGACCGAGCTGATGCCGTGCGCGACGAGATCGCGCGTATCCCGCGCGAGGCGGTCGAGGATAGCCTGCACGAACGGGCAGTGATTACAGATGAACATGACCAGCGTGCCGTTTTCTCCGCGGCAATCCGCGAGCGTCCAGCGACGGCCGTCGGGATCGTCGAGCGAGAAATCGACGGCGGGCCGGCCGAACTCGCAGACGGGTGAGTTGAGAGCAGCCATGGAGAGGAACCGTGAAGCGTGGAAGAGGCTCTAGGTTAAGGCAGTCGCCCGGAAAGTGAAAGGCAGTGAGAGGGAGGCTATAATGCCCTGTTTTCCAATCCCCGCAATCGCCGCCGAACCCGCCGCAGGTAAGCAAAACCAATGGTCGAAGACTATGTGTTCACCTCCGAATCCGTGTCGGAGGGCCACCCCGACAAGATCGCGGATCGGATTTCCGACTCGGTCCTGGATGCCATTCTCGAGAAGGACCGCAGCGCCCGGGTGGCGTGCGAGACGCTGGTCAAGACCGGCCTGGTGGTCGTCGCCGGCGAAGTATCGACGACCGCATGGGTCGACCTCGAGACGCTGACCCGCCGCGCCATCCTCGACATCGGCTACGACCATTCGGACAAGGGCTTCGACGGCGCCACCTGTGCCGTCGTGAACGCCATCGGCAAGCAATCCGGTGACATCGCGCAGGGCGTGGACCGCGGCGAAGCGAAAGCCCAGGGCGCGGGCGATCAGGGCCTCATGTTCGGATACGCGAGCAACGAAACCGAAGTGCTCATGCCCGCGCCGATCACTTACGCGCATCGGCTGGTGAAACGCCAGGCGGAAGTGCGCAAGAGCGGCCGGCTCGCGTGGCTCAGGCCCGATGCGAAGAGCCAGGTGACGTTCCGCTACGAGGCCGGCAAGCCGGCGGGCGTCGAAGCCGTGGTGCTGTCGACCCAGCACGATGCCGAAGTTTCGCAGAAGGACCTGCACGAGGCCGTCCTCGAAGAGATCATCAAGCCCGTCTTTCCCGGCAAATGGCTCGGCGCGAAGACGCGCTTCCATATCAACCCGACGGGGCGCTTCGTCGTGGGCGGCCCGATGGGCGATTGCGGGCTGACCGGGCGGAAGATCATCGTCGACACCTACGGCGGAATGGCACGGCACGGCGGCGGCGCATTCTCCGGCAAGGATCCGTCGAAGGTCGACCGCTCGGCGGCTTACGCGGCGCGCTACGTCGCCAAGAACATCGTCGCCGCCGGCCTGGCGGAACGCTGCGAGATTCAGGTGTCGTACGCGATCGGCATCGCCGAGCCGACCTCGATCAGCGTCGACACCTTCGGCACGGGCCGCATTTCGCACGAGCGGCTCGTGCGCCTCATCAAGCAGCATTTCGACCTGACGCCGTTCGGCATCCTCGGTATGCTCGATCTCGTGCGGCCGATTTACTCGGCGACCGCGGCGTACGGCCACTTCGGGCGAGAGGAGCCCGACTTCACGTGGGAACGCACGGACAAGGCCGAGGACCTGCGCATCGACGCCGCCGCCTGAACCGGGCGCGATCCGCCCGCATGGACTTGATTACCGGCACCACCCGGCTCTTGGCCGCCGACGCCTTTCCACACGGAGACTGAATCGTCATGAGCACACGACCCGCCGCCGCGAACCTGCGCGAGGACCACGAAGTCGCCGATATGTCCCTCGCCGGCTGGGGCCGCCGCGAAATCGCGATCGCCGAGACCGAGATGCCCGGCTTAATGGCGCTGCGCGCCGAGTATGCCGGACGGCGGCCGCTCGAGGGCGCGCGCATCGCGGGCTCGCTGCACATGACTATCCAGACCGCCGTGCTCATCGAGACGCTGGTCGAGCTCGGCGCCGAGGTGCGCTGGGCCTCGTGCAACATCTATTCGACGCAGGATCATGCCGCCGCGGCGATCGCGGCGCGCGGCATC